>JBNLAN010000009.1:0-167391 GCA_050302175.1 Mariprofundaceae bacterium | reverse complement strand
TTGGGCGGCGACTATATTCTGGGTGCAGTCGGTGTACTGCAGTTCGATGTGACGGTGGCGCGCCTGAAAGCGGAGTACAACGTTGACGCCGACTACGTCGCCACCGAGTTCCAGACTGCGCGCTGGATTGAGTGTAAGGATGAAAAGAAACTCGCCGAATTCCGTCGCCAGTTCGAATCGGGCCTCGCCGAAGACGCCGACGAATTCCTCACCTATCTTGCCCCCAGCGAATGGAAGCTCAACTACACCATGGAACAGTGGCCGGACATCACCTTCCACAAAACCCGCGAGCATATTTGATTCGGGCCTTCCAGGCCCTCACCTAAAGTCCGTCTAAATCGGTCTCCTGCCTTTTGCTCGCCGCACATCCATGTGCGGGGTTGGACTCTATTGATGCCTTGAACACACATGCCAGTTAGAGTTCGCGCATGCATCATTATGACACTGAAACCATGTGGGATGACGAGGGCGAGGAAGAGGGCCGCGGACGCAGCAAACGGAAGCGCGAGGCGCAGGCACTGACCGAACTTGGTAAAAAGCTGACCGAGCTTGAACCTTCCACACTTGCGAGCTTTCAGCTCCCTGCAGAGCTGCAAAAGGCCATTGAGGCCGCGCAATCGATGAAATTCGCCGCCCGCAAACGTCAAATTAAATTCATCGGCGGACTGTTGCGCAGAATGGATACCGAAGCCATTGAAGCAGCCATGGGCGACCTGGAAAATCACAAGCATATACTCGATGCCGACTTCCACCTTGTTGAGCAGTGGCGCGACCGCCTGCTATCCGACAGTGACGCCGCTCTGACCGAGCTTATGGGCGAGCACCCAAACCTCGATACCACCCGCATCCGCCAGCTTCTGCGCAATGCCAGACGCGAACAACAGAGTGGTAAGCCGGGTGGCGCAGCCAAACAGCTTTTCCGCCTGTTGCGCGAATCTTTTGCCCGGAAGGATGACTTTTCGGACTAGCCTGTGCTACTGTCATCACTAGGGCTAAATGAAACGCCTGACTACACATCTAACCGGAGGGGAACATGAAAGTATCCGAGGTCATGACCAAATCACCTATTTCAGCCAAAACCGATGACAAAGTCCGCAAGGTGGTAGAAAAACTCATCATGCGCGGATGTGGCGCCATTCCCGTGATCGATGATGCCGGCGAACTCGTGGGTATCATTACCATACGCGACATCATGTTGCCGCTCTACCCGAACTACGGCGACTATGTACACGACGGCGTGCACGCCCGTGATTTCGAAGCCATGGAAGATGGCTACAACAAAGTACTGGAACGTAAGATCGGGGACCTCATGACTGCCAACCCGATGTATGTCGATCCATCCGATCCAGTATTAAAAGCGGCCTCTTATATGGGCCTGAAAAATCTGCGCCGTATCCCGGTGGTTGAAAACAACAAACTGATCGGCATGATCAGCATTTCCGACATTAATCGGGCGCTGTTCCTCTCCTGCGTTTGAGCGTTACTACCTTGTCCTGTGGTCAGGCAGCCTGAGCCGGGAAAATAATGCCTGACTCCGCAACACCCTTACCGGCCATTGTCAGCGCCATGCTGTCCCCCTCTTTTTACCCGCATAAGGTAAAGCGGGTGGAGATGCTGCAAACGCATATCTCATGGATATTCCTGACCGGAGAGTTCGCCTACAAGCTCAAAAAACCGGTGAATTTCGGCTTTCTTGATTTCAGCAGCATCGACAAACGCCATCACTTTTGCGAACTGGAGCTGCAACTCAACCGGCGCCTGGCACCATCGCTCTATCTTGAAGTGCTGCCCATCGGTTTTGGACTCGGTGCTTACACCCTTGGTTCTGCGCAGCAACCGGCCGACTGGTGCCTGAAGATGCGCCAATTCGAGCAGGAGGCGCTGTTTGATCATCAACTGGATTCAGGACAGTTCGTGCCGGAGTGGATGGATGAACTGGCAAGCACGCTGGCCGACTTTCACCGGCACGCCGAACATGCTGATGCCAACCTGGCCTACGGCACGCCACAACTATTAACCGGGCACATCGAGGCCAACCTGCAAAGCATTGCTGATGCAGTCGACGCGGATGAGCTGACCGAACTGCACGAGGCATACCACAACACCATTCGCCAGCATGTAGCACTGTTTGAAGAGCGCAAAGAATCGAAAATCCGTGGCTGCCATGGTGACCTACACCTGCGAAATATCGCACTGATCGACGGCCACCCGTGTATTTTTGACTGCATTGAGTTTAGCGACGAATACCGCATGATCGATGTACTCAACGATGTGGCTTTTCTGGTGATGGATTGCACCGCCCGAAAACGCCCGGATCTCGGCTTCCGTTTCCTGTCGCGCTGGCTGGAACATTCAGGCGATTATGCAGGCCTTCCGCTGCTGCCGATCTTCTTAAGCTACCGTGCCAGTGTGCGCAGCAAAGTGGCACACCTGCTGGCTGGCGAAGATGAGTCGATTGCCATGGCGCAACAGATTGAAACACGTCGATACTTCACTCTGGCCCGCAGTTTTCTGCAAGCTACATTCCCCCGCCTGATTGCCATTGGCGGCCTATCCGGCAGCGGTAAAAGTCATCTAGCGCTGCTGGCTTGCGGAAAAGAGCGGGCCGTCATCATTCGCTCGGACGCCACCCGAAAAAGATTAGCGATACAGCTTCCGGAGCTGCCACTCTACAGTAAAGAGATGAGCGAAAAGACCTACGCCACTATGTTTGAAGCGGCAAGAGAAACCATCGAAGCAGGTTTCACAGCGATACTGGATGCAACCTTCATCCGCCGCGAAGATCGGGAAATGGTTCGACAGATCGGAGATGAGCTTGGTGTGCCGCCGCGAATGCTCTGGCTGGATATCCCGGAAGCAGAGTTGCGCCAGCGTATTGCTGCCCGCACCAAAGCAGACCGTGACATTTCGGATGCCGACCTTGCCGTGCTCGATCTGCAACTTTCCGAATACATCCGTCCCGACGAAACGGATATCGAATTTCTAACCGATAGTAACCAGTGGCCGAAAAACTGAGCTACAGCACCTTCACCGCATAAGCGGCAAGACGGGAACGCTCGCTGGCACGCAGGTTGATATGCCCGGCATGCTCCCAATCGGCAAAACGCTGCACGGCCATAGAGAGCCCGTTGGAGTGCGCAGTCAGATACGGGGTATCGATCTGTGCATTGTTGCCGAGGATGATGATCTTCGAGCCCTCGCCCATGCGGGTGACCAGCGTCTTCATCTGGTGCGGCGTCAAATTCTGCGCTTCGTCGATAATCAGCCAAGTCTTGGTAAAGGTTCGCCCGCGTGCAAATGACATCGCGGTCACCTCGATTTTGTATTGTCCCAGTTCGCCAAAACCGGTGAAGCCGTCACCAAGCAGCAGCTTGAGATTATCGCTAACTGCGCCCATCCACGGCTCCATCTTCTCCTTCTCTGACCCCGGCAGGAAACCGATATCCTGCCCCATCGGCACTGTGGCACGGGTGACGACAATCTTCTCATACAGCCCTAGATCGAGCGCCTGATGCAGACCGCAGGCCAGTGCAAGCAGTGTTTTACCGGTGCCCGCCTGGCCCAGCATGGAGACCAGATCAAGGTTGGTATCCATAAGCAGGTGCATGGCCATATTCTGCTCCATATTGCGAGCGGCAACGCCCCAGATCGCCTTGCGCTCGGTGCGGTGCGACTCGATATCATGCAGATGCACCCTGCGGGTCTCTTCATCATAGCCAACGCATTTCAGCGGAATCTGACGTTCACCCGGCAGCACCACGAAATCGTTCACCAGCGGCATCGATTTCTCTTCGGGCCAGGTTACATGGTAGGCCGTGCCCTCTGCACTCTCCTCAACCTCCATATCTTTACCCATGGCATTCCAGCAATCTTCATCGAGGTCAAAGCGCCCACTACTCAGCACATCAAGATCATCGACAATTCGATCGGTTCGATAATCCTCGGTCACCAGACCTAACGCCCGCGCCTTAATGCGCAGATTGATATCCTTGGATACCAGAATAACCTCGCGATCCTTGTGCTCCTTCTGCAAGGCCATGGTCACCGCAATAATGCGATTATCGCCGCTTCCCTTTGCCAGCGATTCGGGAAGAATCTCCAGTGCCCGGTGATTGAGCTCAAAAAACAGTGCGCCACCTCCCGGCAGCGTGCAACCCTCTTCAAGGTTTTCACAGGCTTCGCTCAGTTCATCGAGCTGACGGGAAACCTCACGTATATTTCGGGCTGTTTCGTCAAAACCACGTTTGACCTTATCCATCTCTTCAAGCACTGCGATCGGCAGCACTACATCGTGCTCATCGAAACGTTTGAGCGCACTCGGGTCATGGACCAGCACATTCGTGTCCAGCACGTAAATCTTGCGTTCTTCTTTTGAAATCAAGGGCTTTCTCCACACAGCTCCGGAGTGGAGCAATCTGCGCATACGATAACTTCGGACCGGGCTCAAGACAATCGCTAACGAAGCTTGACAGCATACAGCCGGTTGGCATTATTCGCACCCGTCGCGGGAATAGCTCAGTTGGTAGAGCGCAACCTTGCCAAGGTTGAGGTCGCCGGTTCGAACCCGGTTTCCCGCTCCAGCTTCAGGGGGCCAAAAGTTCGTTGGACTTCGGCCCCCTTTTAGTTCGCGCTTTTAAAGTTCCTAGGTCTGAATCGGCAGGGTGGCTCAGTGGTACGGCGGAGGACTGCAAATCCTTTATTCGGGGGTTCGATTCCCCCCCCTGCCTCCAGACAGTCTGAATGTTATCTTTCGCTACTTCCGAATAACATCATAACACTGCACCGGCTCCCGCCTGTTCCGAAGCATTAGCTTCCCCTTTGGTTCCATTCGGAAAATATCTTTACACGTTTTATAAACGCTGTCGCTAACGACAATCTCACCGCGCCCGGCCTGCCCCTGTAAACGCGCAGCCACATTAACCGCATCGCCCACGGCGGTGTAATCCATTCTGTTTCTGGAGCCGACATTACCGACCACAACATGCCCGGTATTGATACCGATACCTACCTCCAACACGGATTTCCCCTGCCTGGCCCGCTCAAGCGATAGCAGCTTGACCACCTCCTGCATCCCAATGGCAGCATGCACAGCATTTGCTGCCACCGATTCGGATGAGTGTTTATCGTAAAAAACAGCCATCAGCTCATCGCCCATAAACTTATCGAGCATGCCACCGTGCGCAAAAATCACATCCACCATCTTATCGAAATAGTTATTGAGCATGAGAATCAGCTCTTCTGTCTGCATCGACTCCGACATCGTGGTAAAACCACGCACATCGGCAAAGAGAACCGTTGCCTCACGACGCTCGTTTTTGAACATATCCTCAGGAAGCTCTTTTTTCCCGATCTGTTCCACCACATCGGCACTCACATATTTCAGCAGGCGATCTCGCAGATCCTTCTCATGTTGCAGCCGTTGCTGGTATTGCCCGAGGTCATTGATATAGGAGAGCATTTTTGCAGTCATCTGCTTGCTCTTCTGCACATTCACTACCAATTCCTTCTCCAGACGGTGCGCTGTCCACCAGTACTGGAGGAAGCCCCCCAGCAAAGCAAGCAGCGGTAGTGTAAGCGCCACCATGTCGATCACGTGCAGTGCGGCATATATCTCATAAAGCAAATAGGCCACCCGCACATAGGCAGCCACACCGACTACGGTCAGCAAAAAGAGAACAAGCAGCAAGCCTCGATAGTGGCTTTTAAAGGGCTTAACAACCGTCATAGCTCAACGTCGTCCATCGACTGGCTAAACACCATCAGATCATCAAGCAATACGCCTACTGAAGTTTCTCCATCGGAGCTTCCTCCGACCCACATCACTGTTCCCGCACGCTTTACTTTTGCCTGTAGTGCCTCTTCACCCGGCAGATGAATAATCACGTTGATGTGCTGACCTGCCTGATACCACTCGCCATGGCGTGTAATAAAGCTGAGACCGCCACCCGAAATATCGCGAAGATGGCACGACTCCCTGAATGATTCGCCATCATCGCTCCGGAACATAATGTCTGCGTCCAGATTGACCGGATAACGCTCAAATTGTCGACGCTCGTCGTGGTTCATACCCCACCTCCTTCACGCCCTTGAGCAAATAGCGTGCCGTTTCAACCGCTTTGCGTCAATCGTTCAAACCGTTTGCTGTGCTTGCCCTATCCGTGCGAGTTGGCATGATTGGCTGCTGGCGGCATCATCCTGCCGGGATGGTGGAACTGGTAGACACACAGGACTTAAAATCCTGAGCTAAGTAATTGGCGTGCGGGTTCGACTCCCGCTCCCGGTACCAGTATGATGTCGCACACGGAGGGCGGGAACATGCAGCAAGGCAGTTGCCTCAGAATATACCTGACCGAATCGGATACCATCGACGGAAAGCCTGCGATGGAAGCCATTCTTGAGCTATGCAAGCAGGCAGACCTGCACGGCGTATCCGTGGTTCGTGGCATTGAAGGCATGGGGGAAAGCGGCGTGCACTCTGTAGCATTCCTCTCCCTTGCGAGTGAGCTCCCTCTGTTGGTTGAGGTGGTTGATGATCAGAAAAAAATCCAGCACGCGATGGATATCATTCGGCCCAAGCTTGGCAACCGGCTGATGGCCACATGGCCTGTATCTATCAGCCGCGGCCGGGAGTAACGCAATGCTTGGTATCCTGAAGAAAGTCCCTCTGTTTTCCGAACTCAATAACGATGAACTCGAAGCGGTGCGCAGCATTGTCAGCACCCATGAGGTCGGCAAGAAAAATATCGTCGTGCACGAAGGCGAACCGGGCGATGCGATGTACGTTATCCTCGATGGTTCGGTTAAAATATCCTACTACACGGCCGATGGTCAGGAAGTCGTTCTTTCAATACTCGGGGATGGCAGTTTCTTCGGCGAAATGTCGCTGCTCGACAGCCAACCACGCTCGGCTACCGTCACCACCATGGAAAATTCGCGACTCGGCCAGATTCGCCGTCGCGATATGGAGCACCTGCTGATGGCAAAGCCCGCCATTACCCTGAAACTTCTGGGTGAAGTGGTCTCGCGTCTGCGCCGCACCAGCCACGTGCTCGAACGCATCAGCACCATGGATGTGCCGCACCGGCTATATGACTTCCTGTGCGATTTCTGCCGCCGCAACGGTACGGAAACCACGGATGGAGATATCATCGCCAAACTACCGACCCACCAACTACTGGCCGATCAGCTATCCACCAGTCGCGAAACCATTTCCCGCGCTATCAGTGCACTTAAAAAAGAGGAGATCATCACCCCTTCGGAGTCGCAAGGTATGGTGAAAGTGGACATCGATGCTCTGGAGACTCTGCTGGACGCATTTCACGAAAACGACTAATACTTCCTCCGAAGTTAAAGGTTCAGTCTGACGACAAAGCCCCTATCCTCAATATCGCCCGCCATCTGCTGCATCCATTCGGAAGGCAGTTCCGACACAAGCCCCGCCTCCGGCTGCATCACGCGCCTTGCAGGGCCGTACAACAGAATCCCGCGAATCGGCACCATCGCCATCCTCAAGGCATCAAGAAAAGCAAGATAGGCATCGGTTTCGGACTGCGATGGCTCCTCGCCCTGCCACTCGAACATGCAGGTTTGAATCCAGGTCGGACAGAGCTCGGCAATCACCTCGATCTGCTTGATCAGCGCATCCGGGCTCATCTTTACGTTGTTGATGCGGCGCATGCCCTCCGAAGTTGCCGAATCGACCTTCACCCACACGCGCCCCCCCAACTCGCACAGCGCCTTTAGCGCCTGCTTCACGGCATCACGACCGAGATAGGAGCCATTGGTAATCATGGTAAGCCGAATATTTCCGACCAGATCGAACTCCCGCATCACCTTGCCGATCACCTGCACCACCGCATCGATTTCGCTGCAACTCGTGGGTTCGCCATTGCCGGAAATGGCAATGTCTTTCAGCTGCCGCGCCTCCTCCGGTACCCGCTCCTGCATGAAGGAGCCATTGATGACATCATCGAGAAAACTGCGCAGCTCGTTTTCTAATAGGGAGAGATCGATTTTGGGCGCCACGCCACGCGTTAGATTCGGCACCTGGCAATAGATGCAGCGCCAGTTGCAGGCGTTGTTCGGATTGAGGTTGATGCCGACCGAGACCCCGCCTGCCCGGCGGGAAATCACCGGGTAAACATAGGTTAGTCCTGCCGCATCGCGGTCATGATTGCGAATCGAAAGCTTGTCGCCAGTCATCCGCACAGTGTACTCCCGCAATCGGCAATTCGCATCCTCACGGTAGCATCGATACAGGCATTGCGGCATGATTCGCCGCCCGATGCAACAGCCTCCTCAATTTGCCGGCACAGCGGGCCTTGCCTGGCAGCTTTCGCAGCTGGCCCGGCAACCCGGCTTGCGCGTCTATGTCTGTCCTAGCTTGCGCAGCTACAGGCAGCTTTCCGAAGAGCTTGCCTTCTTCCTGCAGGATTCGCCGAAATCACTGTGGAAATTCCCCGCCTGGGAAGTGCTGCCGTATGATCGCGTCAGTCCACACCACGCCCTTGTCGGTGACCGCTTCGCCACACTGGGAAGGCTGACGCGCGAACCCGATCCGCAGGGTCTTGTTTTAACCTCGTTACCCGCCTTTCTGCAACGCATCGCACCACCGGAAGTTGTCGCGGCGCATGCATGGCAGCTTTCGGTCGGAACACACCTCGATATCGTTAAGCTGAAAGAGATGCTCAGCGAAGCTGGCATGCAGGCCACAGAACGTGTGCTGATGCGCGGTGAAATGGCCGGGCGCGGCAGTGTGCTTGATGTGTGGCCCGCTACCGAAAACGAACCCCTGCGCATCGACCTCTTTGGCGACGAAATCGACTCCATTCGCCGCTTCGATATCGATAGCCAGCGCTCAGGCGAGTCGCTTGACTGCTTCACCTCGGTGCCGGCACGCGAAGTCATTCTCGATGAGACGGGGCGAGAGCGTTTTGCAGCGGCCTTCCGCGCCCGCTTTCCGCAACTGCGTAAACACCCCATGCTGGAAGCGGCACAAAAGGGCCGTCCGCACCCGGGTATTGAGGCACTGCTGCCACTGGCCTACGACCATACCGCCCGGCTGATCGATTACCTGCCGGAGCAGATACAAACCTTTGCTCCCGAAGATATCGAAAATGAGCGCCTGCACTTTGCCGAACAGGTTCGCTCGCAGTTCGAAATGGTGCGCATGTCGAAAGAGCCGGTGTTAGCGCCACAGGAGCTGTATGCGATCGAAACAGCGCTGGGAAGCACCCTATTGCCGCAAACCGACATCGTCGAACCGGCTAAAGGCCTGGAGAGCTTCCAGTCCGAGAGACAACCGCTGCATGCGATGCTGGATACACTCAAGCAGAAACTCACAGCAGACTGGAGCATTCTGCTGGTCGGGCACGGCCCCGGGCAACAGGAGCGCATGCTGGAAGTCTGCGCCGCCCTTGTGAGCGATATCCCGCATTGCCACGGGTTGCACAATGCACCCAAAGGAATCGCCACCGCTATCGGCTACCTCGATGAAGGTTTCTCACTCCCCAAACATAAGCAACTCATTCTAACCGGCCGCGAACTTCTGGGGCAGCGTCTACCGCGTCGGAACCGGAAAAGCTCGGCTGTCATCCGTGCTGACGTATTCGGCAGCCTGCAGGAGTTGCAGCCGGGGCATCCGGTGGTACACGAAGATCATGGTGTGGGCCTGTATCAAGGACTGACAAGCATGGAATCCGGCGGTGTCATGGCCGACTTCCTGCACATCGAATACGGCAACGAGGCCAGCATCTATCTTCCGGTGGAGGATCTCGATCGCCTGCACCGCTACAGCGGCGACGACAATCCCGAACTCAACAGACTCGGTGCCCCAAAGTGGAAAAAGACTCGAGAAAGGGTCGAGCGCGATCTGTTAGTCATGGCACACGAGCTCATCGAAATCGATGCGGCAAGGCAGGGTAGCGGACGCCCGCCCTACCAGCTGGAAGGAGAGTCGCTGGGCCGATACGATGAATTCTCTGCTCGCTTCCCATTCGAGGAGACCGACGATCAGCTCGACGCCATTCATCAGGTGCTGGCCGACCTGGCGAAAGATAAACCGATGGACCGGGTGATTTGCGGTGATGTCGGGTTCGGCAAGACGGAAGTCGCCATGCGTGCCGCATTTGTGGTGGCTGAAGCAGGAAAGCAGGTCGCCGTACTGGCGCCCACCACCGTGCTCGCCAATCAACACTTCGCGAGTTTTTCCGAACGCTTTGCCGGAACCGGCCTACGCATCGAGCTATTGAGCCGCCAGCAAGGCAAGGCGCAATCCGATGCCATTGCCACCGGAATCAACAATGGAGATGTCCGTATTGTGATCGGTACGCATCGTCTGCTCTCCGAGGCATTCCGTTTTGCTGATCTGGGGCTGGTGATTGTGGACGAAGAACAGCGTTTCGGCGTCAAACACAAGGAAAAGCTGAAGGCCCTGCACCACGGGGCGGATCTGCTGACGCTCACCGCGACTCCGATTCCGCGCACCCTGCACCAAACGCTTTCCGGCCTGCGCGCGGTCTCCATTATCAGCACGCCGCCAGCCGAACGTGAAGCGATTCGCACCATGGTCTCCGAGTTCGATATGCATCTTGCCGCTGAAGCCATCCGGCGCGAAATCTACCGCGGCGGCCAGATTTACTACCTGCATAATCACGTTGGCAGCATCGAACGTATCGCCAAACGCCTGCGCGAAGCGATTCCCGAAGCTGAAATCGGTATTGCACACGGGCAGATGACACCGGGCGAACTCGATCGCGCCATGCTCGCCTTCTATGAAGGCCGTCTGCATATTCTGGTCTGCACCACCATCATCGAATCGGGGCTTGATGTACCCAATGCCAACACCCTGATCGTGGAGCGCGCCGATATGCTGGGACTATCACAACTCCACCAGATCAGGGGACGTGTGGGCCGCAGCCACCGGCAAGCCTATGCCTATCTCTTCACCCCAGACGCCCGAGCAATGACCCCGGACGCCCGCGAGCGCCTGCAGGCCATCGCAGAGCATACCGAACTGGGCGCAGGGTTTATGCTGGCCCGGCAGGACATGGAGATTCGCGGTGCAGGCAATCTGCTGGGCGAACAACAGTCCGGACACATCGAAGCCATCGGGCTCGATCTCTATCTCGACATGCTCTCCGATGCGGTAGCGGAGGCGCGTGGCGTGGCCATCAAACCGCACGCACCAATTGAGATGCGCCTGAAAGTGAACGCCATCCTGCCGCCGGACTATATCCCGCAGGTAGGCGAGCGCCTGACCCTGTATCGTCGCATCGCACGCACCGAAACCGATGCACAAATCAGCATGCTGTTCGAAGAGATGACCGACCGCTTCGGCAAACTGCCGGACGAAGCGAAGTATTGCCTTGAAACCGCTCGCCTGCGCTGGCGGGCCCGCGCCATGCAGCTTGCCAAACTGGATAGCAACAGCTCCGGCACGCGTTTCACTTTCACGGCAGAGTCGCCGATTGATCCGGGCAACCTGATCATGCGGGTGCAAAAAGAGCCATCCCGCTTCCGCCTGACCCCCGACGGCAACCTCACCCTGCAGGGAACATGGGCAAGCGACCGCGAGCGACTACAAGCCGCCGCCGATTTCCTCGATGAGCTATTGAAGAAGTAAAAAAAATCACCACAAAGGACACAGGGGTACACAGAGGAAGAGACTTCCACCGCAAAGGACGCAGCGTTTCGCAAAGGAAGAATGACTCCCGCTTGCCGATGCACCGAGCAGGCGGCGGAGAAAACGGGTCAGCAGGAAATTCGAAGTTCTATTTCCCGCCCGTTTTCGACCCGGCTGAGAGGAACACGTATCGGCCTTGCGGGCGGCCTTCTTTGCTTCTTTCTTGGCCGCGCAAGAAAGAAGTGACCTATGCAGGCTTTACTTCTCCCACTTGGCAAGAAAACGAAGAATCATACGCATCGCTTCCTTCTTTTTCATGAATTCGCGCGGCACCACCAGATCAGCACACTCCTCATAAAGAGGATAACGCCGCTCTGCAAGCTCTTGCAGCTTTTTCAGTGTATCGCCCTGTGCAATCAACGGGCGATTGCTGTCGCCATCGATACGGCGAGCCAGATATTCGGGTGATGCTTTCAACCAAATCACCGGAGGATGCTCCTTCAAAATCTTGCGATTTGCAGGCGCTTCGACAATGCCGCCGCCGGTGGCAATCACCGCGTTCTCGGCAATCACACGCTTCAACATCTCGCTTTCCAGCTTACGGAAAGCCTGCTCACCCTGCTTTTCGAAAATATCCGGTATAGAACAACCCACTTCGGCCACAATCATCTCATCCAGATCGAGTAGCGGAATTTGCAGGAAACTAGCAAGCCCTTTACCGATCCTGCTTTTGCCGGCGCCCATCAGACCGATCAGAATCGGTCTGGCGTAGCTTCTATTCTTTTTCAGTTTCTTGCCCACGGCGATGTTCTCCTTCGGTATACCACAATCTCCGTCATCGGTCTGTCGGAATCAACGTATGAACACGGGCATTCAGTGCCCGGCAGTTTTTGAAAACAGCTGAATCACTACAATCCCGGCGATAATCAACCCCATGCCGATCATGGCAGGAGCATCAGGAACCTGCTTAAACACCACAGCGCCTACGAGAGCAATCAGGGCAATGCCAGCCCCGCCCCAAATAGCATAGGCAACACCAATGTCGATCGTTTTCAATACCAGAGAAAGAAAATAGAAGGCAGTACAGTACCCAAACACCACGGCGACACTTGGCCAGAACCTCGTAAACTCCTCCGAAGCTTTTAACGCACTCGTACCGATAACTTCCGCAACGATAGCCAGTGACAGATAGAGATATCCCATAAGCGTCTCCTGCGTATTCCTAATCTTGCGTAAACTCGGCTATTGGAACCGATGAATCAATCTGCATTTTCCTTTCGCCGCAGGTGCTGGCAACATGCCGTGCATGACGAACCCACGCCCTACCTTAAGTCAACCCGGCCTGCTGTTCATGGATATGGACTCAACCCTGATCCAGTGCGAATGCATCGACGAAATTGCCGATTTCCTCGGCATCAAGGCGCAAATTGCCGAAATCACCGAGCGCGCCATGCGCGGCGAGCTCGATTTTGCTGCTTCGCTGACCAGCCGTGTGCAACTGCTGGCGGGGCTGGATGCATCCGTACTCGAGACCGTCTATACCGAACGAGTCGAGCTTACCGATGGTGCCGAGAAGCTGATCACTACGTTGAAATCGCATGGCTGGAAGGTGGGCCTTGTCTCCGGCGGTTTCACCTACTTCACCGACAAGTTGAAAGCGAAACTCAGCCTCGACTTCACCCGCTCCAATGTGCTGGAGATTCACCACGGCAAACTGACCGGCGCCGTATTGGGCGATATCGTCGATGCCGAAACCAAGCGCCGCTGCCTGCTCGAACAGGCGGAGATTTTCGATATCCCGATGCGGCAGACCATCGCCATCGGCGATGGTGCCAATGACCTGCCGATGATCCGGGCTGCCGGCATGGGCATCGCCTTCCACGCCAAGCCGAAGGTGCAGGCGGAAGCAGCCTATGCCATTAACGAGGGAGGGCTTGAGAAGGTGCTTGCTCTTCTCTGATGAGCACCTTATAGATTCCCGACCATGAAAATATTCTGGAGGATCTATTTCGTTTTCTGGCTTGGCCTCTGCACTGCCACCGCTGCGGAGTTTTTTGCCTTCCACGACAATACAACACCCAATGACATATTCGACTATATCGAAATCATGCTTTGGCCTGCCGGGGCACTGGGATTGTATGGGTTCGCATTCGAAAAAAGCATCGGCGAGGCATTCCTGTGGCAAGCCCTGCTGCTTTTATGCATCGGCATCCAAATCATCAGTCCCATCATCGGCCTGGCCGGGGAGTGGCATCTGCTTGCACAAATGACCATGCCAAGTGAAATGCTCGCGCTTCTGGCTGGATGGGTATTGCTGATATTTCCGTTCTATATCGCTCTCTACCAGTACGGCTGGCGTTCGCCACACCTATGGTCAGAGAAATAACCTCCCTCCCTATAAATCCCACTTTTTGCGGCTGAGCGCAAAAATAAGCTTGCGCCGTTCTGTCTCCGGCATACTGCGTAGCGCCACGATATAGACGGCTTCATCCTCCGGGAGCGTTTCAGAGAGCGTAACAGCCTCACGTCGGCCATCTTCGGAAAAATGGTTGAACAAGCTTAAGGCCTCGGCACTCAGGTTTTCAGGATTCAAGGCTGAAATTACTTCCGCTTGATTTTGCTCATCTTGGCACCTTCAAAGGTGAGGCTATACATCAGCCCTTTATTGGAAAAAATAAAGCCAATGATCGCCTTCCTGGCTGTCTCGGTATCTACGTAACCGTCCGCCCCCAGCGTTGCCAGCGCCACGCTGCCATCGACCCCCGCCTTCCAGCCTTTGCTGTTACGGAATTTTTTCAAAGCCGAGGCAGTCATAAATAAAATAACCTGAGATTTGAACTGTGCCCCGAACTGAAGGCCGACCGAAGCTGCAATCGTGTTGTAATAATCGACGGTCTTGCCCTTGATCAGCAAGGCTCCTTCGCCATATTCGCCACCAATCCCGACACCACCTTTGATAATTTCAGGAAACACCAGCACGCCATGCGCCTTGCCTGCCAACTCCTTGCCGCCTTTAACCGTATCGTAGAACTCGACCAGCGTAGCCTTTACCTTGGCGTCGATCTCAGCCTTGCTCGCAGCCTGCGTCGGTAGCGGCGCCAGCAGTACAACAATCATCCATAAAATCCCGAATTGCTTAATAATATCCATATCGGCCTCCGTCATCTGCCGTTTCATCAGGGTGAATCTTATTATACACCGAATTAGTTAAAACAGGGCACTGCCTGTCAGCGCACGCCAGGTTTCAGGCTTTGGACTTTAATCGCTTGCGGATGGCCTTGATGTCGACCTGTTTGAGATAGGTGATGATATTGTCGAACACGGCATGATAGTGATAGCCGCCGTGCACCAGCTCATCGATGGCAGCTTCACGACTCCAACCCTGAACAATGATGCGATACATGGCGATCACGGTACCGGTGCGATCCGCGCCATGCCAGCAGTGCACCAATATCGGCTCCTTCGATGCCAGGATAACACGCAGCGCGGCCACCACATGATCGTCATTGATGTGGCTGGTATCGATAGGCACATGAAAGGTCTGTAACCGCCTGCCCTCGACTTCATCATCGTCGGTATGGTATTCGCGCAGGTTCAGTACCCGCTTAATGCCAAAGGCCTCAATCTCAGCCATCGCTTCTGCATCCGGCTGCTCGCTACGATAGAGTCGATCGTCCACCTTGTACCAGTTCTCCAGCTGGTCGGAGATAATCGAAGTTGCCCACGTTGCAGGGCGCAAACGCGGCTCGGCAGCCTCGACACCAGTTGCCAGCAGTGTCAGCCCCAGAATCAGGGCAAGTTTCAGGTGACGCATCAATTCACTCTAGCCGACCGGGGTTTCCCGGCAAGCCAAAAGAAAAGGCGGCCGAAGCCGCCTTTTGCATAAGCATGTGTCCCAAATCAGAACGGTTCAGAACACTTGATACAAGCACTTATTCAATGAGTGTTGTTATTGAATACAATAATTTCATTCATACACATAAAGTCTTTCAACCTTCATTTGCCTCTCGTAGTACAATCTACCAACACTGTAGCCACATTTAGTAACAGACTGAGAAATCGAGTGTAAATTGATCGCCATACACTTCGCTTTTCCAAGCCTGATCGTCGATTACGTCTGTGCAATTCAGATCTTGAAGAAGTTTTCTCCTATTCTTCGTATCCCAGACTACAACCCCTTCGTATTCGCCATCGGTCACGATTGCTATGTCCGTTTTATCGAACGCTTTATGAAAAGGAAGATGTTTTTCCGCATATATTTCGCGGATCGTCGCTTCTTCAAGGCGGGCAGGTTGAACCTTTCCATCGTATTCGTCTTCAATATTGCTCATGGCATCTTCTGCGACCATTGCCAATTCACCCATCGTTTTTTCTTCATAACTGTCCGCTTCGTCACAGCCCGATATTACAAATGCCGCGATGAAAGCCAGCGCAACAAAGTAGTACTTACTTCCAGAAAGTTGGTACACCATTCTCTTGGTCCTCCTCTTGCGGTATTCCAGTATCCAAATTCCAGTTTAATAATTCTGTCATAGCAGGATCAGCCGTCCCCTGAATGGCGCCAGAAAGCATTTTCCAGTACTTAAGAATATTTCTCACTCCAAATTGAAAAACTTCCTCATAGTCTATGGCATCGTCGCCAGGAAACGGTTTTTTGGTAGGAGTGGCGATGTCCAATATAAACTTATCCATTGCCGCATCATCAATATATTCGACTTTTACATATGACGTTGCACCTTCAGCCAGTGCATGTCTGAAAAACAGCGTGTCTATATCCGCTGCATCCAATATCTTTATATAGGCTTGATGCCAGGCATCAATATCCAACGCCATACTCGACCCATGGACTTGCCTTAGCATTTTACTCCATAGTATTTTCGTAGGCCCATGGAATTTCTCATCATCCGATGAGATCGCCACTAATGTATCGGTCCATTCTGTATTTACTAATTCTATGTTTTTTATTTGTTTAAAGATGTACGCATCCTGATACATCTCACATTTTCTATGCTCGAGTTTGTTTTCGTCATAGTTACCGACAATCGCTCTTACAACGGGATGGATAGCGACATCCAGAATCACATGAGACAGGTATCCAAAAAGCCAGGCCGCTTTGCGATAAAATTGCCTTTCCTCTTCAGCGCTCTTGTCTGCCGGAAATTCACTCGCAAGTATGGATGCCCCAGCTCGCACTACATCACCGGTATTTTCATAGTGCATTAGATCGGCCCATGAACTCGAGACATGGTTCATCCCCATCCAGTGTAAATATGGGTAATCTGGGGCGACCGAACCTGCCCTCAACCAAATAGGCTGCTTCATACATTTCCAATGAAAGTGATCATCTTTTTTCACCCGTCTTGCGGCAGTTTGCGATGCGAGCATATGAGCAAATGTTCCAGGCATATTCCCTCTTCTATTTATCCGTTATTTCGTCTGGTTTTTTCACTTCTTCTCTAGCACACGAGTAAGCTTGAGAACAACATTAACCACTGTCATTACGGCTGAACTATCCCCCCCGGCAACAATATCGAATCATAGTAATCTCAAATATCTAGGGTGCGGCAAGAGCGATGAATGCCCTGAAACCATTCAGCCGAAATGAAATAGAGCCCCCTCATTAAAGATGAAGTCTTAAATTCGGCGGCCTCTACGAGGGGGCAGACAGCAGTATGAATATAGGAGCAATCAAATCAATTTTTGCCAGCCACTCCATGTTGTCTAATTTCTGCCCCCTTTTTAGGTAACATCACTTATGGGTGCATGCCTTGATTTATCCAATAAGCGAAAAGTTGAAGCTCATCTCGGTCCCAAGCGGGGCCACCTTTTGGCATTTCACGGGCAACCAACTCCCGTAACATTTTGTCTGCTCTTGCTTTTACCTGGTCGTAGTCGTGCAAATCAAAGCTCTTGCCCTGAGGGCAGTGATTCAACATCCCATCACGATCATGTGGCGTAAAGAGTGGTTTGATATTTGCCGCGAAAGAAACTGTCGGTGTGTTCGTAGTGGTGATGACAATATTCAACGGCGGTCTTGGTGTTGGGGCTACAGGTGGCATAGTTTCTCCTATTTGGGTTGTTCGCCCAAAGAATAAGAGGATTATTGACTGGTGTAAATCATTGGTTTATTTTAGGCTCATAGAGGTTATAAAGTTGCCATATATTTGTGTAATTTACCATGCCAATGGGGAGTAACTTATGTCAGGACATCCAGTTAAGCGCGCTCTTGAGCGCGATATAGTTCCTTATTTTATATCTGCCCGAAAATTACGACAGCAGTGGTTCTATCGGCTGCATGTTGCTTTTGGCTATACCACTGACATAGCTGCAGCATTTGCCGCTGTTGGGGTTAGTCTTCCCGTCGTAGATATGTTTATGGCTACCGAGAACCCCGAAAAATTTCAGGATGCCCTTCTACAAGTCCCGAATGAGCTCTTTTTCCCTGCTGTACTCATTCTCATTTTCTGGATAGTTCTAAGAGTCGCATTTGTCCGAGAAGATGGGCAAAAAAGAGCAGTGCTTGCAAAAAGCAATTTGCAAACACTTCGCCTCGCTGAAGCCAAACTGCCAAGCGCACTATCAAATGCTGACCCTATGCCAGCCTTAACAGAGCTGTTAGAGAAAATCATCAGGCCAACTGTTGACAGTAGCATTCAAGCAAATGCATGGCCATGGCTGCCCTTTGCGCCAGACTGTGGCCCGGAAACCATCAGAATGGTGTCAGAGTTATGTCAACGTTATGAAAGTGACTGGAGTCCAGTCGACCCGAATGAAATGGATCTTCAGGGGGTACAATCATGATGCAAAAACCAGAAATCAAAGCAATGTTCGAATTGGATGATCAGGGAGAGCCTGTAGTTATCGAACGAGGCAACAATAAACATTATAAAATCAACTTGAGCCTTGAGGACTATCCAGAAGACACTTATGCAGTTACCTATACACTCGATGATTCTTATTACGAGCCGGTTCGTGAAGTCCGACAAAAAGAGAACAAGTTCAAAGAGAGCTTAACTTCTTATGGCGACTATATCGTTCAGGCAAAAGTTCGCACACGTGAGGGAGTTATCAATACGTCAGTACCTTTGTCATCTGCCTTGGCAAAAGGCCATGAAATCGGCTTATCTCCAAAAATCGAAACGGCACTATTAGAGATTCGTAAAAAGTAACTCCCTTTCCAAGAAGGGCGGCCAAGGAATTGGCAGCCTTTTTCTTTTAAACCACATAACACACTTCCTGCCAACAAGCCTGAAAGATGCACTTATTAACGGAGCTCTCGATACTAGAAAGGAATATCGTCGTCTACCGGCACGTCGCCAAAATCAGGGCTATCGGCAAACGGGTCGCTCGCAGGCGCCTGCCCACCCTTGCTCGGGAAATCGCCACCGCCACTCGAACGACTGGAAGAACCGCCGCTATCTCCGCCGCGACCGCCCAGCATCTTCATCTCGTTGGCACGAATCTCTGTGGTGTAGCGATCCTGGCCGTCCTTATCCTGCCACTTACGGGTTTCGATTTTGCCTTCGATATAGACCTGCGAACCCTTCTTCAGATACTGGTTGGCAATCTCGCCAAGCCGGCCCCACAACACCACGCGATGCCATTCGGTTTTTTCAACCTGCTCGCCATTGCGGTTCTTGTATTTCTCAGTTGTCGCAAGCCGGATATTGCAGACGCAGGTACCATCCTGCGTGAAGCGGGTCTCAGGATCCGCCCCTAGATTTCCGATCAGTGTCACCTTGTTCAGCATGCCTCGCTCCCATATTTCGAATCCGTGCGAGCCTAGGCCCTTGCCACGCTGATGACAACTTGCGCCTTGGTCCGAGACCACCTTTGTCTGAATTCAAACGGTCTAGAGTTTTCCGATCGCTTCCTTCAGCGTCATAGAAAAACGGATGTTGTCGAAAAGATGCGCCTTATTGAACTTTAACAACTGTTCCTGGTGCTCTTTCTTGGCGACGATCAGCACTTCGATGCCGGCGCGTTGCAACGTCAGGAGCATATCCTTGAGCGTAAAAATAGCCGTGATATCGAGAAACGGTACGCTGGAGATATCGATAATCATGGTCTGAATGTCGAGCGCCGTATTCACCCTGTTTTCAAATGCATTACTCGACCCAAAAAAGAATGCGCCCTCGATTTTGATAATGCGCGCTTTTTTGTCCTTCAGGTCCACGGGATGATCGGGATGTTCGCCGCCAACCAGATCGATATGCGTCGCCTGAGTGATGCGGTAGACGATGGAAAGCGATGCCAGCACCACACCGAGTAGCACCGCCGTAATAAGATCGACGAACACCGTTACGAAAAAGACGCTGATCATGATACCCAAGTCGTGGCGCGGACTGTCTTTCCAGACCTCAAAGAAACGATAGTCGAGAATATCGATGCCGACCTTGACCAGAATGCCCGACAGCACCGCAAGCGGAATCTCAGCGGCCAGCGGCGCAAAAAACAGTACGATCAGCAGCAGTACAACCGCATGAAACATACCGGAAAGTCTGCCGGTGCCGCCGCTTTTGATGTTGATAACGGTTCGCATGGTTGCACCAGCTCCCGGGATTGCCCCGACAAAAGCACACAGTGCATTCCCCAGCCCCTGCCCTAGCAATTCGCGATTGGGGTTATGGCGCGTCTGGGTAATCGAATCGGCAACGATCGATGTCAGCAATGTGTCGATGGTTCCGAGCAGTGCCAGTGTGAATGCGAGAGGAATGATGATTCTGATGGACTGCAGATCGAAGGCGGGGAAGGAGAAATCGGGCAGCCCGGACGGAATATCTCCGATCGTCGCAACATCGAGGTTCAGCAACATGCTCAGGGGTGTAAGCACCGCCAGCGCGATCAGGGGTGCGGGAACCCATTTGCGCCAGCGCTCCGGTGCAAACAATACAATCGCCAACGCCAGGCTTGCGAGCATAAATGCCGAAAAATGGGTCTGGGTGATTTTCTGCGGCAACGACACCAGCAGATGCAACACCGAGGCATCGTTCGGCAAGCCCAGATAGGGATTGATCTGCAACACGATAATGATGACGCCGATCCCGCTCATGAAACCCGAAATCACCGGATACGGAATATAACGGACGAACTGGCCGATTTTTACGAGCCCGAACAGGAGCTGAAACAGACCGGCGAGAAAGACGGTGGCGGCAATCAGCTGCAGATCGCCATGCAGAGAAACCACGGCAGCGGCAATCATCACCGTCATCGGACCGGTCGGGCCGGATATTTGCGTTGCCGTACCGCCAAACAGCGATGCAACGAATCCCAGGATGATGGCGCCGTAGAGTCCGGCGGTCGGCCCCAAGCCACTGGCGACACCGAAAGCCAGTGCCAGCGGCAGCGCGATCACCGCCGCAGTCGCCCCTCCGAACAGATTCCCCTTCAGGTTGGCAGGCGCATTGACGCTCATCCCGTGAAACCTCGCTGTTTTAATGGATACCGAAAACCGGGTCCATCGTATGCCTGGCGAGAGCGGCTTTCCAGTAGTCTCGTTATTTCACCGTCTTCAGATATGGTTTCAGATATTGCCCGGTGTAGGAAGCCTTGCAGGCCGCCACATCTTCGGGAGTGCCGGCCACCAGCACCTGCCCGCCCTTGTCGCCCCCTTCAGGGCCCATATCGACGATCCAGTCGGCGGTTTTGATCACATCCAGATTATGCTCGATCACGATCACGGTATTGCCCCGCTCCACCAGTTCGTGCAGCACGTGCAGCAGCTTGTTCACATCGTCGAAGTGCAGGCCCGTGGTCGGCTCGTCGAGAATATAGAGCGTATCGCCAGTGGCGCGCCGCGCTAATTCTTTCGCGAGCTTCACACGCTGCGCCTCACCACCCGAAAGCGTGGTGGCGGGCTGCCCCAGACGGATGTATCCGAGCCCCACCTGCTGCAGCGTCTCCAGTTTATTCTTCAGCGCCGGAATGGCGGTATAGAACTCGGCCGCCTCATCCACCGTCATCTCCAGCACATCCTCGATGGTCTTGCCCCGGTAACGGATATCCAGAGTCTCGCGATTGTAGCGCGCTCCCTTGCACGATTCGCAGTGCACGTAGACATCCGGCAAAAAGTGCATCTCCACCTTGATGATGCCGTCGCCCTGGCAGGTCTCGCAGCGCCCCCCTTTCACGTTGAAGGAGAAACGTCCGGGTTTATAACCGCGCGAGCGCGCCTCCGGCACCTGCGCAAACAGCTCGCGGATCGGGGTGAAGATGCCGGTGTAGGTGGCCGGATTGGAGCGCGGCGTGCGCCCGATCGGCGACTGGTCGATGTCGATGATCTTATCGACCAGCTTTGCCCCGATCAGTTCCTCGTGCGCTCCGGTGCGCTCCGGGATTTTGCGGGTAAGCCGCGCAAAAGCGCGGTAGAGGGTATCGATGGTAAGCGTGGACTTGCCCGAGCCCGACACCCCGGTCACGCAGGTGAAACGCGCCTGCGGAAATCTGGCGGTGACGTTACGCAGGTTGTGCTCGCTGGCTCCCACCACGCCCAGCATCGGATGTTCCTCGCCTACCGGCCGCCGCTCGGGCACTTCGATGCGCTTCTTGCCGCTGATGTAATCGGCGGTGAGCGTACCCGCCTTCAAAATATCGGCCAGTTTGCCTTCGGCCACCACCTCGCCACCGTGTTCGCCCGCCAGCGGCCCCATATCGATCACCCAGTCGGCGGTGCGAATGGCATCCTCGTCGTGCTCCACCACCAGCACGGAGTTACCGAGATCGCGCAGCCGTTTCAGGGTCGCCAGCAGGCGGTCGTTGTCGCGCTGGTGCAGGCCGATGGAGGGTTCGTCCAGAATATAGAGCACGCCCACCAGTGCTGAGCCGATCTGGGTGGCCAGACGAATACGCTGTGCCTCGCCGCCCGAAAGCGTTCCCGAAGTGCGATTCAGGCTCAGGTAATCGAGCCCCACCTCGACCATAAAGCCAAGCCGCGCATTGATCTCCTGCAGCACCTTTTCGGCGATGGTACGGTGCTGCTCGGATAGTTTCAGACCTTTCACCCAATCGCGAGCCTCCCTGAGCGGCATGGCGGTAACTGAGGGAAGAGAGACTCCGCCCACCAGCACATGGCGTGCGGCCAAGGTAAGTCTCGATCCATGGCAGGATGGGCAGTCGATGGCATTGATGTAGCGGGAGAGTTCCTCACGCACATCGTCGGAACCGGTTTCGCGATAACGCCGCTCCAGATTCGGGATCACCCCTTCGAACGGACGCTCCACCGTGCGGCTCTGGCCGGTGGTTTCGTAATTGAACTTGATGCGTTCACGCCCGGAGCCGTAAAGCACCGCCTGACGGACATTCTCAGGAAGCTTATCGAATACCGTATCGGTGCTGGCACCGTAGTGGGCAGCTACCGCCTCGATGGTCTGCGCATACATGAAAGTCTCACGGCCCGACCACGGGTCGATGGCCGATTTCAGCGGCAGGGTCGGATCGGGCACCACCAGTTCGGGATCAAACACGGTCTGGCTGCCGATGCCGTCGCAGGTCGGGCAGGCGCCGACAGGTGAGTTGAAGGAGAAAAGCCGCGGCTCGATCTCAGGATAGGAGATACCGCAATCGGGGCAGGCGAAGCGCTCGGAGAAAACCTCCTCACCATCCTCGAACAGCGCAATCAGGGTGCCCTCGCCGAACTTCAGCGCCGTCTCCACCGAATCGGCGAGCCGGGTGCGGATGCCCTCGCGCATCACCAGGCGGTCCACCACCAGCTCGATGTCGTGCTTCTTGTTCTTGTCCAGCGCGCCCACGTCCTCCAGTTGCAGGATGCGGCCATCGACGCGCACGCGCACGAAACCATCCTGCCCTGCCCTTTCCAATTCTTTGCGGAACTCGCCCTTTTTGCCGCGCACGATGGGGGCAAGGATTTGCAGCTTGGCGCCTTCGGGCAGCTTCGAGAGATGCTCGATAATCTGGCTGGCCGGCTGACTGGTGATCGGCTTGCCGCAACCGTGACAGTGCGGCTGGCCGATGCGGGCGAACAAGAGGCGCAGGTAGTCGTATACCTCGGTGATAGTGCCGACGGTGGAGCGCGGGTTGCGGCTGGTGGTCTTCTGCTCGATGGAAATGGCGGGCGAAAGGCCTTCGATGGCATCCACGTCCGGGCGCTCCATCATGCCGAGGAACTGGCGCGCATAGGCTGAGAGTGACTCCACGTAGCGGCGCTGCCCTTCGGCATAAAGGGTATCGAATGCCAGCGACGACTTACCTGACCCCGAAACGCCGGTGATCACCACCAGCTGATCGCGCGGGATATCCAGCGAGATATTTTTGAGATTGTGTACGCGCGCGCCGCGCACCTTGATGACCGGTTGATCCACTATCGACTCCAGAAAAAAACGAAGCGGCGGATTCTACAGGCTTTGGTTTTGATTGTAAGACTCCAGTCGCTGGCAGATCATAGGCGCTGTGCTACCATCTCGAACAAATGGATAGGTCTTTACAGACTCCTAAACTAAATGAAAGTGAAGAAATGAAGAAACTAAGAGGCAAAAAAAGATATTACAGAAACCTAGTCAAGAAAGCTGCCGAGTTTAAATTAGATATTGGTGGTAAAAATGATTGGTTCGACTTTTGGCATTATCACTTCGATTGGACAGGACAAGGAAACAAGGGCGGGCGAGAACGTAGGGAACATTTAAAGGCTGCATTTACTGCTTTTGAAAATGTAATCAAACAACTCGAAAACTACGAGAAACCACATCAAGTATGGCTTTCCTTCGCATCACATGATTCATATCAAGATGCACTCTATTTTCATACACCAAACCCTAACAAAGATGATTTTCCATATAATTTCGATGACTATTCATGGAATGGCGCAATTCCCGAGTTCCTTACTCCTTTCATAAAGCCGGAATATGAGGTGGGTAAAGCGGAATATTCTGGAGACAATTGGTATTGTGTGAAGATAGCCCAAGCAAACAAATGATAAAAACAGCAAAGAAAGAAGATATCCCGTCACTTGTAAAATGGCTTGAGCTGCTGATAAGCCATACACAAACGTCTACCGCCGATCCGTACATCTGCAACCTGGAAGCGGGCTACGATGAAATTCATGAGCCATTCTTTGCAAACGCCATAGAAAGCGATCAGGGCGAGATTTACATTTTTGAAGAAGACGGAATCAAAAAAGGCTTTATCTATGGCGGTATCACAAAACCTTTCTTAGATGCCTCATCGGTGAAGGCCATCGGCCAAATCAACTTCTGCTGGGTCGATGAACACTATCGAAAGCAAGGTGTCGCATCGGCACTCGTTCACAGCATGGAGCAATGGTTCCAATCAAAAGGTATCGAATACGTCGATTTGCATTATTTGGTCGGCAATGTCGAAGCCGAAGAGAGCTGGGAGAAAATGGGGTATGCGCCTTATCGCGTCGCATCCAGAAAGCGGCTTAATAAATAGCACGCACCTCAGAGGTCAGGCCTTGAACGTTGAATCAATAGACATAACAGACCAAATTACGGAAACCCAATAGTTAATTATGATTCGTTGACGCAATAAGCCTATTAAGAGTACTGTTTGGCGTACTTTTTAGGAGGCGATCATGCATGCGATTGTTGCTAACGACCTGAAGACCCGCGGGGTGACCGCGCTCGAAGAGAATCTGCAAACCGAACCGGAAGCGGTGATCACCGTGCGCGGCAAGGAGCAGTATGTGGTGATGCGCATCGAGCACTACCACTACCTGCGCGAGATGGAGCTGGAAGCCGCCCTGCTCGAAACCCGTCGCGACATTGCCAATGGAGACGCCATCCGCGAATCGGCGGAAGCCCATGTGAAACGAGTTTCCGGCCAATGAGTTATCAGCTGGTTTTCACCGCCAGCTACAACCGCCGGGCAACGAAATTCCTCAAACGCCATCCCGAGCTGAAGCAGCAATACCTCAAGACGCTGCAACTGCTGGAGCTGAATCCCTACCACCCCTCCCTGCGCCTGCATGCGCTGCAAGGGCGGCTCGAAGGGCTGCACTCCGTATCCATCAATATCGGCTACCGCATCACCATGGAGTTCCTGATCGAGGAGAGCGAGATCATCCCCGTCAACGTCGGCACCCACGACGAGGTGTACAGAAAGTAGTTTTTATAACCCGGACAGAATCCAGACGGCAGCATTGGCGCCGGAATGCAACGCCATCGGCACCCAGAGTTTGCGCGTCCACTCGTAGGCCACCGCGAACACTACGCCGCCGAAGAGTTGCGGCGAGATAAGCAAGCCATGCATCAGCGCAAAACAGGCGGCAGTGAGCAGGATGGCATAGATGGGTGCCATCGACTGGCGCAGCATCGTGTAGAGAATTCCGCGGAAGAACAGCTCTTCCACAATCGGTGCCACCACCATCATCAACACCAATCCCTCAAAGCCTGCCACGAAGCCGGGCATGGTCACCTCAGCACGCCATGCAGGCATCAGGGCAAGTGCTGCAAGTGCAATAGCGGAACTAACGCCTGCCAGAATGGCGAAGCGAATGACGTCCTGCCTTTCCGGATTCACAAACCCCAACGCTGCAAACACCTTGAACTGCCATGCCAGCCCCAGGATCAGCGCAGCCTGCACAATACGCACTGCGATCAGCATGCTCTGCCCGACGCCAAGCATCGGAGCGGCGAAATCGATAGCGACAAACAGCAGCACCGCTGCGAGGAAGAAGCCGCGCGGCATCTCGGTCCACGCCTTGGCACGAAACAGGAAATCGAACATCACTACATCATATCCACGGGATCGACATCGACCACCCGCCGCACGCCGGAGGGCACCGGCATTGCATCGAGGAACGGCGCGAGCTTCCATGGCAGCCACTCACGGCTGCTATCGCGCAGCACCAATTCAAACCGATAACGCCCAGCCAGCCTTTCCACCGCCGCCGGCATCGGCCCGGCCACCTTCACGTCCGCATGGTTCCGAAGTGCCTCGGCAAGCTGCATGGCTGCACCTTCCGCACGCCGGGCATCGACTGCCGAGAACACAATACGCGCCCAGCGTGCATACGGCGGGTAGTCCAGCTGTTCACGCAGATGCAGCTCGTCGTTCAGCACCGCCTCGGCCGACTCGTCACCAATACGGGCCAGCCATGGTGCATCCGGCGAATAGGTCTGGATCAGGACGCGCCCCGGTGCATCGCCGCGGCCGGTGCGCCCCACCACCTGCGTCATCTGCTGCCACCAGCGCTCGCCTGCCCTGAAATCGGGCAAACTCAAGCCCTGATCGGCATGCACCACACCCACCAATGTGACGTTCGGGAAGTGATGCCCCTTCACCAGCATCTGCGTGCCGACCAGACAATCAATCTCGCCCCTGGCAAAGGCCTCCAGCAGCTGCTGCAACTGGCGGGGGTGTGTTATCGCATCGCGATCGAAGCGCTGGAACGACACATCGGGCAACAGACTCTTGAGTAACTCCTCGACCTTTTCGGTGCCGGAACCGAGCGGCAGCAGCGCATCCTCGCCGCAATCAGCACAGACCTTGGGCGCAGCTTTCAGAAAACCGCAGGCATGGCAGCGCAATTGGCGTCTGGATCGATGCAGCGTGAGCCGCAATGAGCAGGCCGGGCACTCCGGCACATGGCCGCAGGCGGTGCAGTGCAGCGCGGGGGCATAGCCGCGCCGATTCAGATACAACAAACTTTGCTGGCCCGCTTGCCTGGCTTTTTGCAGCGCATCCAGCAACGGCGGTGAAATCACATCGTGATGACCGCGCATATCCACCACGCACTTTTCGATACACTGTTGCAGCGCAATGCGCTCAGGCAGACGCAGCAGCACATATTTTCCCGACTTCGCCTGTCGCCACGATTCAAGGCTGGGCGTGGCCGAACCGAGCACGACAGGAATCTTCAATTCCTGAGCTAAAAGAAGCGCCATATCGCGCGCGTGGTAGCGAACCCCCTCCTGCTGCTTAAAAGAGCTATCGTGCTCCTCGTCCAGCACGATCAGCCCCAGACGCGGCAAAGGCAGAAAAAGTGCCGAGCGTGTACCGATCAGCACATCGAGCTTGTTCAGGCGATTTCTCACCGCTCGCCGTTCCGCATCCGAAAGGCCCGAATGCCAGACGCCGATATTCGATAATCGCTGAGAAAGACGCGATAGCCACATCGGCGTGAGCCCGATCTCCGGCACCAGGATCAGTACCTGCCGCCCTTCCCCGATCAGCTGTTGTGCCGCGCGGATATAGACCTCCGTTTTGCCGGAACCCGTGCAACCGAACAAAAGATACGGGGAAAATTTCTGGCGCTGCTGCAGAATGCGCTCAAGGGCTTCTTGCTGTGCTGCGGTCAGCGTATCGGGGACTGCTTCACCGGGCATATTGTCGACATATGGCGCGGGCTCGCTCTCTTTCTCGTGCAGCAGCCCTGCGCCGAGAGCCTGCAGCATGCGAAACTGCGCACCCTCTTCATTCAGCTTGCCGATGACCGTCTTGAGATTCATGGCGCGCCTGCTGGTGAATACCCGGGCCAGCCCAGCATCGAAATCGGCAAGTTTTTCCCGCTCAAGGCACCGGAAACTGCGCGTGCTGTCGTCCGCCCAGGCGGCGGCGGTTTCCAGCATGGTGCCGAGGCCTGCGAGATAATAGCGCGCGGCGCGGGAGAGCCATGCAAGGCGCGAGGCATCGAACAAAGGGGAAGGGTCGAGCAGATCGCATACCGCTTTCAATTCGTAGTCGGCAGGTGGTGTAGTATCCACTGCGGTGACGATACCCAGGCGTTTACCGCGTCCGAACAGCACCTGCACCCGCATACCGACAGCGGGCAGACCAAACTGCGGCGACCAACGATAGGTAAACGAACCGGAAAGCGGCGAGAACACCGCCACTTCAACGCAAGCGGGAGCCTCGCCTGCCGGATGCGTCATGCGCCCGGCTGCAGGGTAGTATCGTGCGCGGCCTCACCGTATTCGGGGACCAGTACTTTCAGGCGGCTGCGTAGCACGGCTACATCACGCACCTCGCAAGCTTCTCTAAGCTCGCTTAGCGCTTTTAGCATCGGCTTCCACTCCACATGACGGGCATTGGAGAGCAGTAGCTTGGGGTGCGCGGTAGCGGAAAGCGCCTCGCTTTCGTGGAACAGCTCTTCATACAGTTTTTCGCCCGGGCGCAGACCGATAAATTCAATTCCAATATCTTCGTAAGGCTCGAAACCGGAGAGGCGGATCATCTGCTCGGCAAGGTGTACGATCTTCACCGGCTCCCCCATGTCGAGCACAAAGATTTCGCCGCCCTCGCCCATGGCACCCGCCTGCAGGATCAGGCTCACCGCTTCGGGGATGGTCATAAAATAACGGGTGATATCCGGATGCGTCACCGTCACCGGTCCACCGGCGGTAATCTGGCTGCGGAACAGCGGCACCACGGAGCCTGCGGAGCCGAGCACATTGCCGAAACGGGTAGTGATGAAACGGGTGGACTCGCTACGGGCGTTAAGGTTCTGGCAATAAACCTCGGCGGTACGCTTGGAGGCACCCATGACGTTGGTCGGGTTCACCGCCTTATCGGTGGAGACGAGAATGAAACGCTCCACCCCAAACTCGACGGCCAGGTCGGCCAACAGGCGGGTGCCGAAAACGTTGGTCCTGACCCCTTCGGCGGGATTATCCTCCACCAGAGGCACATGCTTGTAGGCCGCAGCATGGAACACCACTTCCGGCTTGAAGGTTTCAAACAGCCAGCGCATACGATGCTCGTCGCGCACATTGCCGAGCACCGGAGTGACATGCCTGCCCGGCTCACCCAGCTCCTGATCGATCTGGTAGAGATTGAACTCACCGTGATCGAGCATAATCAGCTGCGAGGGGCCTTGTGCCAGCACCTGCCGGCAGAGCTCGGAACCGATCGATCCCCCGGCACCGGTCACCAGAACGCGCTTGCCGGTGATCAGCCCATGAATGGCTGCCTCATCAAGCTCTACCTGCTCACGCCCGAGCAAATCCTCGATCTGGACATTACGAAGCAGGGAGACCTCGACCTTGCCGCCCGCCAACTCCTCCACGCTCGGCAGCGTGCGACACTGAACATCCAGCTTTCGGCAACGCTCATAGAAATCCTTGATAACCGAGCGCGAAGCCGAGGGAATCGCCAGCAATACCACTTCAACACCAAACTTCTCCACGATCGCTTCCAGATTGTCGCTACCGCCCAACACACGTACACCATGGATATCCAGGCCCTGTTTCTTGAGATCATCATCGAGAAAGCCAACCGACAGGTATTGTCCCGACTTTAGAAGATCACGAACCAGCATTTCTCCGGCTCTGCCTGCACCAACAACCAATGCAGGCAGAGCCCCTGTTTGCAGCATGATCAGGCGACGATCTTTGATCCAGCGATAGAGCATGCGCGGGACTGCCAACGCCATCGCCAACAGTAGCGGATAAAGGATCAATACCGAGCGCGGCATATTGTCCATACGATAGAGAATGAACTCGATTGCAAAGCAGATCAGCGTACCAATCATGACTGCCTTCAGGATGCGAAACAGATCGGGGATGGAGGCATAACGCCAAATGCCGCGGTAAAGACCAAACACCCAGAAAATCGCAGCCTGAATGGGCAGAGCAATAAACAGCAGCTGAAGCAAACTCTCCTGATAGACTCCCGGAATCTCGCCAAGATTGAAGCGAAGCCAGAATGCCAGCCAGAGCACGACCGGTATCCACACTAAATCGTGCAAAAATGCCAGCCAGCGATTTCTCCATAACATGATGCCGTGCATGATGACTCCAGAACAAGCAGTGAAACTGTAACAGGAAGAGAACCTACATTAGTCCGGGTCGCTGTTCATCCCCATAACTTTGTTATTTGACAACAATACCGAAAGACCTGAACCCATAGCAAACATCGCGAAAATAGCGGTAAAATGATCCTCCAGAGAAGGGGAGGTTAGCCCGTGCACTGCAACAGCCAACACGGAAAATAACAACCAGTAACCACTGTTATCGCCATCACGTAATAGTCTTATGCCAGATAATGCCCAGTTATAGAACATGACAAGCAATACCAGTATACCTATTGGCCCCCACCGAGTCAGGTTAAGAAGATATTGATTATGAGGATGTACAGGAGTTACCCCCTCCAAAGGGTCTCCAAAACTCCCGTCAGGATGGTTCGCCTGCACTTCCAACATAGCGTTATGGAAACCACCCGTGCCTACTCCCAACCACGGATGCGCCCGCCACACTTCGATGGCTCCTTGCCACATAGCCCAGCGCACATCGACGTTAGCCGCTTCGCCCTGTCGAATGTTTTGCACATCATGAACCATAGTCATAACGCGCTCGCCTGTCGGCCCCACGACCAGTAGTATCGATAGCAGCAGGCCGGCCAATGCCATGAATGTAGTCGCTCGCCACAAGCCAAAGTACCTGGCCGATTCCATACCAATGGCTGCAAGCACGGTTACCAATGCCACAAGATAACCGCTACGGCCCTTAGCCAGTAAAATCATCACTAAGGCCAGTATGGCAAGGAGGCGACCTATGTGCTTCCATACCTGCGTTCCCTCTGCGGCAGCAAACCACAACCAGCCAGCCCAAACACCATACACCACACCAAACCCGATATGCCCAATATAACCCGTGGCATCATCGGCATTGGAACCAGCAAAATCCGTGATTACGGACCACCCTAGAGCTTGAAAAACAACGAAAATAAGATGTGCTGCAAGTCCCGCAGAGAGCGCTACTGTGAACAGCCTCCGGGATACTGCATCAAACAGGCTGGAAACCATGACTGGCAGAAGTAACCAGAACCATTGATGGCTAAAAATCTCCAGCCCCCAGCCAGGATCGGAACTCCACAGTAACCCAAGTGGAAATAGCAATAAGTATGCAATAACTGCCAGCGAAAGTAGGCGGGCATGTGAAAACATCAATTTAGCACCCTGCCACCACTGTCCACTGCTAACACTTACAAGCAACGCCAAGGCAAGACAGATATTACAGCCTGCTACAGAAAACGGGAAAAGTAATGCTGCCAGCGACAGCAGGCCGGACGTTAGTTGCTTATGTCGCGGAAGTTCACCGAGCTGTGGCAGCATGCATCACTTTCCTAACAGCAGTTGCAGTCAATTCAATTTCAGCATCCCCCATAGTCGGATGCACAAGAAGCGCAATACTGGTTTCACCCGACCGGCGCGCCACAGGTAACCGTTCAGGGGATGGCCTGAGATGTTCAAAAGCCTTTTCCCGGTAGATTTCGCTACAGCTGCCGTGCATACACGGGATCCCTTCGCAATTGATCGCCTCGATGATCCGATCCTGAGTCCAGCCATCGCGCAACTTTTCTGGATTGAGGTATACATACAAGCGGTAGAACGCATGCCGGATATCTGCCGGAACCGCAGGTATGTGCAAACCACCGATGTTGGCCAGCGATTCCATCAACAATCGGCCATTCCTTTCTCGCCGGTCGATCCAGGCCGGCAATTTGGACAACTGACACCGGCCAATAGCAGCCTGCATCTCCGTCATGCGAAAATTACTGCCAAAATTCGTATGCAGCCAACGATGGCCGGGGGGATGCTTGGCGCGATAAACCAGATCGTAATCCTTACCATGATCCTTGTAGGCCCAAGCCTTTCGCCACAGTTCCTCGTCGCGTGTCACCAACATACCGCCTTCGCCGCCGGTCGTCATGATCTTATCCTGACAGAAAGAGAAAGCCGCCATGTGGCCAAACGAACCGGTCTGCCGACTCCGGTATTCGGCACCCAGCGACTGGGCACAATCCTCGATCACCTTCAAACCGTGCTCTTCGGCAAACCCCATAATCGCATCCATATCGCACGGCCACCCCCCCAGATGCACCGGAATGGCAGCCCGGGTTTTCGGCGTCAATGCCTGTTGCATGGCTGCCACCGACATGCCCTGGCTATCCGCCTCGATATCGACAACAACCGGGGTGGCACCGACACGTGCAACACTACTGGCAGTGGCAATAAAAGTTCGGCTCGGCACCAGCACCTCGTCACCCGGACCGATCCCCAGGGTATGCAGTGCCAGCTCCAGAGCCAGCGTGCCATTGGCCACGGCGATGGCATGAGGCACGCCGATGTAGTCGGAAAACTCCTGTTCGAAAGCACGTCCTTCGTCGCCGGTCCAGTAATTGACCTTGCCGGAAGTGAGCACGGCAGTAACCGCATCAACCTCATCCGATGCAAAATGAGGCCAGCCGGGCAATGTTGAAGTGGCGACGGGCTCGCCGCCAGCGATCGCCAGCTTTGTTTCGTACTGATCAGCCATGTGTGTTGATGACCTTTGCCGGAACGCCCGCAACCTTAAGGTTGTCGTCGATATCATGAATCACCGCGGCACCGGCACCAACCGTCACCCCTGCTCCGATACGCAATTGCTGAATGATACTGCTGCCGATACCGATCCAGCTCCCCTGCCCCACCTTTACCTCACCGGCCAGATGCGCGCCGGGGCAAACGTGCACGCCATCTTCCAGTTCGCAATCGTGATCGACCGTGGCACCGGTATTGATAATCGCACCGCGACCGATCCGGGTATCGGCATTGATTGCGGCCATGGCAAATACCACGCTGCCATCACCAAGTTGCACCGAGGGGCTGACGCACGCTGCCGGATGCACAATCGCCGGCAAGCGATAACCGAGAGCGGTCAGTTCGTTGAGTAAGCGCAACCGCACTGCGGCATTTCCGACAGCCACGGTCGCATAATCGTACGAATCGCGCTTCCCACGCGCCTCGGCCACGGTGCCCAGCACCGGCCAGGCCAATGCGCCCGACAGCTCTGCGGCACGATCATCGAGAAATGCAATATGATCCCAGCAGGAAGCGACAGCGGTTTCGGCCACGACCTTGCCATGACCACCGGCACCTATGATCAATAAAGAGCGTTTCACTTACCGGACCCCTTGAACTTCTCCATCGTTACCTGCCCTGCGGCACTGATACCCTCAGAGCGTAACACTTTCAATACTGTCATCCACAGGATTTTCATATCCAGCCAGAATGAACGATGATCAACATACCAGACATCGAGGCGGAAGCGCTCTTCCCAACCAATGGCATTGCGGCCGTTCACCTGAGCCCACCCGGTGATTCCTGGCCGGACCTCATGCCGCCTTGCCTGCTCAGTACTGTAGAGAGGTAGATACTCCATCAATAGTGCTCTTGGCCCCACCAAACTAAGGTCTCCTTTGAGCACATTATACAGTTGCGGTAGCTCATCAAGGCTGTACCTGCGCAAAAAAAGTCCGAGCGCAGTCAACCGCTCAGCATCAGGCAACAACTCGCCCGAGCTGTCACGCGCATCAGTCATGGTACGAAATTTGTAGATAAAGAATGCTTTACCATATTGGCCCGGCCTCATCTGTTTGAACAAGACACCACTTCCCATAGTAACTCTTATCAGCAAAACAAGCAGAAGTAGCAGTGGCGACAACAAAACAAGCAGAAGTAGCGATACGACAATGTCAAAAACACGCTTCACTACTTCTCCCTCATCATATCACCATAAAACTCCACCAGAGAATTTTCCAACCTGTCATTTGAAAAGCTATCCATTGCCCGTTTTCTGGCCCTCATACCCATCTCTCTTCTCAAGTCATCATTCTCGATAAGAAGTTTCATCTTTTCTGCAATTTCATTGGCATCACCTGCTGTGTGTAACAGGCCGGTTTCCCCTGCCTTAATCGCATCCCTGATTCCATATATGTCAGATCCGATAGAAGGAACTCCAACCGATGCAGCCTCAATAATCACATTGCCGAATCCTTCCCGGTAGCTTGGAAGGCAGAACACATCTGCTGCAGCCATATATGACTCCGGCGTATCCGTATACGGCACATATCGGATTCTATCCCGGAAGCCTTCACAGATGTTTTTTATCATTTCAAGCATACCTTTCTCATCAGGCCCCACAATCAGCAACCATATATCGGGATAAGCGCCCGCGATTTTTGAGAAGGCCAGTGCCAAATCCGTCACGCCTTTATCCCTGTTCAAGCGACCCAGAAAAAGGAAAACAGTTCCTCCCCCCCCTATTCCCAGCTCTTCTCTTACTTTTTCTCTAGCCATCTCGTCGGGACCGAAACGGTCAGTATCTACTCCTCCCACAGAACCATCGGCCAACGATATCGATCGCTCTTCCCGAATTACGTTTTCACTCAGCAGAAACGACCGCTGAGAAGGGCTATCGACAAGAATATTCGTTGCTAAAGTGCCGGTAAGCCGGTCCAGCATCTTCAGTAGCCAGCGTTGCAGCCCCTTCTTTGTCGCCCATACCTGCCCGGTATAAATGTGGACCCGATGGGGGATGCGAGCCATCCATCCGGCCATTGCACACAGCAATCCTGCCTTCGGCGAGATCGAATGAACCACATCGAATCGGCACCGCCGAAAGAGCCGAAAAAGCGCAAATAGAGCCTGAATATCCCGGATTGGCGATATCTGGCGAACCAGCGGTATTTTATATACTTCGGCACGAATTTCGTTCTGTTCGAGAATATCCGCCAGTGTATCATCGACTGCATTCACTGCCACGCTGACTCGATAATACCGGCTCAGGCTGCGGATATGCCCCAGCATAAACGCCTTGATCGTCATGTCCGAGGCAGCAACAAAACATACCTGCTTCACCTGATGCGTTCCTCCGTACAGCAACTAGCGATCATGCCATTCCCTCGCCAGCTGCAGAATCCCCTCTGCCACTGGGATATCGCCACAATATCCCAGCACAGTCTCTATCCGCTCGTTAGAGTAGGTCACCCGTGAAGTCAGCGCATCGATTCTGGGTTCGGTAAGTGGGAATCCAGGAATCATGCCGCCCACCCTGGCAAGTATACGGAGCGGCAATTCGGGTAATCTCAGGACAGGCGCGGACCGACCCAGCCCTTCGGCAATTGCAGCAACGAAATCCTCTATCGTGGTCTGATCGGACACGTTGAACACGCCGCCAATGGCACGACCATCCACAGCAGACATCGTAAGCGCCTTCACGACATTTTTCACATGTACATAGTTGGCAAACGCTCCCGGCCTACCGATATAACAGAACATTCCACGACCGATCATCGAAAATAGCTGGAACAGCGACTGGTTTGGCATGCCCTTGCCAAATACGTTGGAAGGCCGAATAACAGTGTAAGGTATATTAAGAGCCTCAGCCTGCTCAATCAGGAGCAGATCAGCTTCCGCTTTCGTCTCCTCGTATCTGCCGACCGGCCTGATCGGATCTGATTCGGTTACTATGCCGGACCTCATTGGACCATAGACACCCACGCTGCTCAGCTGCACCCAGCGCCCGACCTTTCCTGATGCCGCCTTCAGCAAGTGCCCGGTACCGGTGACATGGAGCGCGTGCATCCTCTTATCGTCATGGATTTCTCCGGCACAGTGATAAAGAACATCAGCACCACCGACAAAGTCATCAAGCCCCTGGCCGGCCGCGATATCACCGGAGAAAAAAGAGAAGTTGGGAGCGGTGTCTTCTTCAACAGGCGGACGGCGCGTCAGCACCCTGACACTATCACCCCGCTTCAGGTGGTAATCCGCCAGTACCGAGCCAATGAATCCGGTTCCTCCGGTAATCGCGACGATCATTTGCTGATCCTATCGCCAGCTAGCGAGAATGGAATCTCCCGCCTAATTGATAAAAAACAATCTTGGTCAGTTCGAGCAACACGTTCCTGGCGGCATTCTGATCCTGCCACCATACGTCGGGAAACTCCTCGTACGGCGTGGATATCACCACAACATTCATTCCGGGGAGATTATCGCGAAAAACCATTTCAGCCCTGCGAACATGATATGGTGACGTAATCACCAGCAAGCTGCGCACTTTGCCGGAAAGTTCCTCTTTCGCCACAAGTGACTCATCAACCGTACTAATCGACGCATTACCCACCAGTGATATAGCGTCTGCCGGGACGCCTTTCTTCACCAACACCTGACGATAGATATCCTCCTGTCTCGGGAAAGGGACACCCAGCTCATCCAGCAATCTGAAGGTATTCAAACGCACTGCCTTGCTCACATAGATATGCCGGACATAGCCCTGCCCGAAAATATCGGCTGCATAAAATGCCCGGGACGGATCACCGGCCAGCACAAAAGCAGCATCCGCGTTCACAGGCGGGTTTTCAACATGCAGCCAACTGGCAGCAAAAATGACGGCAACCAGACCAATCACAGCCGGCACGGACAAGGCGCCCAAAGATACCAAAAGACATCTTCGCCATGATGCGTTCAACAAGCGTTAAGCCTCTTCCATTTGTTGCGCGATACCGCGAACCACTCCCTGCCAGGAACCGACAATCGGATCCATATTGCGATAGGCTATGGCAGCCATCATGCTCTCGATAGACAGGCCGATCATCAACCATATCAGGCGGAAAAGATCAAAAAACGATTTGCGATTCTTTTTGTAGAAACTGATGTACTCGCGGAATTTCCGCTCGTACTTGGGCAATAGCTTCGCCCGGTTCACGGGTGACATCCGATGATCGAGCACTGCATGGGTATTGATAAAAAAATGATCGTATCCGTATCGTCTGGCCGCCCTTGTCGAGAAATCGATATCCTCCAGTGCAAAAAAACCGTTCCGGGTATCGAACGGAATATGCTCGAACACTTCTCGCCGATAGGCGGAGAGGCCACCACTCAGATAATGACTTGGCACGAGTCCCTGTCCACGAAACCGTTCCTTGCCGTGAATACCGACGCGGGGATCATAAAAAATACCGCGATGGAAAAGGTGGAAAAACAACCGATAGGCCAATCCCGGTTGCGGCACGTCGCTAACCACACCACACGCCCCCATCATATCGGGATTTTCTACGAACCCCTTTTCCAGCTGTTCGATATAATCACTTTCCAGGACAACGTCATCCTCGAGAAACATAAGGATATCCCCACTGCTCTCTTCGACCGCTCTTTTTTTTGCCTGGACGAGCCCACGAACTGATGGGTCGTGAATGTAACACAACCGGCCCTCTAAAGGATTGCCTGATACAAGATGCTGAATCTTCTCTTTCGAATATTCGTTATCACTCTGATCAATAATAACGAGCTCATCGGGGATGCGAGTTTGAGCAGCAACAGATGCAACTGCCTTCACCAAATCATCCACACGGTTGAGTGTAGGAATAATTGCGGACACAACCACCGGCTAATCAAGTCTCCTTCAATTCAATACCTCTGGTCTTATGGAGTTTAGAATGTGCGATGACCGCCAAAGAAAACGCAAAAAACACCCATATATAACGCTGATATAATAGAGGGTATGCATATAGTTCCGCAACAACAACAAACATTGCAATTGTTAGTGCAGCATAGAATGGAAACCTATTCTTGTTTCTACACTGCATTTGAAGCCGGAACAAATTGACCATTATCAACAGCAAAAAAACGACAAATAACATGAGGCTTAGTGGTCCGGAAAACGCATACAAATCCAAGTAAACATTATGCGTTGACCCTGGGACAGATACAGCACTCTTCTCTGCGACAACACTCTTCTCTGCGACAACACTCTTCTCTGCGACAGCACTCTTCTCTGCGACAGCACTCTTCTCTGCGACAGCACTCTTCTCTGCGACAGCACTCTTCTCTGCGACAGCACTCTTCTCTGCGACAGCGCTCTTCTCTGCGACAGCGCTCTTCTCTGCGACAGCGCTCTTCTCTGCAGTGCCACTTACCACTCTTTCCATGGCATTGTGCCGATACTCATCTGGCTCTCCGGCTATAATCTCAACAGGCGAATACCCAAAGAGCTGAACAGATCGCTTACCACATACGTCAAACGTAAAAGGCACAACGAGCATGGTCAGTAACAACACGCCACCAAAAACCAGCCTGTTATAGACAACAACTTTCTTTTGCTGATGTTTTTGAAACAACAACAGTATCAGGTATCCGACAGCACCTGCTAACAGCAATAATGTAACAGAGCGGCTTGAAGTTTGCGTAACTGACAAGAACAGCGCGGGAATGAGAAAAAAAACACTCATATATTTCCGCAGTACGAGAGCAGAACCTACTCCAATGAAAAAAACAATCGCCAGCAACAGCGCTGCTTGACCTGTGCTCCCGAAAGGATAGTGGAGAGCAGGTGTACCTTCTCCATAATGTAGAAACCAGAAAACTTTATTATAAGACCAAAGCCCCCAATATGGACCCCGAATCAACAGATACTCAATAAAGAAAAAGGCAGCGATCAGTAGCGAATAATAGTAGGCATATACAATTATCTTTTCTGTTTTGAGACAAACAAAAAAACAGTATGCCCCCAACATAAACAAGGTAACACCGAAAACACTGGAAAAAAGAATCGGGCCAATGTTATCCAGAGATAAAAACAGAGTAATCAGAAACAGGTTCCAGAAAATAAACTGCAGTCGTGAACTATTTATAGGACCGACAAAAAACCGTTTGTTGTTGAACCATTTCACGGATAACACTATTAAACAAACTGATAGGAAAAACAGGTCGCTCGGCGAAATAGAGCGTACACCAAAAAAATGATAATCGATAATTCGTTGTTCGGAAAATATCAGGCCGAACACAGCCGTAAACATTATAGCAACAATAACCCATTGGTTATTAATTCTCCTGTACATATTACCTTCCCATGTAATGAACCTCCTTGTCCATACTATTTTTCTAATTTAACGAACCCGAAATTTAGAAATATTGTTCGGGCCAAAAGATTTTTGGCCCGTCGATCATTTCCCCCTTGGTTCACCCCTAACAATACCACCCAATATCAATATGTATATATCCCAATCTCAAATAGGCCATTTATAATGACGTACACAGAACAAAGACGGCATACATTGAACCTAAACTGGCTCATGCCTCTCCATCCATTGCCACATGAAAAAGAACCCACCCGTCAATTCACATGTGAAAGTCCCATTATGTGCAAAGCAAACCTATGAGCAGACTAGTAAGCAAGAATAACGCCGAATTAAAGGTGAATGACACATCCAATAAACATCTAACCCCATATTGGGAAGCCATAGGAAGCACAGATACCTATAAATACTTCCATCGCTATACACACGATAAAAGCATCAAGAATCTAGAAAATTTTAGTTCGCTTTCTAAAGCGGAGTACCAAGGTGTGTGCTCAATGCACTTTCAACGTGCTATGCATTTTCTCGGCTTTGTCATTTAGCTCACCCCTATATCTATCAATAGGCGGTCGAGTCTCTCCCGGTCAGGAAATCTCATACACTCTTCTGCCAGCATCGCTGCTTCGGCTTGCATGTCGGCCAGTTTCGAACCCGACATCCGTCGGACAGACTCAATTGAATCTGCCAACGCCTCGGAATTTTCAGCACAGTATTTGAATGAGTAGTTGCCGACAATCGGATCGCCCGACGGAATGTCCCCGATATCGACAAAAATCGGAACCCGCCCGAAGAGCATTCCCTCAAGCGCCACCGTCGAAGAGCTATATGCAACCATGGAGCTCCTTTCAATATCCTCAATCAACGTTTTGCCCGATGACAAATGCACGTGTTCAAGCCAGTCAAACGAATAAAAGATGTCTGCAACAGGAATGGTTGGATGCGTCCGGATATAAAACGGTACATTCGTCAAAGATGATGCCTCATAGACTATATTCATCAGGCTCCACGCCTCTTCCCTGCTGGATGAGATTGCAACCAGAACCGCATCGGTTTGTGCAGGGGGTATCTTCCGGCAGTTAACTCGTCGCATACTGACGCCCACTGTCAAACGGTCGGCCAATACCGGCGCCGTGCGTCGTAGCCATGACCTAGTTACCTCTCCGATAGTGACGACCTGATCTGGCAGCCATGCCTCCGCCTGCTGACCGTTATCAATATGGAATGCCAGGTGTCTGGGTGTAATCGACGAGTGTTGGTAACCAATGGAATATCCCGTTTCACTCTGCCGAATAGCTGCCACGAGGTGTTTCTCCCAGCTTCTGTTCTCAAAAGGGTAAATTGTACGCTGGGGAGAGAGCTGCCAGAGTAACTTCTTGAACACACGGGTCAGAAAACCAGTATAGATAGTCTCCCCGTAAAGAATTTCCCGATTCCTAAGAAACGAGTAGATTGCCCCATGGCCCGCACTGGTGAAATGACAATAGTCCCGTCGCGACCTTCGGGCACTCCGAATAGAAGTGATGAATGCCGCCAGAATGTCCCTGATCGAAGCAAACATTTCGACCGGATACATACCAGACAGAACCGGAAATCGCACACTAGAACCAGCGCAGAAGTAAACGGTCGCCACACTGTTTTTTTCGGATATCACTTCCGACAACATACCGAAGTAAGCATCCCGCCCATCCCGTGGAGGCCTGGCAGCCAAAGTAAACAGCAGCGAATCGACGCTATCGCCATGATAACGTCCAGCCAGCAGAATCCGTATCAGGCTGCGCCCCATACGCAGCCCCCCTTTCAACCCGGGCAATGTACGCTGGTGACAAGGGGTATTGGCAAGAGCATGTTGCGCAAGACTTCGAATCTTGGCGTCTGCCGCCAATACAAGTAGTTCACGTTCAGGATATAGCTTCAAATAGGCCAGTATCAGAAATATTTTCTGCACATCCTGATACCCCGGAATGGAGAGCGGCACTTTGGAGGAAAAGGAAAAGAACCAATCCGTATCTATGGTCTCACACTGGTTGAAAAAGCTTCGAATCTGCTGAAGCGCCTCCGAAGCAACTTGCTGATCATGCTCAATCGTATCGTGACCGCTTCTTTTCGCACCGGCCAGCAAACTTCTCAGCAGAACAGGGGCAATTCGCGAGCCCCCCAGAATGACATATGAAAGATTCCGCTTACCCCCCAAAATCTGTTCGAAATCTTCCGGATGACGACATATTTGAACAGACATCAGGAGTTGCGGTGACCCTCCCGATAACGTTCACTCATTTCAGATTCTTCTATCTCTCTTGCATTCACAAGGTCATACAGGTCGGTGTTGGATAGTTTCACCGCCTCTTCCGCCGACAGATTATGCCTATTTGTATAGACAAGCGCATCAGCATGCGGCAGCAGCTGGTCACATTGATCGCAATATGGAAACAGAGCGAAGCGCCCGGCTCGATGTGCGTACCGCAACAGCCGGTATTTCGGCGAATTCATCACTTCCAGCACCGGTGTTTCGAATGCATTACCTAGAATAATCTTGTTATTGTAATCGTAGCAGCAAGGAATTACCTCACCATTCCATTGAATCTGCAACGGCCCATTTTCCGGGCGTCCGCAGGTTGATTTCACGCCGGAATCTTCGGCACGTTGCCGGTAATCCTTCCCGTCACCGAAGTTGTGAGGCTTCCATATCTCAATCGCCTCCACCTTCGGCTCCCAGTACTCTTTAAAGGGTTCCGTATCCGACTCGTTCTCGGGCAATACAAGATAGGAGAGTTGAACCCTTGTCGATGCTCCAAGGCTATCACGCATTTCCAGAAACGAGAGCAAACCCGCCTTTGTTTTCTCGAACTCCAACCCCTGCATAACGGCATTGTAGGTCTCACTCCGCATACCATAGAAACTGACGCGCATCTCATCGAGGCCGGCCTCGATCAGGCCGCGTGCCCTTTTACCGGTCAGCACGGAGCCATTGGTGATGATATAGGTTTGCAGCCCCTTCCTCTTTGCATAGGCGATTTTATCTTCAAGGTGCTTGTCGATCATCGGCTCGCCGAACCCGGTCAGAACCACCTTTTTAGCTCCTAGCGAAACCACTTCATCGATACTTTTCTCGTATTTAGCCTGATCCATAATGCCGTGCTCGCGACCATGTTCGTGCTCCTCGCGCGGGCACATGATGCAATTAGCATTGCAGTGATCCGTTACCTCATAACGAACTTCCGGATGCAGTAAACTTGTAATCGGTTCATCAAAAGGGATCGTTTCCAGTAACGGGGCAATTTCATCTTCCGAAAGAGCGACACTTCCATCACAAAGAAGATTATGCTGCGCATACTTCCCCTCCGCCTGAATTGGAATGATCATTGGACGTCGTGACATTAAGGCCCCCATTTATCCGCGGCGCTTTAATGCCCGCAACTAAACACATTCTTATCAGCAAGCCTCATAATGCAAGCGTTGACATCTTTCGCCGAACATTGCCCTCCCCAAAAATGTTCGAAGGAGCTAATCATGTTGCTTCTGGCACCTTCGTCAAATAACGCCAACTCAAGTGCTTCTCTCTGTCCCTCTGGCCGGTCAATTAATAACGCTGCCCCGTAATCACACCACGGCGGAACTGAGTAGCCTTTGTCGGCGAAGAGACGTTTTGCACCAATTTCCTGGTAAAGTACATAGATAGATGGAAGCGACATAAATCCTGCCTCAATTGCCAAGGAAGAAAACTGAGTAATGATTAGGCGCGGGGCATATTCAAGGCAGCAATTCCTCAGCGAAATATTCGTTACATCAATATAAGGGATCTGATGAGATTCAAAAAAACTGGCATATACGCCTTCTCGGTAACCACCATCTCTGGGGTGTGCTTTCATCAAAACAGTCAGATGCAAATCCGAAATATCAGGAAAAAGGTATTCAAGCGTCCTTAGCGCATCTTCCGTTTCGGGTTGCCCAGCCCACAAAATGGAGGGTCTGCCCGTTGATGCTTTCCACTGCTTCTGCAACAACGCAGCCACACTGACACCCTCGCGCCGAAACGGATCATAGCGTGGGTTAGGCAAGACAACAATTTCCGGACAGGATCCCAGCCGACGACGATGGAGTGCCGCCACGCATTCGTGCTCGACCAGCAATAAGTCCGGCTCGCCTCCATCCACGTGGCGGTAGTTACCTGGAAAATCTTCGATTACAATCAGAGGTGTCGAAGATAACACGGCTTTTCTTCTCATCTGCATTTCTATCAACTGGCCCGCTTCACTTCCTGATGTCCCAACAATCAGGAGGTCACAGCCATCTATCGATGTAGTCTCCCGAACCAGACGCATATTGGGAAAAGTGAGCGCTTTCATTACCTGTATTGGCCCGGCATCCACAGCAACCGCCACAATATTCGTAGCACAGACTTGGTCATTAGTACTCATTGGTATATAATCATTCCAAAATTATAGGGGGTTGTCACGATGCATCAGGATACTGCACTTACTTTTCGCGAGCCAACTTTTATTGATAAACTAAAAAGTCGTGCCCTATATACAGAAAGCTATTCAAACGTACGCCATCTTCCCAAATTATCCGAAGAACAGGCCAGCATACTGGATGAACTGAAGCAAACCGGTTTTGTTATCCTTCCCGACTATGTAAACGGCGAAACATTAGCCACCATGCAGCAGGAATTACAGTCAGCTCTGAACAATCTGAAATTCAGGACGCCTTGCCTTGCCCAGACCCGAATCGATCCTCAGCAGCATAAAGCCCTCATTGACAACCATATGCTGGGCACCACCCAACAGCTGAAGGAGTGGGGTGTAACATTCGATGCCTCGGAGGCCGAAAGTTACGAACAGGTTATCAGGGATTTCAACCCCTCCACCCTGACCGTACCGATGCTGGAACTCTCCGCTACATACCGTGCCGTCTGGACCGATCCGTTTCTGTTGACCGTAATTGGCCACTATCTGGGAATCATCCCCAAGCTGGTAGAAGCTTATGTACGAAGAAACTTTCCCGCCCCCTATAAATCCATGAACCACTACTGGCATCGCGACCTGAACAACAGATTTCATCTGTTGAAGATGTTCGTGTTTCTATCGGATTGCACCACGGAAACAGGACCGCATGAATATATTGTTGGCAGCCACAGAAATTACAATGAATTCAATGACAAACGCTATTTTGAAGACCGGGAAGTCGACAGCCTTTATCCTGCTGGTTCGGACCGGCGCGTATTGAGCACTGTCAAAGCAGGCACAGTTGTAATTGAAGATACGCGGGGGGTCCACAGAGCCAACCTGCCTGTCACCGGCCACCGTGATCTCGGATTTGCCGTTTTTATGCCACTACGGCCATTCTACCAGCATCAGAACTACAGTTTCCCGAGCGATGCATACGCAGAACTGTCGCCATTTCAGAAATCGTTTATCCCTAAATCGTGTCTAAGCGGTTAAATGACACTCAGTCCTCGCACCGCCTGACAATCCACCGTAACCAGATTCGATTGTCGGATCGTCGGCCATATTGCCATAACAGCCTATCTGCCCAGCGGCAGAGCGAAGCCCCCCCCGTCAAAACTGTAAACTTGAATAACTGACCGATCACCTTTGCCGAAAGTTTGTCTGACACAGATTCCCGAATACTCCGACCGAAGCTTTCACAGCGAACTCGTTCAAGGCCGAGTCGCTTCTCCAAAGCCGCATAAGCAGGTTCGGTAAAAAACAGGGTGTGCGGAAACACATCCTCTTTGTAGCGATAATCCGAATGTGGTGTCTCCACATGGACAATACCGCCAACATCCAGATGCCCTATAACGTCGGAAAGAAAGAGAAAGGGATCGACTACATGTTCAAGCACATGGTTCATCAGGATGAGGTCGTAGGCTTTCGCACATGCCTGCAGCTTGCTATAGCGATGTGCGACATGGTTCTCTGTTTCGATTTGCCTGGCACGCTCCTCATCATGCTCAATAAAGTCGTAGCAGCAGAAGCGTTTGCCCAGATAGTGCTCGAGCCAGCCAATCGTATACGCGTGGCCAGCGCCAATTTCCAGCACACGAACCTGATCCAGTGACGTCAGAGCCGGCAGGCAGGCCTCTACCCTTATCTTCGACTGACTCGCTTCATGTGCCATCTGATAGGGATTCTCACTGACGACACCATCCCAATAAGCTCCACTGGCATAGAACTGATCAAGTTCGCCCTGCGTAACGCGTGGGATTGCCACACCGAACCCACATTGAGGACAGATTTCTATCTCATCGAATGACAGTCCGGTCTCTTTGCCCGAACCAGGATAATCAATTCTACTGCCCTCCAGTCCACTCCCGCACGCCAAACAGCACTCATTCATCCACGGACTCCACCTGCTCCTTGCGCCGGTCCCGAATCAGCCTCGCAGGCACACCTGCAACCACCGCATAATCGGGCACGTCCCGGGTTACAACAGCACCGGCAGCGACAATCACATGTGAACCAATCGTCACTCCGGAAACCACAACCACGTTTGCGCCAATCCATACATCGTCACCGATAACAATTTTTCCTCCTGTCTGCCCCTGCTCCCAGATTGGAATATCGGTTCTCTTGTGAGCATGATTGCTTGCCCGTATCACTACGTTAGGCCCGATCATTACTCCACTGCCAATTCTTATTTCCCCACCGTTGTCAGCAATAATCCGGGCATTACCGTTGGCCGAAAAACGATCGCCAATGATCAGCGAGGCATTGTTACAGGCCCGTAAGATCACCCCATCCACCAGATAGATTCCATTGCCCATACGAATATTGGAGGGACAGCTGATCTCCACATGTCTGCCGAACGAAAGGTGGCCTGACTCCTTGAGTGCTAGCCTGTAATATGCCATACGTAAAGCTCTACCTACCCGGCCGGGCACTGCCGAGATCAGGGTTGTCAACCACGCCTCCAGTTCCTCAAGAATCAGATTAAGGATTTTCATATTATCTAACCACCCAGGCTGGTAAGTCCGCCGTAAGATAATTGACAGGAATCGATTTGCTCATGTTGTGATCCAAAGGTTATCACCCAGACTAATCCAGCTACCCGGGGGCCTGTTGATTGCACTTCCCCCCAAACACGGCCACGACGTCCAAAAGCAATTCCCATAGCGGTGCATTTGCCACGAAACCACAGTGCGGAGACAATCTCCATTACTTTGACACGAAGACGATAGATGCCGAACCAGAGGAGATCGATCCACGGGTATTTCCGAATCAACGTCAACCATTTCTCCATTTACTGTCCTCCTGCCCGTTTTCCACTTGCAAGACTACCGACCGTCATTCTCAACGCATGCAGATTCTCTCGTGTAACGATGCCTATTCTGTTACCCAGAAAAATAAAACCAAGAAGAAACAACAGCTTAACTGATAGCTGGACACCGTAACCAACCCCGATACTCTGTAAGGTAGTGACTATTACGACAATCAGCAGAAACATGAAGAGAATCGTCGACAACTTCATCCATTGCCAATGAATCCTGAAATATTTCTGGGCGACATAGATACCCAGCGCTATTGACGTTGCGCTGGCCAATAGCGTCGCCCAGGCAGCGCCAACAGCACCCCACAGCTTGATAAACGGAATATTGAGGGCAACATTTAACATAATACTTAATCCCAACAACCACATAGTGATTCCAGCACGTTTAGCATACATCAACTGCAGCGGTGTCACCTTACCGAAGAACATCAGTCCGTAATACATACTAAGTACAGTAATAATCGGTGCAGACCCCTGGAATTCCGTCGGTAGCAGCAACCAAACCACCTCTTCGCTGAAAAGTGCCAGCAGCACGCATGGCAGGATCGCAAGATAGAAGAACGGAGTCAGGTACGGACCCAATACTCCCCCACCCTCTTCATTATCGAACATCTCCCGATATACCCGTGGAGAAAATACATTCTGCAATGCATTCATAAAAATAAATGATATGTAGGAGATATTCTGACCAATGGTGTAAACGCCAACCCCGCCTAATGTACCCAACAGCCCAAGCATATATTTATCGAACTGTTGATTGACAACTCCGAACATCGATTTAAACGTAATTGGATATCCGATTACCAGCGCCTCTTGTAACAAAAACATATCAAACCGGAATACCAGACGCCGCATCAACAAAGTGCTCATAATTGCGAAAAGCACCAACGCCACAATCAACTGAGCATAAGCGAGCCCTATCACGCCAACCTTGTATACCACCACAAACAAAATGCCGAGCATGGCATTTCCGATAGTCCCCGCGACAGTGTAAAGGACATACCTACGAACATGTTCGGAGTTCCTAAAAAAATTAAGATAAAAAACATTGGTGCTGGTAACGATAGTCGCAAACAACAACATCGTCACAATATGCCCATTAGAAGCATCGCCTGTCAGAAACTCAGCTACCATCTCCTCGAAAACATATGTGCCCAAAAGTCCAACGGACGAACTTATCAGCGAGAAAAACATAACAGAATAAAGTAATTTCCCATTGCTTTCAGGCACCTCACGGTACTTGAAGAAATTTCTATTGTAAGAGGAGTTTAAACCAAATTGAAAAAAGCCGGACAGGAGAGTTGCCCATATCTGGGCCAAAGCATAGATACCATAATCTGCCGGTGTTAAATAGCGGGTATAAACAGGGAGAACAATCAGCGGAATCACGCTACTGACTACCACAGGTAAAAAATAGAGAACTGAATTACGGATTTGGCGCTGTTTATCCATGTGTACGAAAATTAGAATTGGGTATCGAAAAGAAAGCACGCTTCAAGATCAGATAACCGTCTTCACAATCCAACCATTTCCCCTAGATTTATTATGTATTGAAACCATAGACATTTTATAATAAATATTAAATTATTGTACAATATGAAAGTTGCCCTGATTTATACACCAGCCAGACCTTCCGTTCCCAATTACTTCCCCCCCATTGGGTTAATGTACATCGCTGCACATCTGGAAAACAATGGCTTCGAGGTGAAGCTGATCGATAATGCCAAAGAACGCAACATCGAATGGGTAGTGGAGACGTGCCGCGAATTCAAACCAGACGTAATTGGCATCGGCGGCATCATCACTGCCTATCAACATATCCTTCAGATGACCGGAGAGCTCAAGCGGGCATTTCCAGATATACCTCTGGTTGTTGGTGGGCAGGTCGTCACCGGCAACGATCATAATCTCTTTGCCCATGCTCCCATCGACTACACGGTTCATGGCTATGGTGAAATTCCTTTCCTGAAAATCAGTGAGGCCATCCGTGATGGGTACCCTGACGACATTCAGGATATCCCCGGTGTTACGCATCGGGCCGAGGATGGCAAGCTACTACACAAACCAGGGCGCCTCTTTTTCGACCACATGGACGATCTGCCCCTCCCTGCCTACCACCTAATTGACATGGAATATTACGCGACTTCGTCCGCCTTCCTCAGCAAACTGACTAACTATCTCAGAATCAATAACAGGCCAAACAAAGTTGATTTTGTCAGGTCCTTTCCTGTAATGGCCACACGAGGTTGCACGGACAAATGCACTTTTTGCATCCATGAACAGGAGTTCGTCGGTTTTAAAAGACACTCCATGGAATATCTTCGCAAAAATCTACAGTTTTTAGTCGACAACTACGGCATCAACCTTTTCGGTATCGGCGAGGAGATGGTCTTCACTAACCGCCGTTCGGCCATAGAGTTGGCAGCGATGATGAATGAAAACTTCCCAAACTGCTTCTGGCAGACTGCGACACGTGCCAACTTCATCACCGAGGAAAACATCAACACATTAAGTAACACCAACTGCATTGCCGTCGGCTATGGCTACGAGTCCGGCAGCCAGAAGATTCTCGATCTCTACTGGAAGCGAACGACTCGGCAGGAGAACATCGATGCTTACAGGCGTCTGGATGCATCACCGATGTATCCGGGTGGATCATTGATGGTCGGTATGGTAGGTGAAGATTTCGAATCCGTCTCGGATACTTGCAGCTCTATCACCGAGGCAGGCATACATAGCCCGGGTGTCTTCTATGCCACACCCTATCCTGGCGCACGCCTTTATGACTGGGCAATTGAACAGCAACTGATCAAGGATCCGCATGCCTACTTATTATCCTGCACTGATTTCGAGCCAATCCAGAATCTTATCATCAATCTAACCGAATACCGTGACTGGGTGGTACGCCTGTTTCATGCCCGCATCAACGGAGAAGTATTAAAAATAAAAATTAAGAGGGGGCACTTCTCCATCCGCTCTCTTAAAACCCGCTACGGACTTATCCAGTTGCGAGGGGCGCTATTGATTCCACTCTTTGTGCTCTTGAGAAAATTCGAAGGTAACCTCGAATGGCTTCTGAAAAAAACCAAATCACAACGTCCGATATGGCGACTCGATCAGGAAAAAGCACTGGATGTGGACAACCTCATTATTGGTGCCCGAACCACACCGATGAAAAAAGTAGCTGAGAAAGAGTTGTTCCAGCAGAAAGTTATTGAGATAAAGTCCGAGTAATCTTTTTATTAGAAATGCTCTCAATTATATCTGACAGTTCTTTTCTCCCGGATGCAAAAGAAACCAGCGAGTCACTTTCATATGAAGGATCGAGAAGCTCAACAGGATCAAAGTATATGGCCGGAATCCCAAGAAAGCTGGCCACGTATGCAGGTGACGAAAAGGGGACGACAATTGCCATATCACATCCTGAAAGAAGCTCGAACATATTTGAAGCGGGCGGGACAACCTTAAAATAGGGAACTTTACTTAAAAGCCCTTCGATAAGTGAAAAATAGCGGTCATCATGGATGGAATGAGGTGGCCTCTTATGTTTTAAAACAACTTCAACATCATGATCGTGAAATATTTCCCTAATCACGTCGATAGTGTCTTTTATAAATACTCTCATATTCTCCGGAGAGTAATAATTATAAATAATGCCATAGTTTCTTGCCCACGCATCATTAACTGGCGTTACATCAAATAGTGCAATCCGGATCTTTTTTGAGGATAAAGGCTCCGAAACCGTATTCAGATACCATAGAATGGGACCGACCACATGAAACCTGTGTCCAACCATTATCTTCTCAAAATACTCTTTCTGGGATTCCGTCCAAACCCACAATTCATCTGATACGTTGCAATAAATACCCGGCACAATTGCTTCCAATGGCTCAGATCTATACACTATTGGCTTATTATTCATCGAATACCATAACTGATGCAGGGTATATTTTCTTCCCGGCAAGTCATACATCCATAGAAACTGTCGCGAGTAACTTGAATTGGTTATGATAACATCTTTGATTTCGCCTCTGTCATTCAACCAACGGATCAACATCTCATTCGCAATATCCCTTCCCAACAGGGAAAGCAGAGGATTGGACAGCACTTTATACATATAAACAAAGAAAAGTCGGATATGTCCGAAAAGAAGCGATATCCCCTCCCACCAATCAATGCGAAGTAAATCGAGCAGGTCGATTTCAGGAAAACGCCTATAAAATACTTTTTCTGGTTCCGTACCCTTTATAGGCATCACACTTTGGACAATAAGTATATCTGCATCATTGAGCGGGCGAATTGGACCTTTATAACAATACTCCAGAAAGCGTCGGTCATTTCCATCGACGGAAATATTCTCAGAGCCAACTCCGTACAATAAAGTTGCCTTAAGCTCCCTCCTGCCACCACGATCAAAAAATGTCTTCAATATCCTGAAGAGAAGGTAAAACCAATGGAGACAAAACTCGTAGATGTGCCTGGCCACCTGCCTGGTTGAAACAGAAGTTTCACCTGAACTCGTTTCAATCGTTATCCCGCCAATCTTCATCACATGTTTTACCGCAGGAAATGATTCCGGACGTGCTTCCTGATCCCAAGCCACAGCACGAAGAATCGGGTTGTATATTGTATCGACAATTTTTTGCGTAAGACGACGGGACAACGCCAGACTGTCGTAATCAAGAATCGATATAGGCTGATTAGCCAACCAGTTTTTTACCTGATCGGATACATGATTAATCTGGTTACAAACATGCGCCAGATACGCTTTCCGTGTGCCCATTAGCTATCCTTCAAAACCGATCCGGAAGACTGACATTGAAGGATAATCCTTTCGGGTTAATCGCTATGCTGTATGCACCAACAAGTCTACAGGTCTCTTCGTATGAAAGCCCATGGGCATTCTTTGTAACAAAGGCCTTACCCATCCTCTGCGCATACAAATCCGCCATACGCTTGTAATCAAGTACTTTGATCATGTGTCCACCGTAACTGCACTGACGATATCTTATAGAAAAATCCTCTTCCGCCAGACAAGAAACCAGAGCATGCTCCGGTGGAATCTCCAAAACCAGCTCTTCATCCCCATCTCTGCACACTTGGGAAAGTGATCCGATGCCGATATCCTCTTCATCTACATAAGCAATCTCATAAACAGTGCCTTCCTCATCCACAATCACATAACCAACCAAAGCGTGATCCAGATATATACCCTTCATAGAAACCGAAGTTATTGTCTTGATATAGTCGCGAAGGTATAGCCAGTACTCATCCAACGCCCGATCCACCGTACCAAAACATCTACTGTAACTAGCCCAATACGCTTGTTTCAGAGTAGCAATCGTGTCCGAGTCAAAACTTATTTCCAAAAGCTGAACAGGCTTCTTTTGCTGAGAGGTAATGGGCAGTTTTATACTCAACCGATTATAGGAAGATATACCCCAGAAACCGAACTTGTTGTAATAATGATCCACCGCCCTTCTGGCAATAAGAAAAGCAAGATCGAACCCTCTCTGTTCACAGTGCCAAAGTGCATGTTCCATTAATGGCCTGGACAACCCTCTATTGCGATACTCCGGAGAAAGGCAAACACTGCTAAAACCCGCAACGCGAAGAGAAACACCCTCTCTGAAAATCATACGTGGAACAATTCTTACCAAACCGATGACCTTACTGTTCTCCGACTTGGCAAGGACTAAATTCCCCTCTTCTGCTCCATACGGATCGCTTTCCCATATCCTTTGCTTGTCGCTTTGGTAAGTTTGAGAATTTGCATTTTCGCTAAAAACGTCACAGGCCAGTTTAAAGGCCGCCCGAATCTCATCCTCGTTCTTTGCTATATCGAAAGTTACAGCCATCAAATTATTTCTCACAATCGTCAAATAATGCTAAAGCGTCCCTGATAAGCCTTTCCGGGACATCTTGGTGAATCGGCAATGCAAATATACGATGAAAGGAGTCACCGATCTCAAGAATTCGAAACCCGGCTGAAAAGCCAAGCTCAGAAAGGGAAGTCACGATCTCTTCCTTGACCTCAAGCGGAACGCAGCATGGAAGGCGACCGTCTCCGAGATGCGCCCAATCGGGAATCAGCTTCTCGACCAATGTCCATCTGAGTTTCCTCTCCTCAATTAACGCCTCTAGTGCCCCCAGCGCATTTAAAACTTCGGCGCAAACAATCCCGGCCAAGTCTCCTCCCTGATGGCTTTCCAGACCACTCCAAGCCACATGTAACGCATGCCAGAAATGTCCCATCTGCCTGAGAAGCCAAAATGCAAAGCCACCTGAACACTCTGAACGTAGTCTTCTGAGACTTTCCGCATCACTCGCTTCGCGACACCATATAACTCCACCGGAAGAGGTTCCCAGTATCTTCGGCAGCGACCAGATTTCAAAATCCCCCCCCACTTGGAACAGGTCATTTCCCGGAACGAGCAAGGTGTCCACCGCATCCTCAATGATCGGTTTCATCCATTCGCCCGCATTCAGATATCCCCAAGGGTGATAAACCAGATCGCTCTTTCTTGTTCCCGGATGCTGATAAAGAACTGGAGCTGCCGATCTGGCGACCACATCCAAGACACAGTGGCTAGCATATCGAGGGACACCTATACAATCCCCCCTTGAAATACCCATCAGTGAATGGACAAGCCTGATAGCAGCTCGACCACTGGAGACGAGTACAGGATATCCGGAGGGATACATTGACTGGAGGCGAAACTCTACTTCTTCAGCTGTCGCACTCCTGAACAAATGCCCGAACCTGCTAAAGGTTCCTTCCGGCCATAAAAAATAGCTCATGAAAAGCAGGCTGCCTTGGTTGTCCGGATTACAATATCAGTTACTATCTTCGGATAGCCTCCAAATCCTCGTTTAAACTTGCTGATATTGTACTCTTTCCTGGCCTGCTCCGAAGCATCCGGTGAAAGGTAGTAGCACTGTTCTCCCATCTCGAAATGCCGACATCCGATCTCTTTCGCATAATGAATAGCCTTCCATAGAACGGCATGCGACAATGGCTTGTCAAACAGGGAACGGTCCGAGGCGCTGACACCATAAAAACAATACCGGTTGCTATGGGGAAACAGTGCTGCAGAAACCAGCTTTTTATCCATCCATGCAAAAATAGCAAATGCCTCACCCGCCTCGATCATCTGCTGCTGGGCGGCCCATGTCTCTTTCGACCGGGTCTCTTTTCCGGCAACCATGACATGAAGTTCCCGGAAAGATGAAATCAGAGATGAATCCACACTCTCCCGATCGGCCACAAGCATATTGAGATTTTTCTCTCCCCATGAAACAAGGCTTTTGTAACTCTTTCGTAATCCCTTTCGTAAGGTTGCAGTATCCTGAGCCAGATCAATCATCTGTGTCACATGGGTGTTGAAAGCCCCCCCCGATTCGAGGAAATACCTTCCCGGGGCCGAAAGCTCTGCGTGGTCTTCAGGTTCTCTGAACACTACGTTTACCTCATTGCCTTCACCTATTAACGATGCCAGATAATCCCTTACAAGCTTGTAAAGCAGCTGTGAGTGGGCCATGTCTGAAGAAACATCGCAAAGGTAAAGGATCGGCAGACCATAGTAAGAGAGTTCCAGCTTTGAATCACTCCTTTCCAAAGTAAGAAGCATCCCGCACACCGGTTTTTCTTTATATATCACTACGAAAGAGGCGTTTTCGAAATGAACAGACTCCCGGTACGCGTCGTAATAAGCGGCCTGTTTCGGAGTGTAGAGGGCGTGCTGAAACGAATCCTTCCCCCACAAATAGCTCCAGGCTTCAGCAAATGCCTCCGATTCGTATGCAAGAATCTTCATGATGATGCTTTGCTTGCCCCCGTTCAGAGTCGCCGGGCATAAATTGCTTCCGCAAAAGCCCAGTCATTTTCATCATCTATATCTACGGCCTTTGTCTTAGGAAGAACATACCCCCGAAATGAGGAGTCATCTCCGGCCCCTTCCGACGCTTGTATCCGGGCTGCGGGAAGCATGCAAAAACAGCCTGCATCATAATATTTCTTTTCAATATCCTGGGACCGGATCGAAAATTTTCCCGGCGCGACCGGAATCAGACGACCGTCATCGTCTCTCTCAAAAGCCCATTCGATAGGTGCCGGATATTCTGTTACCCCAAGTACCGGTAAATCACCGCCACCAGCATTAAAAATATCATAGGCTGCAACAATATCCGATGCCTCCAGAAGTGGGGCGGTAGCCATTAACATGCAAGCGACGTCAAACTTTTCGCCCCTTTGTTCATACTCATCCAGCACAAATCTGAGAACCGGCATAATCGGCGTGTAATCATCAGCCAGTGAATCAGGACGGAGGAAATCGACCGGAAACCCGAGAGACTCCACCACCTGTTTAATCTCCTGAGAGTCAGTTGAAACGTGAATTTTATCAAACAATCCCGATGCCTTCGCAGTTTCTAGCACATAGGAAATTATCGGTTTCCCGTGAAAAAATTTGATGTTTTTGTTCGGGATACGTTTACTTCCACCACGGGCGGGAATGATCGCAATCCGCTTCACCTTGACTCTCCTACACTACTTTCAAGAACAGCAAGACCAAAGCCGTTCTTTCCATAGCCGTTGCCATTATACAGCATATATTTCTCGCCTTTGTGATTAAATACATATGCATACTCAACCATCTCTGAGTCCCACCCGCTCTCTGATACGTCAATTCCGGCATCGTCATCCTTACGTTCCCACGCAATACCATCTTCCGACTCTGCATAACCGATTCGGTAAGGGTTTCCCTTATATTTGTAGGAATACCACATTTTATAAATACCATCCTCTTTCAGGACACATGGTCTGGCTAGCGATGTCTCATCATCACGGTTGTCGATACAGACTACGCCACTCTGTTCCCAATTCACCCCATCATCGGAACTTGCATGTTTGATGTTGTAAACAGGCAGATCCGGATTAATCCACTTGACGCCCGATACATACCACATGCGCCATAAACCATCATCTCGAATCACGAACGGCGCGGTCAAAATTGTCACAGGCTCTTTATCAGTACACCGGAGAATTGGAGCGTTAGAGACCCGTTGGAAATTTTCTCCGCCATCGTCACTTATAGTAAGCCCTCCGATCAAACCAAACCGGGTAGTACTTCGAGGCTTCCATCCGATGTAATACAAGTATTTTCGACCATCGACATTGACAATAGATGAAGGCGATACGCCATTATCATCAAAGTGTCCTAGCGGCCCGAAACGAAACACCGGTTCTTCGCTCACTTTCAGGATATTATGGGGATCACGAATATCAATCTCGATATATCCAACCATAGAGCGCCCTTCTTCATCCCTGCTGCAAAAATAGACACGAAATAAATCGTCTCGAATATGATCTGCAATCGGCAACATGCCATGACGCCTCACCCAGTCGACTGACATCGCCTCAGGATTGAATATTCTACCAAGTTTTTTCCATTTCATTTTTTCAATAATCCCATCAAGGCAAATCAACGTCTGTGTGTTTCATAGGTGCTTTACGCCCTGGCAGGCCCATATAAACTGCACCCTCTTCAGTTGGTTTCATAATCAAAGCCCCTGCCCCGACCACGGTACTCGGTGCGATCTCGATACCGTCTCGAATGGTGGCGTTAACGCCCAGATAGCAATACGGGTGTACCGTCACTCGACCGGAAACCACAATGTGGGAAGCGAGATAGCAGTGATCACGGATTGAACTGTGGTGTCCGATGTGATTGCCGCTCCATAAAACGCAGTTATCGCCGATACTCGCAAAAGGCTGAATCACGTTATTTTCCAGAATCAAACAGTTTTCGCCAATATGGCTCTCGGGGCAAATAGTCGCTTTGGAGCTAACGTAGCTGATGAAGGAATACCCTTTGCTTTTAGCTTCATTGTATTTCCTCTCGCGCAGGCGGTTGGTCTCCCTGGCACCGAGCAAGATAAACATCTGATGGTCGGATGGCGGATAGCGTTGCTCCACCTCTTCAAAAGCCACGACGGGAAGACCGCGAAATTCCTTCTCCTGAATATGCTCGCGGTCAACACAAAATGCCACAACTTCATGGTCAGTATCATGTTCGATAAACACATGGGCGATCTCTGCCATCTGGCCACACCCGAACAAAACGATTTTACTCATCAGACTTCTCCTCCTCTCGTACCATAGTATGACCAAAGGAATCTTTAGGCGCCAGGGTAGTATGACATCCAATCATACCACGCCCAGTCGTATTCGGCAGGCCAACAACGGTCAAGCTGCCTCGTAATATTCCCGGATAGTTGCCACTAGCGCTTCGACTCTAACAATTGAATAGGTCGGATCTACCCAGAGATTGATAATTTCCTTCTCGATTCGGCTGCCAACAGGGTAGCGCTCCCCAGATCCGGATGCCGGAGTGAACCAGTTGGCAACGCATGGATACCAAGACGAGGCATCGAAGTCGGCATTCCGGATATGTTCCAGTAGCGCATCCCGGTTTTCGGCATCGACCAAAAAAGAGAAACGCCAAGGCACAATACCATCCGTAACTGAAAACAATTTCACACCGGGCAACTGCTCCAACGCATGTGTATAGAGAGACCCCAGCTTTCGACGGTGATCAATCAGCTCGGGCAATTCATCCATAGCTGCCACGATTTGACCCGCCAATTCAGGCTCCATCCGGTAGAGATACATATCTGCAAAGTAAGCACCAAATCCTTCGAACATCCGGTAAAAACGGGCATCCTCCTGACCGGAATGCCAGATCGCATAAAAGAGTCGCCGGTAACAAGCATGAAGATGCTCCAACCCCGATTTTTCAGGCCCTATTTCAGTTGCAATTTCAGTTGCTTTTCGTGCAAGCGATTCTTTGCCGGTTATAATTGCTCCACCACCACCGGTCTCTAAAATTTTTGTATGTCCAAAAGAGGCAACGGCACAATCCCCCATTGTACCTAAAAGGCGCCCCTTGGCATCCCGCCCTCCCATTGCCTGAGCGACATCTTCGATTAGCAGGACGTTATGCTCCCTGCAAATATCCCTGAGAGCATCCATGCGTGCAGCATGCCCATATAGGTGTACCGCGACGACCACCCCGATATCAGGACCATCTGCCAGTACATGCGCTACAGCATCCGGATCGATCGTCGCATCATCTGCAAGCACATCCGCAAATGCCACTTCTTTCTCTGCATACTGGGCCGCATAAATGAGATTGGGACAAACGACCGAAGGAAGAAGTACTTTACTGCGCCCCTCGGGCATCAGCCTATAAGCGATAGAAAGTGCTACAGTACCGTTACCGGTCAGCACTGCATGATCCACATCGTAAAAACCGGAAAGAGCCGATTCACAAGCCTTTAGAAGAGTTTCGCCATCTGCCGCTGACATATTAATCAATCAATTCCCAGGCTAGTGGGGTGCCACGCTTAATGAAACAGCCCGCCTTACGACCGATTACCTCAGTGTAATCGGAAGGAGGCAGGCCGTAACCAGGACGAATGCTTCGGACATTTTCTTCCGTCAGCTTTTCACCCTCTTGGATATCGGCAACTGCAAACAGGGAACGACGACACTCAACAGCGATACTTTCAGCCTCTGTCGCTCCATAGCGTATCGAGCCCAGCACCTGCTCGGTTATCCGCACTGCATCCACCATAGCCCGGAACTCCTCGGGTTCAAGTGAAAAGGCTGCATCCGGCCCGCCATCAGCACGACGCAGTGTCATATGCTTCTCTATAACAACTGCTCCGAGTGCCACAGAAGCTACAGGAGCTTCAATACCCAGCGAATGGTCAGACAAACCAACTAGTGTGCCAAAGATGTTCGCCATATCCGGAATTGTCCTTAAATTCATATCCGCAGGATTAGCCGGGTAGGCACTTGTACATTTCAGCAGTACCAAATCTTCAACTCCGACACGCCTGAAACAAGCCAACGCCTCCTCAATCTCCTTCTGCGTTGCCATGCCTGTAGAAATAATAACCGGCTTACCTGTAGCTGCAACTTTATTCAGAAGAGGTACATCAATCAGTTCAGATGAGGCAATCTTGTATGCTGGGACACCCATCTCCTCCAGGAAATCCACAGAAGAAAAGTCAAACGGCGATGAAAAACAGTCCATTCCCAACTCATTGGCAATGAGCTTAAGTTTTGGCTGCCACTCCCACGGGGTATAAGCACTTTGATAGATATCATAAAGAGTCTGTCCTTCCCAAAGGGTCCCCTTTAACCTAAACAGATCACTATCGCAATTGATGGTAATGGTATCGGGTGTATAGGTCTGCAGCTTGATCGCATTGGCACCTGCCTCTCTGGCAGCGTAGACCAACTCCACGGCACGCTCAAAACTCTGGTTATGATTGCCGGAAAGCTCGGCGATAATGTAGCAGGGAGAGTCTTTGCCAATTGTGTGCTGACCAATTTTCATGCGTTCAATCCATCAACTCAGCGGCAGGAATTGGCAAATCACGTCCGGAGCGAATAATCTGTAAGCTGTTTAATCCTTCATTGAACAGCAAATCAAGGGCTGATGCTCCAGCCAGAAAAGGTGGATATAACTGCTGATACTCAGGATGAACGTAATTCTGAAAGCTGATCGATACTCTGCTCTTTTCAAACAGTTCACGATCCTCCTGCAGATATTCCAGAGACCCCATAGGTGAGAGGTAGTCATTGGAGCCAAATTCATTCAAAATACTTACAAGGCGCTCACTTCTTTTCCCGTTCGCTTTCATTTGCGAAGCTCGCAGAAGTTCTGTCTCTATCCCAAACTTTTCACACAACCAGTCAATGACAGCAATATTCAGCTCGCAAAGGGAGTGCCAGTCACCTTCTTCAAGCAAATCTGAAAACTCGTCAATATATTCATTGAAATAGACTGCCCTAGAGTAATTCTGCCGAATCGTGCGGAGGTGCTTGGAAGGAAACTTCCTGCGATCAATCTGCACATCTGCAATAGACTGCCCAAACTGGCCTTTTATAAAAACCGGAACGGTTATCCATCCCAATCCACCAGAACTTTTAAGCCTGTTACGTTGCTGCCACGTCTGCTTCTCAAACTGTACAGTATCAAGAAAAACAAACCTGTCAGCCTGATCGATAAGGTCGAAATAGCCCAGCCATGGCAGCCAGGTTGGCTGCATGATCGCAACTTTCATACAGCTATTTTTTACAGGCAGCAGTCAGGAAACCAACCTGAAGTGTCATCAGGTTTTCAACAACCTTTCCTACTTCGACATGAGGGAAATGTTTCTCGCAGTAAAGCTTCAGATAGTTTTCATTATCGAAAAAGAAAAACTCCTGCCCGTCTCTAAAGTCCCAGTCCTGAACCCTGTAACGATGATGCCCAAGTGGCCGGGCTCGCTGGAAAATCTCGTGCTCAGGACCAACAGTGGAAATATAGAGTCCTCCACCCGGCTTTAGCACACGGTGGAACTCGTGCAGAGCCGCTTCAATATTCTCTTCGCTGCCTTCATAATGGAGAGCATTGATAGAGATCAACAGATCAAAGCTATTGTCTTCGTAGGGCAGGGCGCGATTAGAACCTGTCTGCACATTGGCTTCATATCCCCACCCGGAAATCACCTCATTAGCGACCTTGACCATATCCGGATGTATTTCAATACCGTGGCATTCACATCCCATATCAAGAAACGGTCGCAGATTGTTGCCAAACCCACAGCCAACATCCAGCACCTTACCATTTGGCTGCGGTTTAATCGACTCACCCAGATAGCTGCCAAAGATCATTTTGACCATCACCTCATTAGGCCACTTCGGATAATTGGTGTTGCTACGTTCGACTGCAAAGTCAGCCCACTCTCCTGCCTGTGGTGGCAATACCTCTGAATTACTCATCACATCCTCTCCAGAATCCTTTCAATATTAATTAGCTTTATCTTTCAATTCCAACTGAGCAGCCTGACGAACAGTATTTTCTAGCCATTCGTGCATGCTTTTCCCGGAGTGCTGAGCTGCATCCCAAGCCAGCGCTTTGGCCTCAGGAGTTACCCCTTCAAGTTGACCAAAATAACGCGTATTGCAGCTTCCTCCCCGGGGACTCTTGTGCATCAGATCAAAATTTGCCGGCGGCAACCCATCTCCAACTTCGTAATCAATCACATAAAATGCATTGCCGAGAACCCAGCGCAGGCATACGTTCCAGGCATCTTCAGGGAGTATCTCCAGTGGTACATGGTGCCCCCACAAAGCATTATTATTGATCAGCAGTTTCCCATATTCACGCTCACGTAGCCATGGAGCAACAGACTCATCTCCTACAACCACCTTACCACCAGTCCGCACTACGCGACTGATCTCTTCCAGTGCCTTTTTACCTTCTGTAAACTCATTAAGTCCGCCAAAGTGAAACACCGCATCAAAATAGTTGTCCGGAAAAGGCAGATATGATGCATTGCCAATAAAATATTCGATATCCAAATCGCTATTGGAAATCCCATCATCAGCTTCCATTCGTTCACGGCACTTCCCAAGCATTCCCGCAGAAAGATCCTGTGCAAAGAACTGCCCTGAGTTCAAGCGTCGAGCTATATGTACCGAATCTCGACCTGTACCACAACCGATCTCCAGAACCCTGAAACCAGGACGAAGTTCAAGAAGATCGATCATTTTTTCGCGAATATCAGTTTCCTCGACGTAAAACAGATCGAACAGCCAGTCCATGGAGTTGTCATATATCTCATCCGCCATGCGATCATAGTCTTCGCGAAATTTGGCATCGGAACCCACTAACGTCTCAGGGTAAGTAAAGTCAGGGATACCTTCCCGGATCGGAAACTGCAGACCTCCTTCAGACTTTAATATCCCTTCTCGAATTTCGACGTCAGAAGAACCCGCCGCCTCCAGCACAAGTTTCCCTTTCCCGGCGGGACACTTATATTCAGATAAGGCATATTTCTTCATCACATATTCTCCATTTTCATCTGATTGCCCATCAATCGAATCAGGCTCGAAACTATACATGCAAGACCTTGTCCGTCCACCAAGCGCTGCCCATTTGATGACAACATTTTACGCAACCCGAAATTCCCCAGCAGACGCTTCATCGCGTCGGCAATACGCACATCGTCAACCTCATCTGCAATACCAATATCAATTGCTGATCCAGCTCGCATAAATATTTTGTTAATCTCATGATGCAACTTGTTCAAAGAGATAAGAATTGCTGGCACTCCAGCTGCCGCCAACTCGTATTTGGTCAGCCCAGAAGCTGATATAGCAACATCGCACCATTTAAAGTAGCTAGTTAAATCCGGAGGTGAATGCACCAGCTTAAATCGATCGTCCTCAGCTACGGATTGCGCCAGTTCCTGCTGCAATGACTCATCGAAATATGGACCGACTACACAACGGATTTCCAATCCCCGAACATCAAGACTTTGCAGAGCTCGTATGCTTTTCAGGCTCGTCCGACTGGGGTCGCTGCCTCCCAGCGTAATCAGCACTCGCGTTGCAGGGTCTCGCAACTGCCGCGGACGCATTTCCGCAATATCCAGGTCAAGCGGGAAATAACCGGGTCCGAACAACTTTAACCCAACGCCACTATCGTCATCTTCCTCCCCGACATAGGGAGCAATAATGACATCCCAATGTAATTCCGGTAAGCACGTTCGCAAAGATTCGGCACCAAAGGAGTCAATCAGGCCGACAAGTAGCCCGTCAGCCGACATAGCCTGCACCCCAACTGTGAAATCTCGAAGCGCCTTATGGGTCTGCTGATGTACTACATCAAAAAGCACCAGCTGACACTCGTTCTGCACGGCAAAATCACGGACAAATTCCATAGCGAAGCAAACAAACGTTTTTCCCGGAGTCATCGTAACTGCCATCCCCGCCTGCTGTAATCCTCCGCCAGCAATCAGTAGCGTTTCCACACCCTCCTTCTCTAATTCCTTTGCTAGAATCTGGCAGCGCTTCTGATGCCCGGCCCCAACTCCAACTCCGGCATCAAATACAGTCAGAACTTTCAATCACGCCTTCCTGAAAATAGCTTCCACACATTTACCTTCCAGACGTTTCTCCACGTCCCCGTTATGAATGGCTTCAGCGACGAGAGGGAACACCTCATCCAGGACACCTCTGGTGAATGCCAGCTCCTCTTCCTTATGGGCATAGCACGGTATATGACTGCAGAAATAGAGCAGCCCGCGTTTCACACACTCCTGCATAATGTACGTACGCATCATATAGCTCTGTTTTTCATCTTTATGTGGAAAAGCCAAAACCGACCGAACCGGCAACCCAAGCAACAATGCATCCTTACCGATATCCAATTTTTCAACGTGACCTTGAATGATTCCTGAAAGCTCTTCGCCAGCTTTCCAGAGATGCTCGATCACCGGCTCCCTTTTCATAAATTCAACTGTTGCCTTACAAGAGGCCAGAGATAACACCTCGCCGCCAAATGTTCCGGAGAAAAAGATTTCGTCGAACTCCTGCATCACCGCTTTACGCCCAACGACAGCGGAAAGCGGTAAGCCATTGGCCATACCTTTACCGAAACAGGCCATATCTGGCATGACGCCAAAATATTCATGCCCCCCACCAAGCCTGACACGGAATCCATTTACGATTTCATCGAAAATCAGAAGCGCCCCATGCCGGGTGCAGATATCTCGCACTCCCTCAAGAAAACCATTCTTGGGCATCTCAACACCAATGGGTTCCATGATTACTGCAGCAACATCATCCGGATACTGTTTGAAGAGTGCCTCCAGAGAATCCAGATCGTTGTAAGTAAACGTATCTGATAAAGCACTGACCACATCGGGAACACCTTTGTTTCTCGTGGTCGTTCCAATATACCAGTCATGCCAACCGTGGTAGCCACAGAACAAAATACGATCCCGTTTGGTATATGCTCTTGCTGCCCTAACGGCACCTGTGGTTACGTCCGAGCCGTTCTTTGCAAAGCGAACCATTTCAGCGCAAGGAATAAGATCAACAAGAAGCTCAGCAACCTCCACTTCCAAAGGGTGCATCTGGCTAAATACGGCGCCGTCGGATACCTGCGCCTTCACCGCCTCATCCACTTCCGAACACCCATACCCAAGTGTGATCGGCCCCAGAGCCATCAGGTAATCCAGATAGCGGTTACCGTCAACATCCCAGACCCATGCGCCCTCACCTCTTGTAAGGTAATGTGGTGAAATACCGCGAACCCATTGGTTCGGCCCTTTTGAAAAAGTCTGGGTCATCGAAGGTATCACCTTCTTGGCTCTCTCCAGCAAAGCTAAAGATTGATCAATTCTCATATAATTTCCTCTAAACCTTCCATTTGGACGGGTTGATATAATTTTCATCAGTTAGCGCAAACTCGGACATGTCCAGGTAAGATACAGGCATACTGCTTTCCGCTAAAACAATTTCCTCCAGTTGCTTGCGGGTGCAAACACCCAGTATCACATGGTCAATAACGGGAGCTTGCAGTACAAACTTGAGTGCGCCTTGCAAGAGCGAGAGACCATGTTTTGAAAGAAAAGCATGATACTTTTCCAAATGCGGGCGGATTGGGGCAAAAAATGGAGGCAACTGTTCCGCCCTCATCAAAAGAAGCCCCTGCAAAAAGACGGATCTGATATGCACTTCCACTCCCATATCCTTCAACTTTTGCAAAGTTCCGTCAGACAGCTTGTCTTGGTCAAAAACATTAAGCGGGAGCTGAATAATATCAGGCACAAAAATATCTAGGACGCTTTCCATATCGTCAGTTGAATAGAGCGAAACACCAATCTTTTCAACCTTGCCCGACTCCACCAAGGCACTCATTTTTTCAATCAAGCGTTCTCCGTTCGGGCGGAGAATATCTTCGGCGTGATGCACCAAAAGCCCGTATATAGATGGCCTTTTAAGTTTTTTTAGGGACTGGCTAAATTCTCTTTCAAGGCGCTTTACATCCTCTGCAGAAACTGACGCGTCCTTAAAAAGAGGGGTCTTTGTCACAATCCTGAACTGGCTGCTCATTCCGCTGTTGCCAATTGCCTCTTCGCTGTAACCATAGGTATGCGCGGTATCCAGAATATCTATTCCCCGTGTGGCAGCATAGGAGAGGATGTCCTGGACATCCTCAGCCATAACCTTCCCCGCAGCGTTTGAAATTCCATAGTCAACGCCAAACTGGACTGTTCCCAAACCGATTTTCATGTGGCCAAGTCCCGAACAGCATTAATTACCAATGCCTGCTCTCTTTCGGTAAGGCCATAATACAAAGGAATACTCATCGCTTCTTCATAGTAGTTGACCGTATTCGGATAGAGTTTCATATCATGACCCATTGCTTCATAGAACGGATGGGCTGGCACAGGAATATAGTGAACCTGACTGCCGACACCCCGATCCCGAAGCGCCATCATGAATGCGGCACGGCTCATGCCAAGGCCCGCAAAGTCAATGCGCAATACATACAGGTGATGAGCATTTCGTTCACGCCCAGAAGGCTGGGCAGAACGGACATACTTCATACCACCAAACGCCTCATCATAACGGATGGCCAATCGGCGCCTGAAATCGACAAAACGATCCAGCTTCTTCATCTGCGAGGCTCCCAGTGCCGACTGGATATCGGTGATGCGGAAATTGAAACCCAGCTCCTGCATCTCGTAATACCAGGGGTTGACCAACCCGCTATTGTCTAATGCATTGGGTCGATTGATAAACGGATCGTCACCCTTATTGATGCCGTGGCTGCGCAGACGGAGCAGATGGTGATAGATCGCCTCGCTATTGGTAGTCACCATGCCTCCCTCGCCGGCTGCAATATGCTTGACCGGGTGAAAGGAGAAAACCGTCATATCCGAACAAACGCAACTACCCACACGTGCGCCGTCGGGAAACTCGCCGCCCAAGGCATGACAGGCATCCTCGATAATCATGGCACCGTGGGCTCTGGCGATATCACTGATGGCTTTCATGTCGCAAGGCAAACCGGCGAAGTGGACTGGAATCACCACCTTCACCTTTCCCAGTTCCCTGCACTTCTGATCCAGCATCTCCGGCGACATATTGAGCGTCCCGGGATCGATATCAGCAAACTCGGGCGTTCCGCCCGCATAAAAAGCGCAGTTTGCCGACGCTACAAACGTATTGGGCGATGTCACCACCCGATCTCCAGCGCCAACATCCGCCGCAAGGCAGGCCAGATGGAGTGCCGCCGTTCCACTCGACACGGCAACGGCATAGCGGGCGCCCGTGAAATCGGCTACCGCCTGCTCAAAGCGCCCCACTTCATCCCCTTGCGTCAGGCTATCGCCCTGCAGCACCTTCATCACCGCCTGGTGATCCTCCTCATCGAGAAAATGTTTTCCATATGGGATCATAGTTCGATGGCTTCCCGCTCCAGCAGCGCACGCAATCCATCGACAGACAACCATTCATGATTCAGATCACTGCTGTACTGGAAACCGTCTTTGACACGCTTCGCGCCTGTTGATGTCATATACTCATTCTGGTCCCACCATTCGGAAGCTGGCTGGATCACATAACGATCGTCAAACTCCGCGACATTCATCGCATCATCCTGGGTAATCATAATCTCGTGCAGCTTTTCACCGGGACGAATACCAATCACTTCCGTCTTACATTCCGGTGCAACAGCTTTGGCAACATCCATGATGTTCATACTGGGGATTTTCGGTATAAACACCTCTCCGCCATGCATCATCTCCATCGAACTGATCACGAAATCGACACCCTGCCCCAAGGTGATCCAGAAACGGGTCATCCGCTCGTCGGTAATCGGCAAAACCCCTCTTTCCCTTAGTTTCATAAAAAATGGAACTACACTACCCCGGGAGCCAAGCACATTACCGTAACGAACAACAGAGAATTTGGTACGATGCTTGCCAGACAATGCATTCGCAGCAACGAACAATTTATCAGAACAGAGTTTCGTCGCCCCATACAGATTGGCTGGGTTCGCAGCCTTATCGGTACTCAACGCGATCACCCGCTCAACTTCCTGATCGATGCAGACATTGACAATGTTTTCAGCGCCGATGACATTGGTCTTGATCGCCTCCATCGGATTGTATTCCGATGCCGGCACCTGCTTCATAGCAGCGGCATGAACAACGATCTGCACCCCATCGAATGCCCTGTATAGCCGCTCTTTGTCGCGCACATCGCCCAGAAAATAGCGTAGATTCGGCGCGCTGATCTGCTGCTGCATTTCAAACTGTTTCAACTCGTCGCGGCTAAGAACCACCAGCCTCTCCGGCTTATGTTTCTCCAGCAGTGTTTTCACGAAACGCTTGCCAAATGAGCCCGTAGCTCCTGTTACCAATACAGATTTCCCATCAAATATAGACATGTTTACTCCAAATTAATCCATTAATGCATTTTCCAATTCAATTTGACGATTCTCACTCAGGCGCAATTGGTGCACACCATCATTAATACTCCCCAAACGCCGCCCTAGCAATTCGACCACCTTGCGATTACTGAGCGACATATCTTTGGGCCTGACAGCCTGTAGCTCCACATCCGAAAGACTACCCCTGACAACGAGATTGCTATCCAAACCGAACTCTTTTGCCAATGCCAATGCGAAATCGTACTTCGACACCCTCTCATCCGAGACAACATTAAAAATACCGGAAGCATTCAAATCCACCAGTTGATGCACGGTGCTCACCAGGTCATCAATAAGAATCGGGGTATAGTAGACATCATCAAACACTGTAATTTCCCGCCCCTGCCGCAACGAGGTGATGATCCAGTCGGAGAAGGATCGGCGATGACGGTGTCCCCATCCATAAAAATTGGTACGAATCACCAAGGCATCCGACTTGGCTTCCAGCACACTCTGCTCCCCGTGCAGCTTGCTGACGCCATAGGCATTCACCGGTGCCGGCACTTCATTTTCGTCGACACTTGGCGTATCTCCTGAAAAAAGATGATCCGTCGAAATGTGGACCAGGCGGCAGCCGCAGGCAGCCGCAGCAGATGCCACATGGCCGGCCAGAGCTCCGTTAACGTACATCGCCTGTTCCCGATCCTTTTCACAAGCATCGACATTGGTCATCCCTGCCGTATGTATCACCAAGTCCGGCATCCACTGGGCAAATTGACGTGTTAACAAGGTGCGTTCATCAAGAGGAACGCATTGCGATTCAACACCAGCCATATTGACCTGTCTGGAATGAGTTAACAGACAAAGCGAATTCTTCTGATATTTCAGCACTGCCCAGTTCATGGCCAACAAACCGGCTCCACCTGTAACTAATATTCTCATAGACCACCATAAAAGGATGGTAAGAGATCATCTCTCCTGTGCATGCCACAAAAGTTCATAGGCGCGCCTGAGTTGGTGCAAAGCCAAATATTATTCATTCTGTATTCAGTGGTAGCCCTTCGCGTTTAACATCATCTTTCAGGGCCTCAATCTCAGCTTTCAACTGCTCATATTCAGCAGTTTTTATACGAAGAAAAGCCACGGTAAGCCTCGCTTTCTCCTCTAAACCCCTAGGTGTAAGAAGATAGGCATATGCGCGCTTATTTTGATTGTTCCGGAAATTCCTGACTTTTAGGGAACCTTTTTCTACCAAAGCTTTCAGACAAAAATTTACCTTACCTAGACTGACTCCCAACTGCCTGGCGAGTTCACGTTGCGATAGGCTCGGATTTTCTTCCAGCCTTTTCAGTAGCCCGTAGCTTGTCGTATCGTCAAATCTTGGTGCGTTCATCATATGAACGCGCATACAACATGGGGTGACAGGTACTGTCAAGCACAGTGAAATCAAAAGTCTGCCTGCTCCAAATACCACTCCACTGTCTTACGAATGCCACTCTCGAAAGACTCGGCTGGCTTCCAGCCAAGTTCGCTACTCATTTTCCCGGCATTGATGGCATAACGCCAGTCGTGCCCGGGACGGTCCTTGACGAATGAGATTAATTTTTCATGTGGTGCGTCCTCAGGGCGATACTCGTCGAGTAAACGGCAAATCAGCCGGCAAATATCGATATTCTTCCACTCGTTGATGCCTCCGATGTTGTAGGTCTCTCCCAGTTTGCCACGGCGAACGACGCTGTCGACGCCCGAACAGTGGTCGCGCACATAGAGCCAGTCGCGGATATTGCTGCCGTCGCCGTAAACAGGAATGGGCTTCTGCTCCAAGCAGGCGCGGATCACCGTGGGGATAAACTTTTCTGCATGCTGAAACGGCCCGTAGTTATTCGAACAATTACTCGTTGTCACCGGCAATTTGTAGGTGTGAAACCAGGCGCGTACCAGATGGTCGGATCCGGCCTTGCTGGCCGAATAGGGCGAATTCGGAGCATAGGGAGTGATTTCGGAAAAAGCGGGATCATCGGACGCCAGCGTGCCGTACACCTCGTCGGTGGAGATGTGGTGAAAACGGCACTCATTTGCGTTCCACCCCCTCTCCGTCTGCCAGTAGCTACGAGCAGCCTCGAGCAGTGTGAAGGTGCCAAGCACATTGGTGCTCACGAACACTTCCGGACTGGCAATGGAGTTATCGACATGACTCTCAGCTGCAAAATGGACAATGGTGTCGATTTCATGCTCGCGCAACAAACGATCAAGCAAGGCGCGATCGCAAATATCACCCTGCACAAAGGCATGACGCGACTCGTCTGGCAACCCCTTGAGGTTTCCCAATGAGCCCGCATAAGTTAGCGCATCAAGATTTATGATTTTTATATTGGAATCTGTTTCCAATATGTAGCGAACGAAATTACAGCCTATAAACCCGGCTCCACCGGTAACCAGCAGCGAACGCGGTCGATATGCCATCAGAAATTTTCCAGCAACGATTCGAGGTAATGGCCATACTCGTTTTTCTTTAAGGCTTTCCCCAGCTTCAGCAGCTGTGCATTATCAATATAACCCATACGCCAGGCCACCTCTTCGGGGCTACCGATTTTCATCCCCTGCCTTCGCTCAATCACCTCGACGAATTGTGAGGCCTCCATCAATGAGTCGTGCGTACCGGTATCGAGCCAGGCAGCGCCGCGCCCCAGCAACTCCGCATGCAACTTTCCCTGCTGCAGGTACTCGCGATTGATACAAGTAATCTCCAATTCACCGCGTGCCGATGGTTTAACGGCATCCACAATATCCAGCACCGAATTATCGTAGAAATAGAGGCCGGTCACAGCCCAGCGCGACTTGGGACGCTTTGGCTTCTCTTCCAGAGAAAGTACACGCCACTCTGTATCCAGTTCGGCAACGCCATACCGCTCCGGATCGGTTACCTGATAACAGAAAACGGTTGCTCCATCGACACGTTCCGCTGCCGACTGCAACTGTTTCGGCAGCCCCTGAGCAAAAAAGATATTGTCACCCAGAATGAGTGAAACAGAAGAATTTCCGACGAACTCCCGGCCAATGGTAAAGGCCTCGGCCAATCCTTTCGGTTCCGGCTGCACCGCATACGAAAACGAGCATCCCCAATCAGCCCCATCGCCCAGAAGACGTTCGAAGAGCGGCAGATCGTGCGGGGTGGAGATGATCAGAATATCGCGAATACCGGCCAGCATCAGTGTGGAGAGCGGATAGTAGATCATCGGCTTGTCGTAGACCGGCATCAACTGTTTGCTGACTGCCAGTGTAATCGGATGGAGCCTGGTGCCGGAACCACCTGCGAGAATGATTCCCTTCATGCCATTCCCCTCCTGTAAATATCATCGAAGCGCTCAATGTCGTCTTCGCCCAGATATTTTCCCACCTGCACCTCGATAATCTGTAGCGGCTCGCTGCTTCGGTTTTCCAGGCGGTGCATGGTTCCGATTGGAATATAGGTGCTCTCGTTGGCATCCACTTCGAACTGTTTCTCGCCGTTGGTAACCGTAGCAACCCCTGAAACCACCACCCAGTGTTCGGAACGCTTGGCATGTCTCTGTAAACTTAGTGCTTGTCCCGGTTTCACATCGATACGTTTGAGCTTGTAGCCGGCGTTGTGCCCCTCAAGCACGGTATAACTACCCCAGGGCCTGCGCACGGTGCGATGCTCGATATGCTCGCGACCGCCTTTTGCTTTCACCGCCTCCACCGCCTCGCGTACCCGCTGACTATCGCCGCGCTTCATCACCAAAAGTGCATCCGGCGTCTCGACGACGATCACGTCCTCCAGCCCTACCGCCGCTACCAGACGCGATTCGCTACGTATCAAAGTATTTTTGCAATCGATTGCAGCCACATTGCCTGCAATGGCATTGCCTCCGGTATCCTTGTCCGATAAGTCGAATACCGCATCCCAGCTACCGACGTCCGACCAGGCGATATCGGCCGGCACCAAACTGACGTTGGAAGATCGCTCCAGCACACCGTAATCAATTGAGATGGAAGGCATATGGTGAAACTGCTGGCGCACCGTTTCCTGCCAGTCGTCACCCTTTCGCCATGCTTCGCGCATATCGTCAATAACAGCCGCCACCTCCGGCAAATGCGCGCGCACTTCCGCCAGAATCGTCGAAGCCTTCCAGACAAACATGCCGGAATTCCAGAAATAATCGCCGCTCGCCACCATGTCTTCTGCCGTTGTCTGGTCCGGTTTTTCGACAAAACGAGCCACTTCGCGCACTTCACCTTCACCGCGCGATTGAATATAGCCGAAGCCGGTCTCGGCATGCGCAGGCACAATTCCGAAAGTCACCAGCCGACCGGATTCCGCCGCTGCCATCGCATGGCGCAAACATTCGTGAAAGGCGGGAACATTGCGGATAATATGATCGGCTGGCAGCACCAGCATCAGTGCATCGCCAACTTCCTCCTCGATCCGCGCTGCCGCCAGCGCAATCGCCGGTGCAGTGTTGCGCCCTACAGGTTCAAGAATGGTTTTGAACTGATGAAGATGATCGTAGGCCTCACCGGTTGCGAGCGCCTCGTTGGTCACCACCCAGACGTCAGCAGGATCGACGACCGGGGCCAGACGGCTGACCGTGGCACCAAGCAAGGTCTCAGCCCCTTCCAGCCGCAGAAACTGCTTCGGAAGCTGCTGGCGGGAGAGCGGCCATAGTCGTGTGCCGGAACCGCCTGCCAGAATCACCGCCTGTATCGCCAGCGCCACTAAATCAGCCCCTTTTTCTCGAGATATGCAATCACCTTGGCAGCACTCTCTTCCAGTGCCTCATCGGCTGTGAGTAGTTCGATTTCAGGATGCTCGGGCGCTTCATAAGGATCGGAAACGCCGGTGAACTGTGGAATCTCTCCTGCCATCGCCTTGGCATAGAGACCCTTCACATCGCGCCGGGCACACTCTTCGACACTGGCATTCACAAAGACTTCGATAAACGCTCCCTTACCCGCCGCCGACTCCACCATTTCCCGCACATTTGCCCGAATATCACGATAGGGAGAAATCGCCGCCGTCATGCAGGGCACGCCGTGCTTGGCAAGCAGCTGGCAAACCCAGCCGATACGCAGCACATTGGTGTCGCGATCCTCTTTCGAAAAGCCGAGACCTTTGGTCAAATGCGTGCGCACCTCATCGCCGTCCAGCAACTCGACATTGGTAATGCCGCGCTCTTTGAGCGCATGATGTACCGCGCCGCTGACCGTGCTCTTGCCTGCACCCGACAGCCCCGTAAACCAGAGGCAGAATCCCTTCTTACTCACATCAACTCCCTGCTACAACCGCCACAGCGACAGGCCTGTTTTCTTCACCGCTTCAACATCCAGGATGCACTTCACATCCATCACCGGCGCTCCGCGCTTGCAGAGTCCTGCGATCTGCTCGATGCCCATCTCCCGGAATTCCTGATGCGCCACGGCCAATATCAATCCATCGAGTTCCTTCAGCGCCTTCCGCCCGACGAGAACAAGGCCGTATTCATCCAGAGCCTCCCCCGCATCGGCAAGCGGATCGTGCACCTGTACTTCAATGCCTAGCGACTCCAGTTCGCGCACAGTATCGACCACTTTGGAGTTGCGCAGATCGGCACAATTTTCCTTGAAGGTCAGTCCCAGCACGCCGACTTTCGCACCCTTGATCGTCACCCCTGCACGGATCATCTGAACCACGGTCTGCTCGGCCAGCCAACGCCCCATGCCGTCATTGATATAGCGCGCAGCCTTAACCACTTCGGGCCGGAATCCTGCAATCTCAGCCCGGTGCGTCAGGTAATAGGGGTCCACACCAATGCAGTGCCCCCCGACCAGCCCCGGACGAAACGGCAGGAAGTTCCATTTGGTTCCGGCCGCTTCCAGCACCTGCATAGTATCGATACCGAGCTTGTGAAAGGTCAGGGCCAGTTCATTGACCAGTGCAATATTGACATCGCGTTGGGTATTCTCGATCACCTTGGCCGCCTCTGCCACCTTGATGCTCGGCGCGCGATACACACCCGCTTCGATCACCATCTCGTACAGCTGTGCTACCGCCTCAAGCGTCGCTTCATCCTGACCCGAAACCACCTTCACGATGGTTTCAAGCCGGTGCACCTTATCGCCCGGATTGACGCGCTCCGGTGAATAACCGACCGTAAAATCCGCGCCGCATTTCAGGCCGGATTCGCGCTCCAGAATCGGCACGCAGATCTCCTCGGTAACCCCCGGATAGACGGTCGATTCGAACACCACAATGGCGCCTTTCGAAAGATTGCTCCCAACCGTCTCGCTGGCGCGTATCACCGGCGTCAAATCCGGCTGGTGTGCATCATCAATAGGTGTTGGCACCGCCACCACGATACGATTGCACTTCTTCAATCCCTCAGGGGTGGTCGAGACACTCAGCTGAGTCGCAGCAGTAAACTTTTCAGGCTCCATTTCCCCGGTGGGGTCGTAACCCTGCTCATATGCGGCCACTTTTTTCGCATCGAGATCAAAACCGAACGTCGACAGCACCCGGGCAAAGGCGAGCGCCAGTGGCAGGCCGACATAACCGAGCCCTACCACGCCAACGCGAATATCGCTTACGCCTTTTTCCAACTCGTTCCTCCTGCCCCGTCTTCCAGCACAATCCCCATGCATGAAAGCTCATCACGAATCTCATCGGCCCGCGAAAAATCGCGGTTTTTTCGTGCCGCATTGCGCTCGGCAATCAAAGTCTCAATGCGCTCGACATCGACATCGCCTGCGGTAAACCAGCTCTCCGCATCCTGCTGCACGATCCCCAGCAACCCCGCCATTTGCGCCATGGCCGACACAGCATCGCCCGCATCGCCGCCTTCATCAAGCTTGCGATTGACCTCCTTGCACGCCTGAAACAACTCAGCCAGAGCTTCCGGGGTGTTAAAATCGTCATCCATGGCCACGGCAAAGGCCTCGGGCAACGCCGAACCCTTTGCAATAAATGAGATGCCAGCCTTCTGGATACGCCTACGGGTTTCGTACAAACGATCCAGCCCGTTTTTCGCAACATCCAGTGCCTCGTCGGAAAAATCGAGCGGCGAACGGTAATGGGTACCCAGGATGAACATACGAAGAACCTCGGGGTGGTACTTTGTGGTCACCTCGCGGATGGTGAAAAAGTTGCCGAGCGACTTACTCATCTTCTCGGCATTGATGTTCACAAAACCGTTATGCAGCCAGTAGCGGGCAAAGCCGCCATCGTTGGCCGCCACTGCCTGTGCAATCTCGTTTTCATGATGCGGGAACTTCAGATCCATGCCGCCACCGTGGATGTCGAACGTCTCCCCCAAGTGTGCGCAGCTCATGGCCGAACACTCGATATGCCATCCCGGCCGCCCCTCGCCCCACGGCGATTGCCACAACGGCTCACCGGGCTTCGCTCTTTTCCACAATACAAAATCGAGCGGGTCCTGCTTACCTTGATCCACCTCGACCCGGCTGCCGGACTCGAGCTCATCGATATTTTTACCGGAGAGCTTGCCGTACCCCTCGAACTTACGCACCGAATAGAGCACATCCCCTGAAGGGGCTACATAGGCATAGCCGCGCTCGACAAGCTGCCGGATCATTGCAATCACCTCGCTCATGTAGCGCGTGGCGCGAGGCTCGTGCTCGGGGCGCAAGCAACCGAGTGCATCCATATCTTCGTAAAAGGCCTCGATCATTTGCGCGGTCAGTTTTTCCGGGGGGATTCCCGCTTCGTTGGCGCGCTTGATGATCTTGTCGTCCACATCGGTAAAATTGCGCACGTAATTCACATCGTATCCGGAAGTTTTCAGCCAGCGATCAACGATATCGAACACCACCATCACACGCGCATGGCCGACATGGCAGTAGTCGTACACCGTCACGCCGCAAACATACATCCCCACCTTGCCGGGCGTGAGCGGCTTGAACTCCTCTTTCGCTTTCGAAAGCGTGTTATAGACAAACAGGCTCATGACGCCATCCGCCCCATCACATCCTCGAGCCGCTCGCGCACACCATCCTTGCCCAGAAACTCCACCACATGACTCATCTCCGGACCATGCATCAAGCCGGTCAGTGCTACGCGCAGCGGCATGAACAGCGACTTGCCCTTCTGACCCGTAAGCCTACCAACCTCACCCGTCCAGCTACGCCAGTCCGATGCACCGGACCAGGCCTGAATGGCCTGCGCATAAAACTCCGCTCCGGCCTGCCGTGCCACCTCCAGCACATCACCATCCGGTTGCGAGGCGACATCGAACAGGCGGCGATAAGCTTCAACCTCCTCGATGCGGGAAAGATTGCCTTCGATCAAAGTGGAAAATGCTCTCAGGCGAGCCTCATCCACACCCGGAAAAAACTGAGCTAGCAACGGCGCCAGTTTCTCCGGCGGCAATGCATGCAGGATGCGGGTATGCCAGCGCCACATCGGCTCATCCGACCAGCGCACCGAAGAGGTGGAAACATGCTGCGCCTCAAAATGTTCCGCCAACTGTTCGGGCTCCAGCACTTCGTCCGGCATATTGGGGTGACCCAATCTTGCCATCGCCTGCAACAATGCCTCAGGAAACAGCCCATCGTCACGCAGCTCAGCAATATTGTGGCTTCCGGTGCGCTTGGAGAGCTTACTGCCAGACTCGGAGAGCAGCAGGCCATGGTGCAGGTATACGGGCGGCGTATAGCCGAGTGCTCCCAGCAACCATACCTGATAGGCCGAATTGGTGAGATGATCGTCACCCCTGAGTGTATGGGTAATACCGTCGAGCGCATCATCAATCGCGTTGGGTAGCAGGAAGGTGAAAGTGCCATCAGAGCGCACCACCACCGGATCGTCGAGATCGGCACGCGCAAAAGTCACGTCGTTTCGCAACTGGTCGCGCACCACCACTTCGCCGGAGGCATCGTGCACGGCGAGGCGCCAGACAAACGGCTGCGACTCTGCCAACAGCTCCGATTCGTCTTTCCCCAGCTTGCGACAGCGGCCAGCATAACGCGGCGGAAGCCCGCGCGAGGCCGCCAGTTTCCTGTCGATGGCGAGCTGGCTCTCACTGCAGAAGCAGCGGTAGGCCAGATCCTTTTCGCAGAGGGCCGAGAGTGCCTCCAGATGCCGGTCGTGATGCGAAGACTGAAACAGCACTTCGCCGTCCCAGGCAAGCCCCAACCAATTCAGATCATGTTGAATTGCCTCGATAAATTCTTTTTCCGAGCGCTCGCGATCGGTATCTTCGAAACGCAGCAGGAAGCGGCCACCGTGTTTTCTTGCGTAGAGCCAATTGAGCAGCGCGGTACGGACATTGCCGAGATGAAGCAACCCAGTGGGGCTCGGGGCAAATCGGGTTACGACCTCACTCATGCTTATCGTTTTCCTTCAAAGGACTCTTCTCCTCCGGAATAATCAGCATGTACTCATCGGGGTGAACATAGCCCAGTTCCCGGTGCACAAGCTCTTCCAGCGCTTTCGGATCGTTGCGCAGACGCAGCACTTCCTTTGCCAGCTTTTCCCGTTTGGTTTTCAGTTCGGCAAGCTCAGCGCGCAGGTTCTGCAACTCCGCCTTTTCCGAGCGATAGGTGAAATAACCGTGGTCGGAGAAAAGCACATCAAACCCCATCCAGCCTACAGCAACCGCAATCAGGCTCCTGAGCAGCCAGCGCCTGGCTCTTTGCACAAAAGCCCCGCGCTTTTTCACCAATAAGTGCCCCTACCCTCGCAGGAATGCAGCGCGCCCGGCATAACGAGCCGCCGAGCCGAGCTCTTCTTCAATGCGCAGCAACTGGTTGTACTTCGCCATACGGTCGGAGCGCGAGGCCGAACCGGTCTTGATCTGTCCGGTGGAGAGCGCCACAGCGAGATCGGCAATGGTGGTATCCTCGGTTTCTCCCGAGCGGTGGCTCATCATGCAGCGGTAACCTGCATCCATCGCCATCTGCACCGCCTGGCGCGTTTCGGTCAGGGTGCCGATCTGGTTTACCTTCACCAGCAATGCATTGGCGATTCCCTTGTCGATGCCTTCGCGCAGGATTTTCGGGTTGGTCACGAACAGATCGTCGCCGACCAGTTGCACCGTCTTGCCAAGGCGCTCGGTGAGCAGTTTCCAGCCATCCCAGTCGCTTTCATCCAGGCCATCCTCGACCGACACAATCGGATACTGGCGGCAAAGCTCCTCGATCAAATCAACCATACCCTCAGCATCCAGCGTACGATTCTCGCCGGTCAGCACATACTTGCCATCCTTGTAGAACTCGGAAGCTGCCATGTCCGAACAGAGCACGATCTGCTCGCCCGCTTTCAGACCCGCTTTCTCGATCGCCTCGAGAATGACTGTGACACCCTCCTCGTTCGACTTCAGGTTCGGCGCGAAACCGCCCTCATCACCCACTGCGGTAATATGGCCGCCCTTCTTCAGCACCGACTTCAGCGCGTGGAACACTTCCGCACCCATATCGAGCGCCTCGGCAAACGACGATGCGCCGGCAGGCGCAATCATGTACTCCTGGAAATCGATACTGTTGTCGGCATGCGAACCGCCGTTGATCACGTTCATGCACGGTACCGGCAGCAGGTTGGCTTCGTCACCGCCGATGTGGGCATAAAGGGAGACTTCATCCTCGACCGCCTGCGCATGGGCGACAGCCATGGAGACGCCAAGAATGGCATTGGCGCCCAGGCGTCCCTTGTTGGGTGTGCCATCGAGCTGGATTAGCGCATGGTCGATCCCCTGCTGGTCGGCTGCATCCATGCCTTTCACGGCATTAAGAATTTCCTTGTTGACGTTGGCAACCGCCTTACGCACACCCTTGCCGCCCAGGCGGTTATCGCCATCGCGAAGCTCGACTGCTTCCCGGGAGCCGGTCGAAGCGCCACTCGGTACGGCGGCACGCCCAAAGGCGCCGCTCTCCAGGCGCACATCTACTTCCACTGTCGGATTGCCACGCGAATCGAACACTTCACGGCCATGCACATTAATAATTTCACTCACTTCACTTACTCCTAACGTTCGCGCCGACGGATTCGGCACACTCTCATTTATTTTAAACTGTTGATTTAACGACCCGATCGATCTGTGCAAGCTTCGCAAGCAACGGTGCCAAATCGTCCTGCTTTAACGAATTCGGGCCATCGGACTTCGCCTTATCCGGATCGGGATGCACTTCCATGAACAGCGCAGCGACGCCAACCGCCACTGCAGCGGCCGAAAGCCCCGGCACGAACTCGCGATTACCGCCGGTGGCGCCCCCAAGCCCGCCCGGCTGCTGCACGGAGTGGGTGGCGTCATACACGACCGGCGCACCGGTTTCACGCATCACCAAAAGCGCACGCATGTCGGAGACAAGATTATTGTACCCGAAACTTGCACCGCGCTCGCAGAGCATAATGTCCACATTTCCGGTCGCTTTCGCCTTCTCCAGCACGTTCGGCATATCCCATGGCGCCAGAAACTGGCCCTTCTTGATATTCACGGGCTTGCCTGCGGCCGCAACCGCCTGGATAAAATCGGTCTGTCGGCACAAAAATGCCGGGGTCTGCAAGATATCGGCCACTTCGGCCACAGGAGCAGCCTGCTCAGGGGTATGCACATCCGTGATAACAGGAACCCCCACCTCATCCTTCACCCGCTGCAGAATGCGTAAGCCCTCTTCCATACCAGGGCCACGGAAACCATCCTTGGAGGTGCGGTTGGCCTTATCGAAACTGGATTTGAATACCAGCGGCACACCGGCTTTGGCGGCGATATCGCGAATCTGCTCGGCCACTTTCAATGTGAAATCCTCGCCCTCGATCACGCAGGGGCCGGCAAACAATACGAACGGCAAATCGTTAGCTATCCGGATATCTCCGATGTTAATTCGATGTTGGGTAGTCATTTTTTCTTATTAGCCTTGGCAGCCTTTACGAACGCGGCGAATAACGGATGCGGCTCGTAGGGGCGAGATAGAAATTCGGGATGGAACTGGCAGCCGACAAACCACGGATGCTTCGGCACCTCGATGATTTCGACCAGTGAATCGTCCGGAAGAGTGCCGGAGACAATGAGCCCCTTCTCCTCCAGTTCAGCACGGAAAACATTATTGAACTCATAGCGATGGCGATGGCGCTCCTGAATCAGCTCCTTGCCATAAGCAGCACCGGCATGCGTACCTTTCTTCACCTTGCACGGATAAGCGCCCAGCCGCATGGTGCCGCCGAGATCGGAATCGTGACTGCGATGCACCTTCATGCCGTCGCGCTCCCACTCGGTCATCAGGGCGATCACCGGATGCTGGCTGTCGGAATCGAACTCACTGCTGGTCGCATCCTCCCAGCCCACGACGTTGCGCGCATACTCGATCACTGCGAGCTGCATCCCTAAGCAAATCCCGAGAAAGGGAATGCCGTTCTCGCGCGCATAACGGATGGCAGCAACCTTACCTTCGGTACCGCGCTCGCCGAATCCGCCGGGCACCAGAATCGCATCGACATCGGCAAGCCGCTCTGAAACATCCGTTCCGAGCTTCTCCGCATCGATATAGTCGATATGCACCTTCACACCATTGGCCATACCACCATGCAATAATGACTCGTTCAGCGATTTATAGGCATCGGCAAGTGATACGTATTTGCCGACCATCGCCACTGTCACCTCGCCGTCGTGCGAGCGGGCCTTGCGGCAGATATCTTCCCAGATGCTAAGGTCGGGGGCGTCATCCTGCATACCGAGATGCTTGAGCAACACCGAATCGAGCTTACCCTCGTTCAACGTCAAGGGAACCGCATAGATCGTATCGACATCGGGAGCTTCAACCACAGCATGTTTTTCAACGTTACAGAACAGCGCAATTTTGTCGCGCTGCGAGGGAGGGATCGATTTCGAGCAGCGGCACACCAGCGCATCGGGCTGGATACCGATCTCACGCAGCTTCTGCACGGAGTGTTGTGTCGGCTTGGTTTTGAGCTCACCGGCGGATTCGATGAACGGCACCAGAGTCAGATGCACATAGGCGGTACGCTCGCGGCCAAGATCGAACCGAAGCTGGCGAATCGCCTCCAGAAACGGCAGCGACTCGATATCACCCGCAGTACCGCCGATCTCCACAATGGCAATGTCGGGATTGTCGGCGCGCAATGAAAGCACCGCCTCCTTGATCGCATCGGTGATATGCGGAATCACCTGAACCGTTGCACCAAGATAATCACCGCGACGCTCCCTGCGAATCACCGATTCGTAAATGCGCCCGGTCGTGTAGTTGGAACGCTTGCTGGTATGTGCATGCGTGAAGCGCTCGTAGTGCCCCAGATCGAGGTCGGTTTCGGCCCCATCGTCGGTAACAAAAACTTCACCATGCTGGAACGGACTCATGGTGCCCGGATCGACGTTGATATACGGATCGAGCTTCTGCATGGCGACGGTGAGCCCGCGTGCCTCGAACAGCGCCGCAAGAGAGGTGGCGACGATGCCTTTTCCGAGTGAAGAAACCACCCCGCCGGTAATAAAAATGAAACGTGTCTGACTACCCATAGATGGGCGCGTACGGTAACAGAAGCTTATCCCCTACGCTACTGAAATACGCCCGGAAAAATACTGGGAAAACCTTTGCTGCAACGCACTGTAAAAAACATCTCTGCGCCACGCGTCTCCTGTACTACCCGGTATACGTTTCGTTCACTATAATGAGATTATGCGAATTCTTGTCGTTGAAGATAACCCTCAAGGGCTGGACGTTCTGGAAACTGTATTATCCATGGGCGGTTTCGACGTGGATGCCCATAGCGATCCATCCACCGCCCTCGAGGCGGTGAAGCAACCTGACAACCATTTCGACCTTGTGATTACCGATTACGATATGCCGGGCATGAACGGCGTCGAACTATTAACGGCCATTGATGAAGTGGTGCCCAATCTGCCCAAGCTGATTATCTCCGGCAGCATTTTACAATCCGATGTCCCCGAACGATTCGCCTTCCTCCCCAAGCCTTTCCGACTTAGGAAACTCCTTACAATCGTAAAAGAGTACCAACAAAGTTAACGCTTCCCGTCAGCAAACAGCGCCTGTCATTTGGCCGGATCGACATCCGCATAAATCACAATGCCTTGCTGTGAATTTTCGTAGATACGCAACCAGACATTGTTACCGTAATTCGCTTCGGAGAGCATGACGCGCTTGATTGGCACCCGCACCTTACGGGTCCCTTTCCCTTCGACATAGAGCAGGGTGCAGAGCCCCGCCACCGAATAGAATGCTGAACCCTCATCGGACTCATTGTCGAAACTGAACTGGCAATTCAGCCCACCGTTGGCAAGATTGTTATCGACCAGGCGAAGCGCATCCACCTGCAGGTTGATGATGTCCTTGTCCCGTATTGGCGGGGTCCGGTTCAGAAACACGATATCGGCATGGCCCTCGATTCCGCGCAGCAGATCGCTGTAGGTGCCGATCACGATCGGATCGAACTGGAAGGTATTGTCCCGTTTCTCAAAGGCAACGATATTCAGGCGAACCTCGTCGGCAGCCATGGCCGTATCAATGCATCCCAGCCCGGCACTCCCCAGCAATATGAACAGCCAACAGGCGCACAGCATCCGCTTCATCATATCCTCACAGACCCTTAATCAGCACAAGCGCCTGATTCATCAGTTGTTTTGTCTTGATCTCCATCGCCTGCTGCAGGCGCTCGATTTCGCGAGGGGGCATGCCCAACTGCTCCAGTTCCGAGACATCTTTCATCGCCTTTGCAGTTTCTTTCAGTTTAGCGATGACCGTACGCAGATATACCAGCTTCTGTTGCTGGGAGAAAAATATCTGGTTTCCGGCAATCACCCGGCTATCTTCAATTGCGTACGCTGGGCTCAACACTCCCGACAGGCACAGCAAGAGCAACAGCAACAGACCGCGCATAGCACCTCCTCAGGCACAAAATCCGCTGCAGCCTAAAACAACAATAAGGCAGGGAGATGACACTCGGGAGAAAAAATATAAAACCGGCTCGGCCATTGACGACGCCAGCGCATGAGGCAGCTAACCGATCCACTTCCTCGCATTGCGGAACATGCGCATCCACGGCCCATCCTCGCCCCATTGGCGCGGATGCCAGGAGTACTGCACCGTGCGGAACAGGCGTTCCGGATGCGGCATCATGATGGTGAAACGGCCGTCGGTCGTGGTGAATCCGGCGAGCCCACCAGGGGAGCCGTTGGGGTTGGCCGGATAGGTTTCGGCCGCCTCGCCGCGGCTGTCGATATAGCGGAGTGACGCCAGCGCCGCCTGCTGCTGGTCGCCGTCGAACGCCACGCGCCCTTCGCCGTGCGCCACCACCAGCGGCAGTTGCGAACCAGCCATGCCGTCCATAAACAGGGAAGGCGATTCCATCACCTCCACCTGCAACAGCCGCGCTTCGAACTGCTCGGAGCGGTTGCGTAGGAACTGCGGCCAGTTTTCGGCGCCCGGAATAAGATTCTTCAGGCCCGACATCATCTGGCAACCGTTACAGACGCCGAGTGCGAACGAATCCTTGCGATGGAAGAAGGCCTCGAATTCGTCGCGGGCACGGGAGTTGAAAAGAATCGAGTTGGCCCAGCCGCGGCCCGCACCAAGCACATCTCCAAATGAAAAACCGCCGCAGGCTACCAGCCCCTGATAGCCGGCCAGCTTCACACGCCCCTCGATAACGTCGGACATATGCACATCGGTGCAATCGAAGCCGGCGCGATGGAAGGCCGCCGCCATCTCCACCTGGCCGTTGACCCCCTGCTCTCTGAGAACTGCCATCTTCGGACGATTGTTAGCGATAAAGGGAGCCGCGACATTGTCGGCAGGATCGAAGGAAAGACTGGAGAACAAGCCGCCGTTGCCGGCATCCGTCACAGCCGCATACGCCTCGGCGGCGCAATCGGCATTATCGCGCAGTGCAGCGATACGGTAACTGGTCTCCGACCACGCCTTTTGCAGTGCGAGGAGCTCCTCGTCCAGCAGCGTCTTACCCTCACAATCAATCCGTAAACGGCCGGTCTCGTTGGGCTCACCGATCACATGCGTGACCGCACCCAGGCCCTCGTCCACCAGATGCGCCAGCACCTGCTCGCGATCTTTCCGGGCAATCTGGATTACCGCGCCAAGCTCTTCGGTAAACAGGCCGCCGACCGGGTCGTGCGCGAACACATCCAGATGCAGGTCGATGCCGGTGCGCGCCGCGAACGCCATTTCGGCCAGTGTTGCCAACAGGCCGCCGTCGGAGCGGTCGTGATAGGCGAGCAGCAGGTTCTCTGCGTTCAAACGCTGAATGGCGCGGAAGAACGAAGCCAGCAGTTTCGCATCGTCGAGGTCGGGAGCCTGCTCCGCCGTTTTTCCGTAGACCTGCGCCAGTGCGGAACCGCCAAGCCGATGCTTCCCTTGACCAAGATCGAGCAGGATCAGGTCGCTCTCGCCGCAATCCCCCCTCAAATCACTCCTCAATTCAGGGGTCAGTGTGCGGCGCACATCGCTCACCGGGGAGAAAGCAGAAACAATCAGCGACAACGGCGCGGTCATTTCGCGCCCCACCGTCTCACCATCCCCTCCCTCATGCTGCCAAACGGTCTTCATGGAGAGCGAATCCTTGCCGACCGGGATGGAGATTCCGAGTTCGGGGCAGAGATCCAGGCCCACCGCCTTCACGGTATCGAACAATTTGGCGTCCTCACCATTGTGACCACAAGCGGCCATCCAGTTCGCCGACAATTTTACATCTCCCAGTTTGGCGATGCTGGCCGCAGCGATGTTGGTGATCGCCTCGCCCACCGCCATGCGTGCGGATGCCGGGCCATCGAGAATCGCGATAGGTGTGCGCTCGCCCATCGCCATCGCCTCGCCGCTGTAGTGGGTATAGTCGGTGGAGGTCACCGCCACATCGGAGACCGGCACCTGCCAGGGCCCTACCATCTGGTCGCGGGTCACGAGCCCCGTCACCGTGCGGTCGCCGATGGTGATCAGGAACGACTTGTCGGCCACTGCCGGCAGTTGCAGCACCCGGTAGGCCGCTTCGCGCAGATCAATCGTAGAGGTATCCAGCGCAGTCGATACTGCGGCAGTGTGAGTTACATCGCGCGTCATCTTCGGCGGTTTGCCGAGCAGTACGGAGAGCGGCAGATCGACAGGCTGGTTGCCGAACTGCGGATCGTCGACCACCAGTTGCCCGTCGTCGCGCGCCTCGCCGAGCACGGCGAAAAGGCAGCGCTCGCGCTCGCAGATCTTCTCAAACATCTCACGGCTTTCGGGCGCAATGGCGAGCACATAGCGCTCCTGCGCCTCGTTGCACCAGATCTGCATCGGGCTCATGCCCGGCTCCATGTTGTGCACGGCGCGCAGATCGATCCAGCCGCCGCGGCCGGCATCGTTGATCAGTTCCGGCACGGCATTGGAGAGGCCGCCCGCACCGATATCGTGAATGAACAGGATCGGATTCTCCTCGCCCATCTGCCAGCAGCGGTCGAGCACCTCCTGGCAGCGGCGCTCCATCTCGGGGTTGCCGCGCTGCACGGAATCGAAGTCCAGCGACTCCGCATTGGCGCCCGCATCCATGCTCGAAGCCGCTCCGCCGCCGAGGCCGATCAGCATGGCCGGACCGCCCAGCTGGATGACAAGGCTTCCCGCCGGAACCTCGCGCTTGAAGACATGGCGCGCGTCGATATTGCCCAGCCCCCCTGCAATCATGATCGGCTTGTGGTAGCCGATAATCTGATCGGCGACTCTTTGCTCGTAGGTGCGGAAATAACCGGCGATGTTCGGGCGTCCGAATTCGTTGTTGAAGGCAGCGGCCCCGATCGGCCCCTCGATCATGATGTCGAGCGCGGAGACGATGCGCTCCGGCTTGCCGAAATCCTCTTCCCACGGCTGCGCGAAGCCCGGAATTTTCAGGTTGGAGACCGAGAAACCGCAAAGGCCTGCCTTCGGTTTCGCGCCGGTGCCGGTCGCACCCTCGTCGCGAATCTCGCCACCGGAGCCGGTGGCGGCACCGGCAAACGGCGCAATCGCAGTCGGATGGTTGTGCGTCTCCACCTTCATCAGGATATGCGTATCGGTTTCGTGCTCGCGGTAGTGCCCGTCGGTGTCGGGGTGAAACCGTTTCGACTTTACCCCCTGGATAACGGAGGAGTTATCGCTGTAGGCAACGATGGTGCCCTCGGGGCTGGTCTGGTGCGTATGGCGGATCATCGAGAAGAGCGAGCGATCCTGCTTTTTGCCGTCGATCACCCAGTCGGCATTGAAAATCTTGTGGCGGCAGTGTTCGGAGTTGGCCTGCGCAAACATCATCAGCTCGGCGTCGGTCGGGTTGCGGCCCATGCGGGTGAAGTTGTCCAGCAGGTAGTCGATTTCGTCCTCGGCCAGCGCCAGCCCCATATCCCGGTTGGCTTTCTCAAGCCCGGCACGGCCAGCCTCAAGAATATCCACCGTCACCAGCGGTTGCGCTTCGTGATGGGCAAACAGTTGCGCGAGCCCTTCGGCGCTGTCCAGCACGGACTCGGTCATGCGGTCGTGCAACACCGCCGCGATCTCCTCGCGATGTTTCGCCTCGATCCCGGCGATGCGGTAAGCGACGGCACGCTCAAGGCGCAGCAGTTTGCCGAGGCCGCAGAGCTGCGCGATATCGGTCGCCTTCGACGACCATGGGCTGATGGTGCCGATACGGGGACTGACAATGAACAGGTCGTCTCCGGCCTCCGCGTTGAACGGAATCGGTTTATGTCCTAAAAGTTCGCACAGGCGCTCTTCGTCCGCCTTGCTCCACCCCTCTGCCACTTCGGCGGCATGCACGAAAAACGCCTTTACCCCTTCGACGGAAGCCACTTTCGCCACCAGCTGGTCGAACAGCTTTTTGCGCCGGAACGGTGAGAGCGCCGAATCGCCCTGGAGATAGATCAAACGGGTTGGGGATGAAGCCTGAGACATGCGCGCATCCTATAAAGTTGCGTGCGGAAACCAAGCACTAAGAAACCGCTGGTCGGTTTGCAGGGCTTAAGCAGAGGAATTGTCGTCTCGCGCCATGCCACATATAGTGAAGCGACACGGGAGAAACAGATGTCTGACGGGCAATTCAACAACACGATAACCGAACCGGAAGTCTCACTGGTCTCCCGGCTGACCGATAAGCAAACCGATCAGTTACTGGCACTCTACCGCAACGAATTCTGGTGCAACCAGCGCACGCGGCCCGACGTGGTGAAGATGCTGACCCATTCGAACGTCGTCATCGGCGCTGTCGACAGCGAAGGGGTTTTGGTGGGGTTTGCCCGCGTGCTCACCGACTTCGTCTACAAGGCGACGATTTACGACGTTATCATCCATCCGGACTGGCGAGGCAGGCAACTGGGCCGGCTGTTGATGGATGCCATTATCTCCCATCCCGAACTAAAGGACGTGCAGCATCTCGATCTCTTCTGCCTGCCGGAGATGCACGAGTTCTACGAGCGCTGGGGCTTTACGACCGACCTTGGCCGGATCACTCATATGCGACGCATCAATAGCAACGACTGACCGGCTGATATAGGACGCAAACTAGGAAAAGGGTAGCGTCCCCTTTTACCTTTGGATAAGAGTATTCTTCGTCTTCTTCTTCGAACACGGAGATCCAGAAGTCCGGTCTACTGGAATCAACAATCTCAAATTGGTTCGGGTTGTATAAACACGGCATATACGAATCATTAACTATTCGATAATAATCCGCTTCTATTCCAATAACTTCATAGGTTTTTCCGATCGTCATCTTCGAACCTTGGTATTCGCCTTTCCTGAGATATTGGACTTTCATCTTTTACGCCTAACGTGAAGTTGAGGGGCGAAACCACGCAGTAGCGGAGTCCCTCTCGAACGACAGGTTAGCCTTATAACTCATAGCTGATACTCACCTGGCTATTTGTGACCGTGCTCAACACCACCCCTTGCGAGCTAATGTAGAGCCTTTTGCTTTCAAGTTTACGGCCATTTGAGAATGTAACGACAATCCAAAGCTCCTTATCTCGACCCGAAACATTGAGACGAATGGATTGGTTTGCTGGAACTGCAGCAGCGTATGACTCGCCAACATCAGTATGAATTTCTACCGACACAGATTCAGAACTGGAGTTAGTTATAACCACTACCGGCGACGTACATGCACTCAAACAGACCAGAAAGCCGATAGAAAGTATGTGCGCAATGGTTCGTTTCATATGGCTAACGACCAAGCTGTGCGGCGCGCATCGCGGCGCAGCGTCCGTGTGAGTGACATGTTATGTTTTTAATCACGGATGACATTGGATATTGCTAATACATCGCTATCAATAATAGCTAAAAAGTTATCTAGTTTATTAAAATCGATAATATCTATTAGAAAGTACTCGCTTCTATGATTACTGCCTGCATCCATGTAGGCGTAATTTACTTCTAGCTGAAAGTTATCCTCTATTATAGAAGGGTCATTTTCAGAATTGATATCAGTGCGGACAAATTTTTCAAAGCTGTTGCAGACTATCAGCGGGTACTGCATAACCTGTAATATGTTTTGTCTTCTTCCTCTGGCTTCTGGGATGATGGACGATGAGCTTCGAAGATAAACCATTGCATTCAGGCTTTGATTTAAAGCCTTATATATTATTTCATTTTCTAAGTTGCGGTTATTCTCACCAGAAAATAACTTTGCCACCTGTTCACCACTGTTAATATAGTGATGGTTATTTCTATAGTGATTTCCATCAAAACCAGGAACAGCATCTATAAGCATTTGATTTGCTTTTATAGTATCTTTATCTGCGAACCAAAAAACATTAATTTGGGGTATAAACTTACACTCAATGTATAGCTGCACGTTTATAGAGCCATATACTCCTTCAAATTGATCTGAATATGGGAATGCTTTTTCTACAACTAAGTCTATTTCGCGCGGCTTATTCGTGGCATTGTCCATGTAGTAAGGGCTGACCTGAATGCACCACCCTTTTACCCGGAAATAATTTATGACACTACAGTGGAAATTATTGCCGCTGGACTCAATAATCACTTTTGCGTCATCAATGATGGTCATATGTAAATCAGCTTGTAAACATAACGCCGTGGTAAGGGGCAAATTGAGCGAAGCTTAATTTGTCCCGCGCAGGCCCATAGGGCCGGAGTGAACTTGACCACTTTGTTAGGCAATGTGCTCACGGCCCCACCATTAGGCCGCCAAAATAATATGCTGCCTTTATGGCCCAATACAGTAAAAGACCAAACCCGGAAAGCATTAAAACCCCAGCAACGTAAGTGAAATACTTCGGATATATGGGTTGAAAATGCACCTGTATTAGTTGCGCTTCGCCTTGATCTGAGCGCACTCGAGATACAAAGGAAACCTTGGTGTGGCTCAGATACTGAATATTTAAAAATTCCTTTGGACCTAGACTATCTATTTTTATAAGGAACTCGCCATTAGGATTGAGCTCTTCTCGATAGCCAATTGCCTGAGAGAATTGAAAGTGGTCAGGCCTCTCTTTATGGACAATTTCAATATTTTCCGCGGACTTTCTTCCGCTGTTTTGAATCGTAAGTGAATCCGTTTGTAATTGTACTTTTGGATCCTCTAGGTTGAACAGGAAAGTCCCAGGCACAAAATATTGTAACTTGGGTTTATCGGCAAAACGCTGCAAAGCCAGCCCCACAACCAGGCTAACAACTCCCGTCAACACATATCCGATTATTGGATCCATCGTTTCTCCTTGGGTTGCCTAACAGCGTTTATACAAGGAAATAATTCCCCCCCATCCAATATCTCGCGGTAAACGCGGAATCCGGCAGCGCACCCCGTTTCCTGGGTCAGGATGCTCCCTGCCTTGGGAAGAAGCAATAAGGACAGTATCTTTTTCCTAATCAGGTACTCAGGCTATTCAGGCATCTCTTTTGCCAGTAGTTGCATAATCTCCCGCCATCCTGCTTCGGCATCGGGGCCCGCTTCGCGGAAGATGCGCTCGAACTGGGTTCGCTGTACCCCCGATAGTTCGCTCTCCAGCGCCGCCCCCTTCGGCGAAAGGCTGAGCCGCTTGATCCTGCGGTCGCCCTCGTCCGCCACCGCCTCGACATAGCCCTCTTCGGTCAATCGCCGTAGCGGCTGGTTCACGTACTGCTTCGTTGCCTTCAGTTTCTGCAACAACTCACTGACGCTGCAACCGGGATTCCTGCCGATGAAGTAGAGGATGCGGTGGTGCACGCGCGCCAGCGAAAGCTCGCCCAGACGCTGATCGGGCTTGGCGATAAAGGCGCGGAAGCCGTAGTACATCGCCTCCAGCGCCTGGTTCATTTCGGATTCGCGGTCGTCGGCAGGTCTATTTAGGTCAGCCATATTGACATATTAGGGTGGCGAGCTCTAACCTTCAACAAGTCAACACTATTGACCTAAAAAGGAGCCATGCGATGAACGGACAAGCGATCTGCTGGATGAACGGCCACACAATGCCTGCAAGCGAAGCAACCGTATCGGTATTCGACCACGGACTGCTGTACGGCGACGGCGTGTTCGAAGGCATCCGCTTCTATCATGGCATCCCTTTCCGGCTGGATGCACATCTGCAGCGTCTGGAGGATTCCGCACGGGCCATTGCGCTCGCGCTCCCCATGCCGCTGAGCGAAATCGCCGATGCAGTACGGCAAACCGCCGCGGCCTTCCACGAACCCGACGGCTACATCCGGCTGGTTGTAACCCGCGGCGCAGGCCCGCTCGGCATCAACCCGGAAAACTGCTCCTCACCCACCCTGTTCATCATTGCCGACCGGCTGCAGATGATCAGCGCGGAAAAAAGGCAGCAGGGCGCGAAACTGATCATCGCCGCCACACGAAGGCTTTCGCCCGACGGGCTCGACCCGCGCATCAAGAGCCTGAACTACCTCAACCACATCCTGGCGCGGATGGAGGCCAGCCATGCCGGTGCCGACGAGGCGCTGCTGCTGAATGCGCAGGGACTCGTAGCCGAAGGCACGGCGGATAATGTGTTTATCGTTCGCGACGGCACCCTGACAACGCCGCCGGTAACCGACGGCGCGCTCGCCGGTATCACGCGCGCTGCCGTGATGGAAATTGCCATGGCGAACGGCATCGAGATGCAGGAGAAATCCATTGCGCCGTACGATCTCTACACGGCGGACGAGTGTTTCCTCACCGGCACCGGTGCGGAACTTATTCCTGTTTCCGAAGTAGACGGACGGAATATACGAAACAGTGGAGGCCCCGTATTTCAGAGCATCGCTCAGGGTTTCGCCGAGCTGGTCCGCAAGGAGTGCATGGAGAAAAAGTAACTCCTTAGGACCTCTTTCCGATGCCGATATACTGAATGAATGCCGTCCGGTGATTCTACAGCCTGTTGTAGATTGACTCGGGCATCAGCTTCAACAGCCAGGCGATCAGGCGCCACCGCTTCGTGATATATGCATGCTTTTTCTTTCGTTCAATCGCACGAAAGATTTGATGCGCAGCTTTCTCCGGCGATGCGACCCAGAACAATCCCTCTCCTTGCGCCATCGGCGTATCGACAAACCCGGGCTGGATATCTGTAATGGTAATGGGATGACCTGCCTTGGCTGCGGAGTAACGCAAGCCTTGAAGATAATTGGAGACGAATGACTTCGATGCATTGTAGGCCACCGCTTCCCCTCCACGGATCGCTGCAATCGAAGAGATGGCAACCAGATGGCCGCCCCCCTGTTCGACAAAGTAGCGGAATGCGGCATTCGCCATGGCCGTAAAGCCCAGCACATTCGTTTCGATGGTTTTCTTCTCCTCGCTCCATGGAAGCGCCGGATTAAGGCTTCCGTAGCCTGCATTGACGATGATCATGTCCATGCCGCCCAACTCTTCGATGAGTTGCTGCAGCTGCTGCTGTGCATCCTGATCTGCAACATCGAATGCACGAGTACGGACATTGGAAGAGAGTAGCTGCTCGAGCTCTTCGAGCAGATGCGTACGCCTGCCGGTGAGCCCAAGTTCATAGCCATGCCCGGCCAGCTCTTGTGCCAGTGCGCGGCCGATGCCTGAAGTGGCTCCGATGATGATCGCTTTTTTCGCTGAGCTGATTTGCGAGCCGGTGTTCATGGCGCATTCCTGCCATCTGATCGTTCGTGCGACAACCGCTTTTCCATCACCGTGACCGGCACATGGTGGCAATCCGTCCGCTCCAGCACCTGCCATCCCAAGGCGGCATAAAACGCTTCCGACTCGGGCGTATAGAGAAACAGGTGCTTTACGCCCTGTTCGAGCGCCTGCTTTTCGATGGCCTTCACCAGCGCCGAGCCGACACCCCGGTTGCGCCACGACTCCTTCACATACAGGCCGGCCAGCCACGGTGCCAATTCCGGCCGGGTATCCATATCGCTGAGCTTCAGGCAGACCGAGCCGATCAGCTCATCGCCTTCGAACGCTATCAAAGCAATGGGGATGCCGCGCCGGGTCGCCCTCTCGGCAATCGACGCGGCAACATCCTGCTCGCTTCTTCCGGGCACCAGATACGACCACTCCCGATGAAACCATGCGGCGAGTGCCGGAATGGTTTCGGGGTGATCGGCCAGCAGTGAAATTTTCACCTCTTCTCCAGCATTCCGGCATCCCATGCCAGCAGCGCCTGCCAGACCGGGTCGGGCTGCCAGTGCTCGAACATCGGCGAGCGCGCCTCCGCCTCGCCGTAGCCGCGCCGGTGTTTGAAATAGAGGTAGAGAAAGGCGGAGACCCGGTAGTTCATGATGCAGTGGATGAATACCTTTTCTCCGGACAACGCATCCATAATGTCGCAGAAGCGGCGCATGTGCTCCGGTGTGGGGGCATCGAAAGGCACCGGTAGATGGATGTAGCTCATGCCGAGAGCGGTGACGAGTGTTCCTTCGTCATGGATCGACTCCCGGTGATCCGGCATGGCGAGATTGACGACATGCAAATAACCCGCTGCGGCGATCAGAGGAAACTGTTCGCGCGTCGGCTGCCCTGCCGTACCGATCCTCTCGTCGATAGCGACGAAATTGCGGATGGATGACAGCTCCGTATCCGGTTTCATGCGCCAATCAGCTTCGACCCGGATTCACCGCGACGAAATCGCCTTCCATGCAGCCCGCAGTCTGACCGGCGTACTCGAGCCGGGTGACGACCCGGATTCTTGCCCGGCCACGGCGCTGCAGCATGGAAAGAAAGCGATCCCAGTCGGCCTGTTCATCCAGGGAGGCAACCGCCTTAAAGACGCCCAGAATGGGGTGATCGTAACTCATCGTATTGCGCTGGATAACAAGCGTGGGGGCAAGGCCCGCCGCCCGCATGCGGCTGTGCAGGTGCGCCCATGCGGCAAGGATGGCAACCGAGGAGGCGCTGCCGCCGAAGACGGAATCGCGATGATTGATGTTCGGCTCCAGCGGCGCGCTCAGAACCGTGCAGTCCCTGCCGATGCTCTCCACGCTCACCTGCATGGCAGCAGACTGGGGAATGTGATCGTAGAGGTATTGCTGCAACTCGGATTCGTTCATGTCCTCTGTTGACCGTAAAGCCGCCGCATGGTTTCGGCAGTCCGCAGATCGATCTCCCGGCCCCGCTTTTCCAGATGCTCGACCACCATGTCGAAACGCTCAGCGCTCAGGCTCTGCCCGAACTTGAACTTGGCCGACATCGCTTCGATATTGATCTTCACCACGGCAAGTGCTGCAAAATGTTTGTCGTAGTCCGCATGCTCGAACGGCTTATAGCCTCCCTCCGGCTGCAGCTTCTGCATCAGGGCGGTAAAGGCCGCGGCGACCTCTTCGCGCGACTCGACAACTTCCGCAACCCCATCGATGGTGACCGATTTGAAGAAGGAGCTGGCCGGGCAGGCCATCCCCTCCATGCTGCTGCCCTTGATGGTGCTGAAATAGGAAGGGATGATCACCTCATCCCGGACAACGCTGAACGAAATATACGGGTTGGCACGAAGCATCGTCATCTTCTTCCCCTTCGGCGAAGAGTGGAAATAGACGGCGCCGTTCAGGAAGGCGAAATTGACCGGCACCGCATAGGGCGGTTGGTCAGGGCTGGCGCCGGCCAGCGCCAGCACGCCGTAACCTGCCTCATCCAGCACGGATGAGATCAACTTTTTGTCGGTTATCCTGAATACCTTTTTCATGACCTCTGCCCTTTTTCAGGATTCGGCACCTCGATCTCGCCCCGCAAGTACAGGCTTGCCCGCCCGGCGATGGCGACCCGATCCCCCATCATTTCGCACCTCACCTCACCGCCCCTGCGCGACACCTGTTTGGCCCGCAGCGCACCGCGCCCGAGCCGCTCCGCCCAATAGGGGGCAAGCTGCGTAAACGAAGAGCCGGTAACCGGGTCTTCGTCGATGCCGTAGTTCGGGGCGAAGAACCGGCTGACGAAGTCATACTGCTTCGACGGAGCGGTAATGGTGACGCCCCGCCCGTCCAGCTTTTTCAGCAGCCCAAGGTCCGGGCTGGCTTCGCGCACCTGTGCCTCCTGCTCGAAAACCACGAGGTAGTCTTCGGACTTCAGGCATGCGACGGGCCGAATGCCGAAAGCCTGTTCGATTTCTGCCGGAGTAGCACAGGGAACAGGCGGCTGGGCCGGGAAATCGAGCACCAGCAGTTCCTCTTTCCGGGTTACGGTCAGCAGGCCGGAGCGCGACTGGAAGCGAACCGCCTCCCCCGCATAACCGAGGTCGCCGAACAGCACATGCGCCGCAGCCAGAGTTGCATGGCCGCACAGATCCACCTCGGTGGTCGGGGTGAACCAGCGGATGCGAAACCCCTCCCCCTCCGGCACGAAGAATGCGGTCTCCGATAGGTTATTTTCCGCCGCAATCGCCTGCATCAGCGTATCCGGCAGCCATGCCTCCAGCGGGCAGACCGCGGCCGGATTGCCTTCGAACGCTCTCTCTGCAAAAGCATCGACCTGATAGATGGGCAGTTTCATTTCACGCCTACACCCAGCCAGGCATCGGAGGTGAGTTCAGTCGGCGTGGATGGCAGCTTCTCTTCCAGAAATGCCAGCGCCACCTTCTCCTTCTCCCGCCACTCCTCCTCGGTCATGTTCTTCTTCATCATCTGGATCGGTGCGCTGCCGCGAACCATGCCATCCCAGAAACCATCGATCGATTCGACCGGGAAGGCACCGGTGAGCTTGCGAACCTCCACATCCCTGAAGCCCGCATCGCGCATCTCCTGCTCGAATAGTTCCGGATTCTCCAGCGTGTCGATGGCGCGTTGCGGCTCGGGAATCTCCGGCTTCATTGCCTTGAGTGCGCCAAACATCGTTATCATGGCTGGCGACATATCGACCGGCGCCCAGCTGGTGACGGCAACCCTGCCACCCGGCTTGAGGGTGCGATAAATTTCACGGAAACCCTTGAGCCGATCCGGGAAGAACATCAGCCCGAACAACGAGAAAGCGGCATCGAATGTATTATCGGCATAAGGGAGCTGCTGTGCATCGCCACAGCGGATATCGATATGGCGATGCCCTTCGCGCTCGATCCGTTCGGCAAAGCAATCGAGCATCGCCTGCGAAAAGTCGATGCCGTGCACGCTACCCGCCCTGTCGGCACATTTAAGTGCGACCGTGCCTGGCCCACAGGCGACATCCAATACTGCATCCCCCTGTTTAAGGTTGGCCGCGGCAATGGCTGCCTCGGCATACTGCTCGAACATCTGCATCGTAGTCTCCGCATAACCTGCCGCCACCAGATTCCACGGCTCGAAGCTCGACATCGGATTCTTTTTCTTTTCCATATCTCTCATTCCTTATTTCTTATTTACTGCCGCCAGAACTCCGCAGCCTCTTTCGGCAGCTGATTGAGTATTCGTTCAAAAGCCGCCACATCCACATACCGCCGGAGCGTGATGGCGACATCCCGGATCGCCGACTCCGGGGCAAAGTTGTGCTTTTCCCGAAGCATCCGAACCTCCCGGGTCATGACAGCGACACTTTCAAACGGCTGCCTAGGTTCATCGACATCCCAGTCCGCGACAAACAGGGCGCGAAGTCCGGCCGGAAGCACTCCGGCGAAACGGATCGCATCCTTCAATTCCAGGCGCCGCCGGAAGACCTGAAATACGCCCTGCACCATCGTATAGGTCTGGTGAGAGCTTCCCAGTCCGGATTGCTCGCGCGCATCCACAAGAAAGGCATAAAAGTCATCCCTGATGCGTTGATATTCGGCAGGAACCGGCATGCAGCGACTCCTACTCCCGCCCTTCCGGCTTGGGCCGCCACGCTTTCCCCTCCACCCAGCCATTGGAGGCGGACTCCATATGGTCGAACTTCGGAATGTAGGGCTTGATATCGAGCAGCGGCGTGCCATCCAGCATGTCCGCCCCCTCGATGCTCAACACATTCCCATCCCGCCCGATCAGCCGGACGATGGAGAGGCCGATGCTGTTGGGACGGCACGGATGCCGGGAGGCGAAAACGCCATGCTCCGCATCGTCGAGAAAGGTCGAACGCACCAGCTTCACCTCTCCCGCCCGATCGAACCGGTAGAGCAAATAGATGTGCGAGAAGCTCTCGATATCCTGCAATCCCGGCGCATAAGCATCGAGCAACTCCACCTGACCGGTACTGCCGGAGGCAAAGCCCGGCTGGATCGGACACTCATCCTTTGTTGCATAAGGCGTCCGAATCACGCCGATCGCTTGAAGTGTTTCAGGCATTCGCAGCTCCTTTTTTAGTTTTTGATCTTCAGCTCGTGATTTTCAGTTTTTCAGGGCCGCAGCAGCGGCCTCCCAGTTTTGTCCGTCGAACCGGGTGATTTCGATGCCCGGCAACAATTGCGCAAAATCGTCGAGGCAGCGGATATTGATGCTGTACTGATCCGGCGCCAGACGCGGATTGCTGAACGGGTGCATGCCGCAATGACGGCAAAACCAGTGCTTGGCCGTTTTTGTGCCGAACTGGTAGAGGGTGAGCGCCTCTTCACCGGCCAGCAACCGGAAGCGCTCCGGCGGCACACGGTGATGCAACGCCCCTTTTTTAGTGCAGATCGAGCAGTTGCATTCGCTGGCTCTGTTCAGTTCGGTTTCGATCTCGAAGCGAACGGTGCCGCAGTGGCAGCTTCCCTGGTACAACATTATTCACCCTCCCAGTAGTCGCCGGAGTTCTCCGCCCGACCGACAAACATGAACCGCTCCGGCTTGCCGTCGGCACCCGGTGGGAACTCACCCAGAATGCCGAACTTGCCGGAGTCGGGGTACTCGGCGATTTCGGGAGAGAGCTTGGTGCTCACAGCAAGATATTTCAGCTCTACATCGCCGGTGTTGACGATCTGGTGCGCGGTTTCGGGGCCGCCCGGTGGGCAGGCGACAATGTCGTGTTTTTGGAGCGGATAGACCTCCGATCCGATGCGCACCTCACCGGAGCCTTCGAGAATGAGAAACATCTCCTCGTTCACGCGATGGTTATGAAATGGAAAAGCGCGCTTGCCCGGCGGTACGACGGTGAGATTGTAGCCCAGCTTCTGCGCGCCGATCAGCGGGGCAATCATGCCCATCTTCGCTTCAAAACGCTTGGCGGCTTCGCCGGTGGCCGCCATTGCCGCAGGCCTCGGCATCAGCTTGACACTATCTAAATTCATAATCGGCTTCGTCATTTCTGACCTCCTGTCGCTTCACCCCCGCAGCGCTCTTTTTAATGATTAATACAACGCCCCACGTTAGCCATCCGACATGCATAAAAAAAGCCCGCCGGGAGAACCAGGCGGGCTTTTCAATTCGGATCGGTTAAACGATCAGGCCATCGCCTTCACATGGGCATTCAGACGCGATACGCGACGTGATGCCTGCTTTGGATGAATCTGATGCTTGCGACCGGCACGATCAATCAGCGATGCTGCTGTTTTCAGCGCTTCGCTGGCCGCAGCCTTGTCGCCAGCTGCAACCGCAGCCTGCAACTTCTTGACCGCAGTACGCATAGCGGACTTCTGGGTACGATTGCGCAGACGGATTTTCTCATCCTGACGAGCGCGCTTAAGAGAAGATACGTGATTAGCCAATTCCTTCACTCCTTGCGATGATTCAAGTGCCCGTACAGGCCTCAAATCCCCGCGAATTCAAGGTCGCGAAACATACCGTCGGGATACCACTTGTCAAGCTGAATATATAAGTCCTGCTGCTTGCCGTGACCTTCCCGAGCCGGCAGCCTGCCCAGATGTATTCAAACCGAGGGAGTGTATGACTGCGGCCGAAAACCCCACGATCGTTTTTGTGATAGCCGTAATTGTCGGCGTGGTCGCACAAGCTGCATCGGCGCGCATGCGGCTGCCGCCGATCTTTTTATGGCTATCGCTCGGCATGCTGCTTGGCCCCTTTGGATTGCATATACTGCATGTGGAGACCATCCACGCCGCACTTTTGCCGCTGATTGAGCTGGGGCTGGCGATCATTCTTTTTGAGGGCGGGCTGAATCTCAATCTGAAAGCACTCAAAGAACACGGCTCTGTTGTGGGTCGATTGCTGTTTTTCGGCCCCGCCCTGACCATGCTGATCGGGGCATGGGCGGCCAATATGCTTGCGGGTCTTGCATGGCCTTTGGCACTGCTGTTTGGCGCCATCATTGCCGTAGGCGGCCCCACTGTCATCCTGCCCATCGTACGGCAGGTCAGACTCAATCGTGAGGTCAGCCATATTCTGACCAGCGAAGCGATGCTGGTGGATGCGGTCGGCGCCATCCTCGCGATTGTCATGCTGCAACTGGCGCTTACCCCGGATCAGGGAATGCTGAAAGTTGCACAGGAACTACTGCTGAAATTCTTTGTAGGTGGTGGTATCGGCTGGCTGGGCGGCCGCCTCCTGGCTGCCGCACTGATGCAACAGCGCTGGCTGCGCGATATGGAACTGCGCAGCACATTCACACTGGCCATGGCCTGGGGTATTTTCATCCTGGCCGACTCCATCAGCTCACAGGCAGGCCTTTTGGCGGTGCTGGTTGCAGGTGCAACTCTGCAGAAAATGGAGCTACCCGACATCCAGCGCCTGCGTCATTTCAAAGGCAGCCTCTCCACACTTCTGATTTCAGTACTGTTTGTGCTGCTTGCCTCCAGCCTCGACCTATCGATTCTGGAAGCCTACCTGGGGGCAGGCCTCGCCCTGTTTGCCATTCTCGCTTTTGTCGCAAGGCCTTTGATCGCCAGCCTTTCCGCCCTTGGCACCAAGCTCAGCAGCGGCCAGACCCTGTTCCTCGGCGCCATGGCGCCGCGCGGTGTGGTTGCTGCCGCTATTAGCTCACTGTTTGCGCTGCTGCTCCACGAAAAGGGATATGTCGGTGGTGAGATCATGCTGGCGCTCGTCTATATCATTATTATTGTCTCGGTCTTCTGCTATGGATTCCTGGCTTCACCCTTAAGCCGCTGGCTAAAGGTTACCGGTGGCGATGAGCGCTCGGTCCTGATCATCGGCGGCGGGCAGATCGGTGCGGAACTTGGGCGTGTGCTGAGTGACGACCGCGAAGTTAGATTCCTCGACCTTAACCCCGAAGCGGTGAATACCCTGCAACGCGCCGGCTATTTTGCGGTGCGTGGCAATGCACTCGATCCGCTCTATCTTGAAATCGCCCATGCCGAGGAGGTCGGCTCCGTGCTGGCGATGACCGGTTCTTCCGACCACAACCTGCTGATCGCTCGCCTTGCGCACGAGGATTTCCATGTACCTGAGGTATACGTTGCCCTGCAGGAGGATGACGAGGAGAAACACTCACGCCTGCTGCATCAGTTACAGGCCAAGCGCCTGTTCGCCAAGCCGTATAACTTTACCTACTGGAACGATCAGGCGATGCGTAAGCGACTGGTCTATGAAATCCGTACCATTGAGGAAGGCTCACCTTTAATTGGTTGTAAAATGATGGATGCACGTATCCCGCATGGCGTGCAGCCACTGGCAATCAAGCGCGATGGTAAATCGATGATCCCGCATGACCAGCTCATATTCGGAGCAGGTGACGAAGTCTGGATGCTGCTGCGCCCCGAACGCGTCGAAGAGGGTCAGCCATTAATCCTGCCGCCTGCCAGCGACAACAGCATGGTATCGATCAAGCCCAACTTCAAACCTTCCGAGTAGTATGTTTCGCACCCGCTTCGCACCAAGCCCGACCGGTTTGCTGCATGTCGGCAACGCCTATTCTGCACTCGAATGCATGCAGTGGGCCAAGAGCCATGGTGCCGAACTGCTGCTGCGCATTGAAGATATCGATTTCACCCGCTGCCGTCCGGAATTCACTCTGGCTATATTTGAAGACCTGAAATGGCTCGGCATCGAGTGGTCACGGGATGTGCGCAAGCAGAGTGAGCATGGTGCCACCTACCAGCAGGCGCTGGAACGCCTGATCGAAGCAGGTGTGCTCTACCCCTGCTTTTGCACACGCAAACAGATTCACGATGAAATAACGCGCATGGGCCTCGCCCCTCACAGCGAAGAGATGGGAGACCCCTACCCCGGCAGCTGCAAACACTTAAGCGCAGCTGAAAGCAGGCAAAGGCTGCTGCACGAACCGCACGCATGGCGGCTGGATATGGAGGCGGCACTGCAACAGACCGGATCGCTGCAGTGGACGGACAGCGAGGGGGCACACCATCCGGTGTCCGCTGGCATGGGCGATGTAGTGATCGGACGCAAGGATGTAGGCATCAGCTATCACCTCGCCGTGGTGATTGATGACGCCTTGCAGGAGATCACACATGTGATTCGCGGACAGGACCTCGAAACAAGCACCGATATCCACCGCATTCTGCAAGCGTTACTCGAACTCCCTTCCCCCATCTACTCGCATCACCCACTGATCCTCACCCCCGATGGTGAACGGCTGGCCAAGCGCAACGGCGCACCCAGCCTGCATGCACTGCGAAAGCTCGGCATCGATCCGGCAAAACTCTCGCACTACCTGCTGCACGAAGCCGGCGGCATCTGGGCTTTCCCGGAAGCGGATGGCAGGCTCCCCGAGAAACAGCTTGGCTTTCTCTTCTAAATACACCAATATTGGCGTCTATTATATACATTAACACCTATAGGAATGTAATTTGAGCGCTATCCTCGATCTCATCGGCAATACACCACAGGTGCAATTAAGCCGGATCACCGCACATCTGCCGGATGATATCCGTATCCACGCCAAGCTGGAGCGCTTCAATCCGGGCGGCTCCGTGAAAGATCGTGCTGCCCTGAAGATGATCCGTGACGGTATCGAGCGCGGGAAGCTTACGCCGGGAAAAACCATCCTCGACTCCACCTCAGGCAATACTGGCATAGCCCTGGCGATGATCGGCGCAGTGATGGGTTTCCCTGTGCGACTGGTGATGCCGGGCAATGTTTCCGATGAGCGCAAGCGCATTTGCCGGGCCTTCGGCGCGGAAATCCTCTACTCCGACCCGCTGGAGGGCTCCGACGGCGCCATCCTGTATGCGCGCGAACTCTATGAGCGCGATCCTTCCCGCTACTTCAAACCCGACCAATACAACAATCCGGCCAATCCGCTGGCACACGAAGAGAGTACCGGCCCGGAAATCTGGCACGATACCGGTGGCAACATCACCCACTTCGTCGCCTCACTCGGCACTTCAGGCACACTGGTCGGCACCGGGCGCTACCTGAAGCGAATGAGTAAAGAGGTCACCATTGTAGCGGCCGAGCCCGACTCTCCCTTCCACGGTATCGAAGGGCTCAAGCATATGGAATCGAGTATTGTGCCGGGCATCTACGACGCCGCCGTGCACGACCGCCTCGTCGGCATCGGCACCGAAGAGGCCTATCGCATGACCAAGCAGCTGGCCTGCGAGGAGGGAATTCTGGCCGGACAATCCTGCGGTTGCGCACTCGCAGCAGCGTTACAGATTGCAGAGGAGCTGGCCGAAAAGGGTTTGCCGGGTGAAATTGTTGCCATCTTCCCCGACGGCGGCGAGAAATACCTCACCACTGCCGTATTTCGCGATGACGTGGTGGACTTTGCCGAAGGCATTTAGCAGCCAACGAATCCGGCTGCGCTAACCGCAACCATCCATTGACAGCAATGCAAACTCAGCCTCGCTGAATCCGGCTTGCCGCCGCGCATCCAGATTAAAGGGGCCAAATAGCCCCTTGGGATAGTGCTCGGAGAGCAGTGCCGCAAAAGTTTTTTCAGGTGCCAGTCCGCGCTGCTTGCACAAAAAGTGGAACCAGCGGTTACCGATCTGCACGTGCCCGACCTCATCACGCAAAATCACATCCAGAATGCTGGCAGCGTTCTTATCCCCCGCCTGCCGCAGTTTCTCCTGAATGCCGGGGGTGACATCCAGCCCGCGCGCTTCCAGCACTCTGGGCACCAGCGCCATGCGCACCAGCACATCGTATGCAGTTCTCTCTGCCATATCCCATAAACCTGCATGCGCATCAAAATCGCCATACTCCGCGCCCAGGTGCCGAAGATGCGCACGTATGAGCTCGAAGTGATAAGCCTCTTCCGCCGCCACCTGAAGCCAGTCGGCATAATAAGCATCCGGCATATCGGGAAAACGTTGCACCGCGTCCAGCGCCAGATTGATCGCGTTGAATTCGATATGGGCAATAGCGTGCATCATCACCGCACGCCCCTCCGCCGTGCCGAAACCACGCCGTGGCACCTTACCGGGCTTCACGAGTTTCGGCAGCACAGGAAAACCAGCCGCCCCGGTGCAAAGAGGCTCGCCGAACGTGGTCGAAATCAGATCTCCGCGCCCAAACAGCCTCACCACTTCACGGGTTTGCTGCAGTTTTTCCTCCACTTCGCAAGCCCTCAGGCATTGCCGCACCTCAACAAACAGATCTCTTTTCACTTTTATCTCCCCCCACTATTGAGACTCGGCAAGGATAACGCCACAATGCGCGCCATGCCCGACACCCAGGTGAAAACAACAGCCACCCACAAGCAAAAAAATCGTGCCCTAGCACTCGCCGCCCTCGCACAATGCGTCTACCTTGTCGATGGTATCGCACGCAAAGGAAATATCGATGGTGATGATTTCCATAATATGGTCGGCAGCCTGTTTGCTTCCAACGATAAAACAAGCCCCGACACCATTTACGGCGATCTGCCCCACCTGCAAACCGGCCTGCGCATCGCCCTTACCCTGCTCAAAGGCGACCCGCTGCCGCAGGCCAAACATCTGCTCACCTACTCCGCCGGACTGTTCGCACTCGAGAAAAAACTCCGGAAAGAGCCCCGGATGCGCCAGACCATCGCCACAGGCATTCAGCGCTGCCGCGGGCAAGCCGACTACTTCGGCAGCTTCACGCACGAAAGCGTTATTGCCGGCATTGCCGGACTCTATGCCGAAACCATCAGCACACTATCGCCACGTATTATCGTGCGGGGAAAACCCGAATACCTGCGCTCCCCAGCAATCACCAATAAAGTTCGCACGCTGCTTCTGGCCGGCATCCGCGCCGCCCACCTCTGGCGCAAGTATGGCGGCAATCATCTGCAGCTGGTGTTTACGCGAAAAAAACTCGTCCGCCAGATGCAGCACCTGCTACAAAACTCGACACCCCTCTAGCCTCTCTTGCTTTCAGGTGCAAAGCACCGCTACCCTGCTATGCTAGCGCCTAAGGGGGCGGTGAATGGACCTCGAAGACATTGCCGAAATTGCTGAACAGCGTCTGATCCGCACGCCACAGTGGCGGAATGTGCTGATCAAGGCGCTGCTTATCTGCGCTGCCTCCGCATCACTAATTGCCGCGGCCGGCATTTCCGCCTATCACATGGAAAAAAAAGAGATCACCGAACGATTCGTCACCGAGGCCAAAGCACACATCGCCACCCAGAAACTGATGATCACACATGAACTCCAACTCATCATGCATTCACTTCTGTTTCTCGCTAATCAAGCCGAATCACATAAAGCAATGTCATCCAGCACAGGATTCGACATTGTCCGCAACGATTTTCTCACATTCCTAGAAACCACCGATCACTTCGATCAAGCCCGTTTGATCGCGGCTAACGGAAAGGAGGTAATTCGAGTCGATTACAATAACGGCAAACCGGTGCTCGCTCCAGCTCAAAAGTTACAGAACAAGGCGAGTCGATATTATGTACGCGACGCCCTTACCATGCCTCCCGCTAGTATTTACATCTCGGCTCTAGACATGAACATGGAGCAGGGCAAGGTCGAAATACCTCTCAAACCTACGCTTCGCATCGCCAAAGCGATCTACGATGACAACGGAAAAACCATCGGCATTGTCGTGCTGAATTATCTGGCTGAATCTCTACTGGAGCAATTCAGGCGTTCGAGCCTACTCTCCTCTGGCGACGTGATGCTTGCCAACCAGGATGGTCTACTGATTGCAGATACCGAACGAGAGATCGAGTGGAATGAGGGGCTGCTGCATGCCAGCCACATCGACAGCCAGGGAGCCGACCATATCTGGCAACAGATTCGACAGAACGATAACGGCATTATCCGTTATAAGGAAGATCTGTTTGTATTCAGCACATTCTCTCCAGCACACGAGCTCACCCTGCTCCCCGGAATCAACATCGCCAAAGCGTCGGAAGCCTTCTACTGGAAGGTAACGGGCCGATTTGGCCCAGAGCACCTGGACACAGCGATGGCAATTTTTAAAACCTCGTTACGTGGCTGGGCGATCCTGTCGATACTGGTACTGTTTGCACTCGCCTGGCCGCTGGCGCTGCTTATCGAGAAGCGTCGCCTCTCCAACGACTATATCTCAATGCTTTACAAGGCGGTCGATTCCAGCCACGACTCAATTCTCATCACCGACACCAACGGTATCATCGAATACGCCAACAACGGGTTCGTGATTCTGACCGGTTACAACAGGGATGAAGCCATCGGTAAAAACCCGTCCGAGATATTAAAAAGCGATGCGCAACCTTCAGAGTTTTATAAAGATATGTGGGAGACCATCACTACCGGCGACATCTGGCAGGGCGCGCTGGTCGACCGGCGAAAAGACGGCAGCTACCTGCCATTGAATGTGACGATTTCACCAGTACGCGATGAAACAGGCGCTATCAGGCACTATGTTGCGGTGCAACAGGATGCCAGCAAGAGTATGATGTTACAGGAAAAACATATTTACGAAGAAAAAATGAAATCCCTTGGCGTCGCGGTCGGCGGCATTGCGCATGAATTCAACAACATGCTGACCGGTATCCTTGGCAACACCTTCCTGCTGCAATCGCTGGACAATCAGAATCAGGAGATCGTGAACAAGCTGGAAACCATCGAAAAGCTTGGCACACGTGCTGCCGAAATGATCCAGCAGATGCTCTCCTACACCGGTCTGGAGCTGGTTCAGCATCATGTGTTCGACATTATTCAAATAGCAAATGAAATTTACGGCGAAAGAAAAATTGAATGTCCGCACACCGTCACCTTTATCGCCGACATCGACACGCAGCCGTACAACATTATTGGCTCACCCGCACACATCCGCGAAGCAGTGCATCACCTGCTGAGCAACGCCTGCGATGCGGTTGAGAATAGCAAAAAACCCAAAGTCGTATTCGGTATCAAACGCATCCGCATCGACACCGAGCTCGCCAGCCGGCTCAACACAAAAGCGAAACAGTGCATCCGAATCTTCGTACAGGATAACGGCGCCGGCATCCCCCCCGACCACCAGCAATCGATTTTCGAACCGTTTTTCACCACCAAAACTGTCGGCAAAGGAACAGGGCTCGGGCTTTCGGCCGTACATGGTATCGTGAAAAGCCATGGTGGTGTGATCAAGCTCGATAGCACACCTGGTAAAGGCAGCACATTCAACATCTACCTGCCGCCCGCTGAAACCGAAAGCAGTGCGGAGTAAGGTACTCAACAGAGTTGCTACTCCAGCGCCCCTCCGCAACTCGAGCCTTGCCCAGCCGTACAACCGTAGCAGTGGCCCATCACAGCAATAGGCGCACCTTCGAGATCCTGCACATCCAACTCACTTAAATGTTTCCGGCTGCCATCCGCAAACGGTGCCGGCAAATTCAGCATCTGATTGAAATCGCAGTCGTATACATAGCCCTGCCAATCCACACTCAAAAGAGTACGACACATCACACTCTCAAGATTCTCCTCGCGATGCGCACTTTTCAGCAGCGCAATGTAATCGTCGAACCCTCCGTTTGAAGCCAGTATACTTCCGAAGCGCTTGATCGGCATATTGGTGATAGTGAGCAAACGACTGAACCGGATGCCAAAGCGCTCCTGCAACTCCCGCTGATAATCGGATTGCAATGCCGCTTGTGGCGGCGGCAGGCTTGCACCTTGCGGATTGTATACCAGATCGAGCTGTAGCCCCGAACCCGGCTCTCCATAACCGAGCGCGTTCAATTTCTTTAGCGCCGCAATGCTTCCCTGGTACACCCCGCTACCGCGCTGTGCATCAACATTGCTCTCAAGATAGCAGGGCAGCGAAGCAACAATGCCAACCCTGTTCGCGGCCAGAAATTCGGCAGTATCTTCCTGCCCCGGCTCATTAAGGATGGTCAAATTGCAGCGATCCGTCACTGCTACATCCAACTCACACGCACCCCTGACCAGCCTGCGGAAGTCAGGGTTCATCTCTGGGGCGCCGCCGGTCAGATCCAGGTTGCGAATCTTTGCCTGTTCAAGAAAACGTAATACCAGATCGATGTGCTCCGGGGCCATGATCTCCCTGCGCTTAGGCCCTGCATTGACATGACAGTGCAGGCAACGCTGGTTACACAAATGACCCAGGTTAACCTGCAGTGTCTCCAACCTTCTGCGACGAATGGGCGGGAAGGTTGTTTTTTCTAGCAAAGGCAAAGTGTTGCGCATGGTATATTCTTCTCCCTGATGTGATCCCAACGGTTTAATGGTCGCGATGCAAGTCCGATTCTTACAATCCGAAGCGCGGGCTGTATACTTGCGCGAAGTTTCGCGGCTTCGAGCCTGGAGAAAAGTATCGGATGAGTAATGTACAAAGCCTGCCGGGGGCCTTCCCGCTGCACGAAAACAAGGATTTTCTTAGTGAGCGTGAATGGGTCTGCCTGCGCCTGATCTGCCACTCGCAGGAGACGATTGCAGACGCCGACCCGAAAGAACTTTCCGCCGCTACCGCAGGCCAGATCAGCCCGGATCGCGCCACCCAGATCGTGAACATTGCCCGCATCGCCCGCGACTACAATCTCGGCACCTGGTTTTCGCGCCTGGCTGCGGAGGCGGACTTCGATACCGAATCGCTGCGCAGCACACCTGCTGAAGTCATTATGCAGGCGATCAACAATCGTGCTGGTTATATCATATGCAATCAGGCTACCGTACACGCACTGGCCGCCATGCAGGCCAAATGGCAGAACGACCACTTCACCACCGGGACGGGTGCATAATGGAACGGATTCTTATTACTGGCGGAGCCGGGTTCATCGGCTCGAACCTTGCCGCCACACTGAGCAAACAGCCCGGCACCGATGTAGTCGTAATCGACGACTTTACCTCCGGCGACTGGCGCAATCTGATTGATGTAGACTGCGAAGTCCGGGCAATGGATTGCGACGACCCGGCACTACTTGAGGAGATTGCCGATGGCGGTTTCTCGGCCATCCTGCATGAGGCAGCCATCACTGACACCACGGTGCTGGATGCGCGCTACATGATCGAGATCAACACCAACGCCTTCGCCTCAATTCTTGAAGCCTCTGCCATCTCGGGCACTCGCGTCGCTTACGCGTCTTCTGCAGGCACCTATGGCAACTCACCTGCACCCAATTGTGTTGGTGCAGGCGAAGAGCCGGCTAACGTCTACGGCTTTTCCAAACTGGCTATGGACCGGGTTGCGCGCCGCTGGTACGACAAACACCCCGCCCCGATCGTGGGACTGCGTTATTTCAATGTCTATGGCCCCGGCGAGCACCACAAAAACGAGGTCGAGGGCAATAAAACCGCCTCCATGATTCTGCAGCTCTACCTGCAGGTGAAAGCGGGCAAAACCCCACGCCTGTTCAAACACGGCGAACAGCGGCGCGACTTCGTTTATATCCGTGATGTAATTGATGGCAATCTTGCCGCGCTCAAGGCCCCGCGCTCAGGGGTCTGCAATCTCGGCTCAGGCGCTTCACGCTGCTTCAACGACATTGTCGAAATTCTGGGCCACGAACTGAAGCAGACGCTGAAGGTGGACTATTTCGACAACCCGTTCGATTTTTATCAGAACCATACTGAAGCAGAGATGCAAACCACCCGTGAACTCCTCGGATGGCAACCGACATGGACGCTTGAAAAGGGTATGCACGAATATATCAGTTTACTGGAATCAGGGCATCGCGGCCCGGCCGAGGTAGCGAAATGAACCGACATATTCTGACTATCGTGGCAATTGCCTGCCTGAGCAGTTGTGTCACCGCCCCCATTCATCAGGGCAATGTTTTGCCGCCTGAGAAGGTGTATCAGATTCGAGAAGGCAATACACGTTTTCAGGTCGAGTCCATTCTCGGAACCCCGGTGCTCGAAGACGCACTTCACCCGAACCGGGTGGTCTATATCGAAGATGTTGATGATGATGAAACCGATGAACTCTTTCTAAGAGGCATTGAAATACGTTACGATGAGGCATTGCGCGTCAAATCACTTCGCCTGTTCGGCTATTCGGAGGAGTAATGAACTATAAATCCGCAGGCAGGTCATCATCACTGCAGTTACTATTCAGCGGTTCATGGGCTCTTTTCCTGATGGCCTCCCTGATCGGCGGCCATATCATCTTGGTCTTCGTGATTTACGGCTGGCTGGTCAGTGAATCAGGTCTGGATATTGTCATGAAGAGTACGGGGCTGCCTGCGTGGTTCCTTGTGTTATGGATTCTTTCCGGGCTGGCTATGGACGGATGGATCACCTACAACGTACGGAAAGATCGTAAAAAAGCGATGGAGCGCTAATCCGCTAATGCACTGGACTGTTTCAAATCGACTCACCATGGCCCGGGTTCTTCTTATCCCGATCTTTGCCGTGGCGTTTTATTTTCCCGGCACACTCGGGTATCTGGTCTCCACATTGCTGTTCACACTGGCTGCATTTACCGACTGGCTGGACGGTTACTTTGCCCGCACACGTGGAGAGGAGACCGCTTTCGGTCGTTTCCTCGATCCCGTGGCAGACAAACTGCTGGTCGCCACGGCACTTGTTCTACTGGTCGAAGCTGACCGCGCCAACGGTATTATCGCTGCCATCATCATTGGTCGGGAAATCACCATTGGTGCCCTGCGTGAATGGCTGGCCGAGCATGCCACGGTTGTACAGGTCTCCGTACTTGGCAAAGCCAAAACTATGCTGCAGATGCTGGCGCTGGGTGGGCTGCTGATTCATATCGAAATCTACCACTTCGATTTCCACTTCTGGGGCACGGTACTACTATGGCTGGCAGCACTGCTCACGCTGTGGTCGGGCTACGAGTATATCCGCGAAGCCTGGCCTGAACTTATTTCGAAAAAAGCCCAGCCGAAAAAAACGGAAACACCAGAAATCTAAAGACGCGAGCCAATCAGCTCCGCAATCTCATCATCGGTCAATCGTACAGGATTGGTTTGCATGCTGTTGCCGCGTGCGTTGGCGACGATTCGGGGAATATCGCTCTTGGCGACTCCGAACTGAGAGAGCCGAGGCATCGCAAACCTGCCACTCCATGCCTGAATAATTCCAAGCAGAGCCTCCCTTGCCGCTTCCGGCGCCAGATTGGCCTGATGGGCAAACATACGGCCCACTGCCGCATATTTTTCAAGCGCCGGATTTTGTGGGTCGCGCTGCGAAAGTGCTCGAATATTGATGCGTGTAGCATCAAATAAAAGCGTTCCACAAACAACACCGTGCGGAATCGGAAAAAAAGCTCCCAAAGGCGATGCCAGGCCATGCACCGAACCGAGCCCGGCATTGGCGAGGGTCAGCCCGGAGATCGAGGATGCATACAGCATGCGGGAGCGAGCCTCGATATCATCGCCCTCCTCGACAGCCATAACCAGCGCATCGCGAACAGCCTCCAGTCCGCTCAATGCCAGTGCATCTGTCATCGGGCCAGCTCGACTTGCTACATAGGATTCCAACAGTTGCGTGAAGGCATCCATGCCACAGGCTGCGGTAACTTCAGCAGAACAACCGCGTGTCAGTTCCGGATCGAGGATGATGGTCTTTGCCACCAAACAGTCGTGCCGGAATGATTTTTTAAACCCCTTCTCACCAACCACCGAGAGCACCGCATTCTTGCTGGTTTCACCTCCGGTACCGGCAGTTGTCGGCACTGCAACCAGCGGAGTCGATGGTCCATGATAGGCCTTCCCCTGCCCGACCCCCTCGAGATAGTCCATCACCGAATCGCCGGAGGGCAGCAGCCCGGCGATAGCCTTTGCCGCATCTATTGCGCTTCCGCCTCCAATGGCAACCACTACATGCGGAGAGAATTCACGGAACTCTCCGACCGCATTATCGACAATCTCCGGTGATGGTTCGCCCTCGATTCGTATACGGCGCAGATCGAACCTGGAGAGCATGGCAAGCAACTCCTGTCCTGCCACAGAGTGGTCGAAGGAGTGCTGACCGGTTGCCAGCAGCACCCGTGTTCCAAAGCCTGAAAGTAACTCGGGCAGGTTTTGGCGCGCTCCGTTGCCGAATTGAATATCCGGGGTTGTTGAAAAAGAAAAACTCGGGATCATTGTGCACAGGCTAGCAGGTTATCGCTAAATTGTTGATTGACGTACACTGGGATATAGTCATAATGCCATACCGTTAAATATCCTATGGAGAGACATTCGACATCATGCCTATAGATGTTCGGTATATCGACGAAGACAGAGGGGTCGTGCTAACCATACGCGGCAATGTCAGCGGCAGCGAAATGATTGATGCCAACAATAAAGTTTATTCATCAATGAAGTCCATGCAACGTCTGCGCTACGGCTATATTGACCTCTCCGGCGCTGAAGAGATGCATGTCTCGCAGCATGAAGTGCAGATTCTTGCCAAGCAGAGCCGTGAAGCCAGCGCTATCGTGAAAGAAAAAACCAATGCCATTGTTGCCACAAGTGATCTTGCCTATGGAATATCACGTATGTGGCTGGCTCTGGTCGACAACATCGGCTGGGACAACGCAGTCTTCCGAAATGAAGCCCAGGCCAAAAAGTGGCTGAAAGAGACCGTGCATCAAAAAGATGGTTTCGACATCTCCCTGAACTAAACCTCCCGTATCCAGCCCCGCAAGCATTTAATCCAGACGGATAATATGCTCGCGATCCGGACCAGTGGAAAGCATGCTCACCGGACACTCACACACCTCCGCAATACGCTTGAGCAGCCGCATGGCATTGGCCGGAATCTGCTCACGTGTCGTGGTGCCAAAGGTGGTTTCACTCCAGCCGGGCAAAGTCTCATACACGGGGGTACATTCGGCCAGCGCCTGACAATCTGCAGGGATTGAGTTCACCCGTATCCCATCGCGCTCATAGGCGATGCACAGATTCACCTCCTCAAGGCCATCGAGCACATCGAGCTTGGTGATCGCAAGTCCGGTAACCCCATTAATGCGTACAGCATGTTGCACTACCACGGCATCAAACCAGCCGGTGCGGCGCGGACGACCCGTTGTAGCACCAAACTCCTGCCCCTTCTCGGCCATATGTTTGCCAGCATTTTTTTCATCACACATGCCTTCGGCATTGTAGAGCTCGGTTGGAAACGGACCTGCCCCGACACGTGTGGTATAGGCTTTGCAAATCCCCAGAACCTCGTCCACCTGGTTGGGCCCTACGCCGAGCCCGGCAAGTGCCGCACCCGCCACAGTATTGGATGAAGTCACAAACGGATAGGTGCCATGGTCAACATCAAGCATTGATCCTTGCGCCCCTTCAAACAAAATGTTTTTTCCGGCCTTGGCCTGCTCATGCAGGATCAATGAGACATCGGCAGCCAACGGCAACAACCGCTCGCGTGCCAGATCGAGCGCTTTAATCACTTCGGCCTTTTCAACCGGTTTCGCACCAAAAAACTCACTCAGCATAAAGTTCACATAGCGAAGATTTTCATCCAGGCGCGCATCAAGACCCGAAGAGGTTAGATCAACCAGGCGAATGCCCCGGCGTGCCGTTTTGTCTTCGTAACATGGACCGATACCACGACCCGTAGTACCGATCTTATCCTTACCTTTGGCGGCCTCGCGCGCAGCATCCAGCGCCCGGTGATAAGGCAAAATTAACTGACAGCGGTCAGAGATACGCAAACGCTCCTGTATCGGCACTCCTGCCGCCAGCAACATATCCATCTCTTCCACCAACCGGAACGGATCAACCACAGTACCGTTGCCGATCAGGCTCAGAATGTTTTCGTGCAGGATGCCGGACGGAATGTGATTCAATACAGTCTTCTGCGAACCGATCACCAGCGTGTGGCCTGCATTCGGACCGCCCTGGAAACGTGCAACCACATCCATTTCAGGCGCCAGCAGATCGACGATCTTGCCCTTGCCCTCATCACCCCACTGGATGCCAATTGCCACAATATTGCTCATCTCATACCTCGCCGTTTGCGGCGCCGGCATCGAGCCAGCTCCATAGATCAAAAGAGAAACCGGTTGCAGGCATATCGCGCCCGTGCAACTTCATCATGGCATCGTAACGTCCGCCAAACAGTAGCGCCTGCGCCGAACTGGCGGAGAAGCCGGCAAAAATAATACCGCTGTGATAGAGGAACCGTGTCATGGTGGCTGCGTTGATCTGCACCTGCACTTCGCCGGAAAGACGTGCGGTCACCATATCTGCCAGCTGCAGCAGCTCTTTGGCTGCCGCGGCAAATGCATCGCCCAGTGAAGAGCCCGTCTTTTCAAGCCATGCCTGATCCGCAACCCCTGCCGCCATGGTCACAAGCGCATCGCACTGCGTCTGGCCAATCCCGCTTCCGCTCAGATACTGCTTCATATCCTCAGGCGAGCGGCGACCCAGCAAAGAGACCACCTCTTCAAGTGATATCTCGGCATGCGTGCCAATCAGTGCACGCAACAGGCCGACATGCCCGACCTGCAGCACCGGCTTGGTAAAGCCTGCTGCATGCATGGCCATCGCGGCCAGATGCATCACTTCAACATCCGCCTCCATGCCCGCATCACCCATGCGCTCAACACCAGTCTGCCACTGCTGCCGGGAGCCGGTGCGGGAATCAGGACGCGCCTGCATCACCGTTCCCGAATAACAGAGCCGCAAATCCTTTTCACCCTGCATACGTGTGGCGGCAATGCGCGCGATCTGGGGCGTCATGTCGGAACGAAGTGCCAAAAGCCCGGCACCGGCCGGGTCGGAAAACACCAGAGTCTGGTCGACCAGAAAACGCCCCGCACCTGCACTCATCGACTCCTGCCGCTCCACAACTGGCGGAATCACCTCTTCATAACCTGCTTCGGCAAACAGGCTCAGCAATCGGTTTTGCAGCAGACGGAGATTTTTGGCGCGGCTGCCGAAGGCATCTTCAACACCGATCACCGGACGATTCTTGCTACTGCGTCCTACCATCAGAGTGACTCGAGTTCGACATAGCGAACCGTGCGCAGACCTTCCAGCTCGGATAGCGCTTTCAGCACGCCCTCATCCGGCTGCGAATCAACCGAAATCATTGCCACTGCCGAAGAGCTGTCCGGCTGACGACCCAGACGGAAATCACCAATATTGATCCCGGCCCTGGCCAGCACCGAACCGATGGCTGCAATCACACCTGGCTTATCCTCGTTGCGGATGAAGATCATGCGTCCTGCAGGCGCAAGTTCGATTTCGCAGCCATCAATACTGACCAGCCGTGGTTTCACGCCATCGAATACCGTGCCGGCAACGCTATGTGTACCGGCTTTCCCCTCGACCTCTACACGCACGAGATTATTGAAATGATCGGATTTATCACGGGCAGCCTCGGAGACCTCTATCCCGCGCTCCTTGGCCAAAAGCCCTGCATTCACTGCATTCACATCCGCCATGCTGGAGGAGAGCAGTCCCTGCAACGCCGCGTTCATCAGCGGTTTGCGATTGTAGGCCGAGACTTCGCCTTCAAAACTGACATTGAGTCTGGAGAAACCCGGCTCGGCAACCAACCCAAGCAGACGACCCAAACGGGATACCAGACGGATATATGGCTCGAGCTGACGATACTCCTCCTCGGAAACCGAGGGCACATTCACTGCATTGCTAACCGTGCCGGAGAGCAGATAATCGGCCATCTGCTCGGCAACCTGCACTGCCACATTCTCCTGCGCTTCGTGCGTGGAAGCGCCAATATGCGGTGTGCAGCTGACGTTTTCGAGCTCAAACAGCCTGTTCTCTTTGGCCGGTTCCGTAGCAAACACATCAAGTGCTGCGGCACGCAGATGCCCGGACTTCAGCGCATCATAAAGCGCATCCTCATCCACAATGCCGCCGCGGGCGCAGTTCACGAGGATGGCGCCCTTTTTCATGCGTACCAGCATATCGGCATCAATGAGATTACGGGTGGCATCCAGAAGCGGCACATGAATGGTGAGGATATCGACCTGTTCAACCAACTCCGCCACGCTCGCCACTTTGGTGACGCCCATAGCGGCAGCGCGTTCATCCGAAATAAACGGATCGTAAACCAGCACTCCCATGTGCAGACCCTTCAGACGATCACAAACAATCGCGCCGATATTGCCCGCACCGATCACGCCCGCCTTTTTGCCGGTGAGCTCCATACCCATAAATTTACTTTTTTCCCACTTGCCCGCCTTGGTGGAGCTTGATGCCTGCGGAATCATTCGGGCTGCGGCCAAAAGATGAGAGATTGCCAGCTCGGCCGTGGTAATGGTGTTGCCGAATGGCGTATTCATCACCACAACACCACGGCGAGAACAGGTTGGCACATCGATATTATCCACGCCGATTCCGGCGCGACCGATCACCTTCACTTTTTTCGCAGCATCCAGCAGCTCGCCCTTCAGTGTGGAGGAGGAACGCACGGCGATACCATCGTATTCGCCGGCAATAGCGATCTGTTCTTCAACAGAGAGACCCGGCTTGTAATCCACTTCGATGCCGCGGGAGCGAAACACCTCTACCGCACGCTCGGACATTTTGTCCGCAATCCATACCTTGGCCATGATTATACCCTGCCTGCTTCTCTGCCAAGCAACTCGTAGCCGGACACTGCAATCGATTCGGAAGGAAGCATGTGTTGTTTCAGCAAGAGAGTCACTCCAGAGAAAAATTTCGCACACTTCTGAAGGCAAAAAATCGGCCCGGAGTGCGCGAGCATGCTATAGCCCCAGCACTACAGGTCAAACAGGAACTATACGAAAACTTCTTAAGAGGCCAGCGGCAGATAGATGTGTATCTCGGTACCTTGATCCGGCTGGCTCACCACCTCGATTACACCGGCATGAATATTCACAATCCCCCACGCGACCGAAAGCCCCAGACCAGTGCCTTCACCCACCTTGCGCGTAGTGAAAAACGGCTCAAAGATTTGCGCCTTCACCTCATCACTCATACCGATGCCATTATCGCAAACAGACAAGTGCGCCGCCTTACCGTCAGGCAATCCATGCCTGATCTGCAAATCCTGATCGATATCGACTCGCTGCAGTTGCACTGCGATGTGCGGATCCCCTTCCCCCTCTCTTCTGGCAAGCTCGGCATTTTCCAGCAATGCCCGCACCACCTGCTGCAGACGCTCCGCATCGCCATGCAAAACGATATCGGGCGTTTCAATATCGAGCTCCAGCCGACTGTGGTTTCCTGCACGTTGCCCGAACTCCGCACATGCCTGCCGCACCGCCTCGGAGAAATTCACCTCCTCCCTTTGCAAATAGAGGGATCCCTGCCCGGAAAACAGCAGCATGTGCTGAATCAACTCGGATGCCTTATCGCTCTGCTCCTGAATCACCTCCATGGCATTGCGCACTTCCACACTCAGCTGCTCATCGGTCGCCGCCATAAAGGCGTAACCATTGATGCAGGCCAGAATATTGTTGAATTCGTGGGCAATGCCGCCGGTCAGCATGCCGACAGCCTGCATCTTTTCTGCCGCGCGCAAACGCTGCTCCAGTTTTTCGCGTTGCGAGATATCCTGCATAATGACTACGGCGTGCCGCTCCTGCGGCGATGAGGTTTCAGCAACCGAAGTGATGGAAACATGGACCGGCAACTGGCTCCCACCCTTGTGCAGCAACAGCAGGCGACCGTGCCAGATTTTATCTCTTGTTTCGGTTTCCCTCGGCATTGATTTTTTTTGCAGCAGGAGTTCCGGGCCCTCGCCCAGCAGTTCAGAAGCCTCGCGTCCACTCATGCTGCACAGCGCCTTGTTGACATATTCGATGTACCCCTGACTTCCAAGCATAAACACCGCTTCGCCCGTTTGTTCCAGAGCCTGCGAAAGCCTGTGCAGATTGGCGCTCTGCTCGGCGACACGCTGCTCCAGGGTCTCGCTATAGAGGCGCAACGCCTCCTCCACACGTTTGCGAGCGCTGATATCGTGCACGGTGAGCACCATAACCGGATGACCATCGTTCTCTTCCGATTCGGTTGGGCCAATCACCAGCTCTACCGCAATTTCATCCTCTCCACGACGCCAAACCGACTCATGTACCTCGTGCGGATTGGTGTCGCAACAATCGGAAAGCCAGGTAGTAACAGGAGTACCCACTGCCTGCTCCGCCGCCATACCAAGCAGCACCTCCGCCGCCGGATTGGCATACAGCACACGGAAACCTTCATCTACAAGCAGAATAGCGTCGAAGGCATGGTCAAGCAGCAGGCGATTGCGTTGCTCGCTGCTCTGCAATTGCCGTTGTGCTTTTTGCAATTTGCCGGTCGCATCATGCCACCGCTCCCGGATGCGATTGGCCTGCTCGAGCGTGCCCTCCAGCAGACGAATCTTGCGCTCAAGCGCCGCTATACGCCCGGCATCATCCATCGGTCTGCACTTAACGGCTCAGTTCGGGATAGAGAAGATCAGTGCCACACTGCAACGTCCGTAAATACTCCATCGCCTGCGACACCATCTCCTTGGGGATAATGGAGCCGTGCTGCGGCAAAATGGCCGAAATATCGCTTGCCGGCAGCGCATCGAGCTGCTCCACGAAGCCGCGAGTGGCAATGTTGGAGGCCATATAATCCATATGGAACATATCCATATTGCTGCAATGCTCGTCGAAATTCTGTACACACAATTCCCAGTCGGTGGTTAGTGCCGCCCAGATGTCACCGGAGAAAAGATAGCCCGAAGTGCGATCAAAGGTGACAAAGGCTGCAGGAGAGTGCAAAAACGGTGCTTCCATAAAGCTAAGTGAGCGCCCCGAATCGAAACTGAACTGGCGCTCTTTGCTGATATCCTGAAACTGGAAATCCTCGCGCCCATAATGCGGCAACAGCACACGCGCCCGCATGGAAGATATCACCAGTATATCGGGGCGCACGCCCATCCAGTCCGGCAGGGACGCGGCCACATCCGGGTCCTGATGGCACAGCACCATCGCGCAGATATTTTCCGCAGGCATGATCTGCTCGACTCGCTCCTTTACCTGAGAAAACCAGGCGCGTGACCCCGGATCGATGATCACCCCCTGATCGCCATCTTTCACCAAATACACATTGCAGCGGAAGGCGGTTTCATCGGCAATCCCCAGCCAATACACCGCATACCCACCATCCTCGAACAGGCATGTCGGCTTGGCCATCGAGACCTCAAGATTCTCTAACTGGATACTGTCGGCTTTGCTCATAACGTCCCCTTCTTATCTATCCGGCGCACACACCATGCCACCAGCTACATAGATTGTAGAGCAATTATAGCAATGAAGATAATGCTTAGCTCGCTGGATAAATCAGCGAGAGCCCATCTCTAATTCCATGCTCGAAGCTCACCCATTGTCGTGACCCATTAAGCTGCTTGTATCTCCCGGTTGACTCCGGGAAGGTATTTTGCGGAAGATAGATGGCATCTGTCGGGGCAATGCAAGTCTTGGAGAGGAAATGATTCAATTATTAAGACTTAACAAGCACCTAATGCTATTACCAATCTTGCTTTTCTCAGCGTGCAGTAATTGTCCGCAAACGTCCATTTCAGGCCAATGGGAAAGCATTTATACGCATGAGGGTTGTCTTATGGGTTCCCAGCATTGGAACCCCGAGGAGGCCATATGGGGAATTTCTATAGGAAATGCAGAAGGCAGCAATGTAAGTCCATGCTGGAGAGCCTTCTTGGCACAAGACCGATCTGCATTGCTTCCATTCTTATTCAGTAAACTTCAATCTACAAAAGCCACTGCGCTACACACCGACCCGTTTCAAGGCACAATTGAAGGTGAACTGGCTGTTTATGCTTTGGAGCAATTGACCCACAAAAACTGGTTTAATTATTCCGGAAATAACAAAAAAATCAGAGCCGCATTCAAAGAAATGGAGGCCCGGGACAATGCTCCAGACGAGAAATACGCCGACTACCCAAACAATCAGTTATTATTATGGAACCTTTTGCAGGAAAAAGATGTTCGGAATGAATTTGAAGCCTATTTCTCATCTCCATGAAAAAGTAAAGTATATGGGGTCAGGTCTTGCAATCAAATATTCCTCATGTAACGCCGCAACCATTTTTCCCTTTGATCGCAAAAAAGGATGGTCGCCACCAGCACAAGCCCCAACCCAACCGCAATCATAGTCGTCAAGTTACTTACCGGTTGCTACGTTCAGCATCTCCTTGATTCCACCGATGGAGCCAAGCGCAGCAGTGGCCTCAAACGGCATAAATACCGTCTTATCGCCCTCTTTCTGTACGCCCATCTTCTCCAGCGTATCGAGATAGCGCACCGCGATCAGATACTGTGAAAATCCCTTTTCACCGATCGCAGTTTTCAACCTGTCCAGTGCCTGCTTCTCGCCATCTGCCTCCAGAATACGGGCCTCACGTTTGCCCTCTGCCACCAACACCGCCGCTTTCTTTTCACCTTCAGCCTTGAGAATCGCCGACTGCCGTGAACCCTCGGCTTCCAGAATGGCGGCACGCTTGTCGCGCTCAGCACGCATCTGCTTCTCCATCGCCTCCTGCACTTCTTGCGGCACAAGGATATCCTGCACCTCCACACGCTTGACCTTAGCCCCCCAATCATCGGCAGCTTCATCAAGCGCCACCTGTAATTTCGAATTAATAAGTTCACGAGAAGAGAGCGTGGTATCAAGCTCCAAATCGCCCACGAGACTTCTGAGCGTGGTCTGCGCCAGTTTCTCCACCGCATTTGGAAGATTGGCAATCTTGTAGACCGCATCGTGCGGCTCAGTAATCTCGATATACATCAGCGCATTGATCTTGATGCTGACATTGTCCTTGGTGATCACCGTCTGCGAAGGGAAATCGAGCACAGTCTCGCGAATATCGATACGGGTCACCGAGGTGAGGCGGGTGAATGCTGCATCGCCGGTATCGCCCAATATACGTGCCAATGCACTGCCCTCCTGCGCCTTCCAGAGAAAATCGCGCGGCCGATCCAGAAACGGCACGATAAAATTGATGCCGGGAGTGAGCGTGCGGTTGTAGCTACCGAGCCGCTCGATCACCATGCGCTCGGAGTGGCGCACCACCACAATGCCTTTGAAAATAAAAACCGCCACCAAGGCGGCGATAGCAAAGCCGAAAACCGATGTGAATTCCATGTCTTACTCCTCGTTTGATAGTGCTTTTTTAGTGATCACGAGCGTGCTGCCCTGTACCGATTCAATGATGCCCTTCTCACCCTTATGGATGGGGGCACGCGCCTTGGCAATCCATGACACGCCCTTGTAGGTGCAGCGCCCTTTCAGATCGACAGTTTCGGTAACGGTCACCTCCTCACCGATCATATGCGCCTGCCCATCTGTTTTCGCGCCCTTATGTTTGCGCAGTGGCGTAAGAGCTGCGTAGGTAAGCACCGATCCGACTGCAAACACCACCAGTTGCGCGCCAATTCCAATCTCCAGTAATCCGGCTGCAAAGCTGGTGAGCAAAGCCCCGCCGGCCAGAGCCAGTAGATAATAGGTGCCGGTCATGAGCTCGATACCAGCCAGAATACATGCAAGTGCAAACCATGCGCTCCAGTCTTCCAGCCAACCGTTAAAAAATTCAGCCATAGTATTTTCTCCTAGCTCAACGATACCGTGCCTGTGGCAAGGCATCGAGCATTTTTGTCAGTGGCCCCGAAAAACTCATTGTGTTCGGCTCACTATCCAGACTTACTTCATCCTTCCAAAGCATGGCGCCTGTACGCGGATCAAACAGACGCATCGTCATAATCAAATGATCTCGCGCCACCCGAAGACTTTGCCTGTTGGGAGATCCGTAGGTAATCATAATACTCCCGTCAGGTGGTGTAACCTCCGGCCCGGTATCGGCATAGCGCCCGCGAGCTGTAATTACCAAAATTGGAATATTGCCGAACGGACTGCTCTCAGCCATCAGTATTTCACGAGACAAATCATTCAGCAGAACTGTAAGTTTGCGTGCGGTAATTCTTCCGCCCGAAGGCTGCAATATAAAAGGCGGTGCTGATGGCGGCATAAAAATGTCGTTCAATGGTTTGCTGTATGCGACAGAGACATGATGATCAATACCGGAAAGCCCTACAGAACGAACAGGTTCCCCGGCTACGCCATAGCCCTTATCCTTAAGAACTGCCGCCGCCACATCGGCCAGATGATCGGCAATGGCGGCGTTCTCCGGCGCCACTAGCAGTACCGGTTTCTGGTTGCGCTCATGGATGACAGTGACATCGGCAATAATCGAAATATTTTTTAAATTACGGGCGAAATCTCCCCGCTGCCGGAACCTGTCACTGTTGTCCGATGCGCACCCAACCAAAATGATCGTAAATAGCAGCATAGCAATACTGCGCTTTGCAAAAAGCGGCACAACACCGAAACCAATCACTGACATAGAGCCTCCCAGAGGCCACCGATATTGCCGCCGGTGGATAGCTGGCACAAGAGGAACCGGGAAGGCCTCTTTGTCAGGCCACAATAGAAGTTCGGATTTCGGCTGCCTTCGCCTCGCCGCACAGACGCGCAACCAGCCGAAGCGCGAACTCCACTGCCGTGCCTGCCCCGCGGCTGGTGGTCAAAAAACCATCCTCGACAACCGCCTCATCCACATACACCGCATCAGGGGCAAGCTCTTTCACCTTTGCCGCCGTGCCCGGATATGAGGTGACCCGTTGTGTGCCGAGTACGCCATACGCCGCCAGAGCCGCAGGCGCTGCACAAATCGCCGCCACCGCTTTATTGGTGTCCCGCAGGCGCTGCACAATCGCTTTCACCCGCGCATCCGCTCGCAACAGATCGGCATTGGGCTGGCCACCCGGCAGCACTATCATCTCCCAGTTCTCATCCTTCACGGCATTCAGCGCCGCATCCGGACGAATGGTGATTTTCGAACGCCCGGTAACATCGCCGCCATCAAGACTGGCCGTGATCACCTCTACGCCCGCCCGACGTAAAATATCCACAATTGCCGTGAATTCGACCTCCTCCACCCCGGTTGAAAACGGAACCAGCACATGCGTCATAACGGCCTCCTTAGAGATAATCAATGCAGTGTAGGCAGATGGGAGGAAAAGAGAAACCCGAGCAGCACCGCCTTACGGACCGGGCCAATATCCCTGAGCAGCCTGTCACAATGGCCTACCTATCGGAAAACAGCTCTGCTAAGCTCTGGCGTCATCGATAAACGTTTTTGCCTGGGAGGGCTAAACCATGTGGTTTGTAAACAGATCAGGAGCACTACTGAAGCTATCGGCCATGATGATCGGAAGCGCCATACTTCTGGCACAACCCTGCGCAGCTGAGGGGCTGGCACCGGATATCGAGAAGACCATCTCCGACTCCGTGTTTGAGGTTGTCGTTCCCAAGCCTGAAAAAGATCCGCTTTCCTACCAAAAACCACTACCGATGCAGTTGATCCCGTTCCACATCCGTAACGATCAATACTATTCAGTGGGCACGGCGTTTTCCTTCGAGAAAAACAAACTGATTACAGCCGCCCATGTCATGAATCTGGACACCCCAAGCCAAACAGAGGGCCTCTTCATCAGGGATAAAAACGGCAAAGTTTATGAGGTAGAAAAGATTGAGAAATATTCAGAGCGAAGAGACTTCTCGATCTTTACTGTGAAAAACCTTCCGACAAAGAATTTCCTTAAAATTAACCGAAAGCCATCATCCAACAAGAGTGTCTATTCAGTCGGCAACGCGTACGGGCAAGGCATCGTCATCCGCAACGGACAATATACCTCCAATACTCCCGAAGAAGTTTCCGGCGAATGGAAGTGGATTCGCTTTTCCGCCGCTGCATCACCCGGCAACAGCGGCGGCCCGCTTCTGGACAACAGCGGACAGGTAATTGGAATCATTACTCAGAAATCAGAAAACGAAAACCTCAACTTCGCGCTTCCGATTTCAGAGGCGCTGGATGCCCCGAATGAAGCCCGAGTCTTCAAAATGATGCAGTACAAAATGGACAACATGAGCGCCACGACTATTGGGACGCTGGACAAGAAAATCCCCCTGCCTGCAAAACACCTCCAACTTCACAATGCAATCACAAAAATTAATGATGACTTTGCGAAACAGTTGTATGTGAAACTGATGGAGGAAAACAAAAGCGATACTTTTCCTAACGGCAAGGGATCCGACCTGCTGCTTCACTACTCAGTCAACTCGATTTTCCCTTCTGTGATTACACAAAAAGATGATAAAACATGGGTCACGTTTTCACCTGAAAAAGTGCAAACCAAAGATTTGGGGAGAAACGGATTCATCAAGCATGGCAAAATGGGCTACACGAATTACATGCTGATCAGAACACCCGACAATATTTCACAAAAAACGCTTCTCAGCGACCCTGAAACATTGATGGACCTGATACTAAAGGGCATCGAATACAGTCGCACCGTGGGCTCCGAAGATATTCGCATCACCTCTTTGGGGAAAACGGCCAAAAATTATATCTTTACTGATGATTACTCCCGCAAGTGGAAAGTGAGCATCTGGAATATCCCCTATGCCGACATGAAGTTTGTATGCTTCTACCTGCCGGTTCCCGGAGGGTGCATTGTCATGTCCAGAGTTGCCAAAACCGGGTATTTCAGCGGCCATATGATTGACCTTGAAGCCCTCGCTAACTTTTCCAACATCTCTTACTACGGCACTCTAGATGAGTGGAATAAGCTGTTCGAATTGAAAAAAATGCTTCCCGAGCCACTGAGAAAATTAAGCTTCAATTTCCGCAGCAACAAATCATTCAAGTTCGACTCCCCCCGATTCTCATTCGGCTACACGGCCGATATTATGAAGATCACCGAAAACAGCGACATGCAAATCGACCTCGCCTACTTCAAGGATCAAGGAAAAGTGATATGGGATATCGCCAACGTGGTCATCGGAGAAGACAAAAACAACCGCACTGCATTCGCCATCGAACGCAATATTGCCCCGGCAAAACGCATGCAGGACAAGCATCATGTCAATTGGGCAAAAATTCAGAAAAAACAGTGGCCGTATAATGGCGAACCTTATTTTGAGAATGAGAGAACCCAGGCGCACCTGTCACATCTGAGCAGCAAAACGAAAGAAACAGGCAATGCCAATATCATCTATACCCTGTTTTTTGCCAAGGAAGGTAAGGTTGACGACAAAGCCATTCGATCAAACCTTTCACATATCGATAGAAGCTTGGCAGTGCATGAGACTATTTCGACCTCGGAAACTCATGCGGCACCCCGGAAAGAGTTGGCGGCCGCAATGTAGCCAGCTAGCTGACATCACTTCGCCACCATTCCCAAAACATAGTTGCGTACCAATGTTACCCACGCCGCTGTAAGGCGACAGCAAAAGGTATTGATCGCCGGCAGCTTATCCTCGGCATCCGCCAGCATGCGTTCCCCGGCATCGGCGGGCAAATAGGCCAAATCATCGCTTCCATGCTCAATCCAGCGGCGAATCACCGATTCACTGACCTCGGCATGAAATTGCAGACCATACTGATTGGCTCCAATGCGAAACGCCTGATGCGGCACCTCCCGATTGGTGGCAAGCAGCACGGCCCCTTCCGGAAGCGTGAAGGTTTCTCCATGCCATTGGAAAATCGGCATTTCGGATTCCATGGCCGAAAACAATGGGTCGCTTAACGCAGCATCGGTGCTTGAAATCGTAAACCATCCATGCTCAGGACGAGGTGACTTGTGTACCGTACCTCCAGCCGCCTTTGCCAACATCTGTGCGCCAAGACAAATACCGAGTACAGGCATCTCTTTGCCAATGGCTTCTTGCAGCAATTTCTGCTCGGCAAGGATGTAAGGAAGATCGTCGTTAGCTGATTGCGGCCCGCCCATCACCAGCATTCCGGCATAACCATCGAGCGTATCCGGCAGAGGATCGTGCTTCACCTGTACGATGTCGAATGTAAAACCGGCCTTCTCAAGTTCGCTGGCAAACAGGGTCGCCGGCTCAATGGAAGCATGCATGGTGATAAGGATACGCATGCGTTAGCAGCATGGGAGATATCACGAAGCTGTCAATCAGATATCACACAGCTATCACTAACACAGGGTATAATGACTATCAAATAAGCAACCCCTAGGAGAAAGCCATGCCAAAATTCGACTACGCACGTTTTCCAATCCTTGCCGGACTATCAAAAACAGAATTGGCAGATTTGGATCGGGCAACAACGACCATCGACATAGAAGCAGACATTCCGGTTGCGCTTGCCATCCATGAGCAACAGCGTTTCTTATTTCTGAACGAAGATGGCATTTACACTCTTGGCGACACGATGCCGCTGTATCTGCTCGACTCGGGCGAACTGTTGCTCAGCATGCAATGCGAACAGCAGCTCTTTGAAATGGGTTCCATCCTGCCCGGTCAGGCCTATGGAAAAGAGTGCATCCTTATGCAGCCTTTTTGCTGTACGCAAATTCGCCCAAGTAAAAAAGGCAGATTGTACGTGATACCGAACGAACTTGTGCGGAAATTTTCCTCCAGGAACGAGGCGTTTCGTTCCGCACTTCTTCAAATGTCGGAAAAACGACGTGCAGCAACAGCCCTTGCTGCCAACCTCGCATTTTCGCTACTGCCGCGGAACATCCATGAAACCATTCTGCACGAGGCAAGCTTTGTATCCCTGAGCGCCGGAGAAATTTTGCAACAACAGGGATCAACCGATACGGATACGATGTACCTCGTGATGGAAGGAACCGCCGAAATCTCAAAACCCCACCCCTATGAGAAAGGCAGGAAAATCGTGTTTGCAACGGCGGCGCCAGGTGACGAACTGGGCGAAATATGTTCCGCCACGGAACAACCTTATACGGCTACGGCTACAACCACAGCAGTAACCCCACTGCGTTTATTGAAAATACCAAGTGAATCGATATGCACTTGGCGGAACCGTTATCCCGATTTCGCCCACGCCCTGGAATTCATTATCGAAGACAATCAGATGCGCAGTAGCCACCATACGCTGAATGCATGTGCCGCCTGACTTCGAAATAGTTACCGTTATGCGTTAAAATCTGCAGATACTCCGATTATCGATGCAACAACGACTGACAGCAACACAACCGCACCGACTTTGTGCTGCAGGTGGTCGTACCGCTCAAAAGACAACCAATCGCCAGCCTCTGCGGCATCGGCACGGCAGAACACCAACCGTACGCAATAGATGTTGGCGATGACGGCAATCAGGCCAAGTCCGGCCTTGGTATAGAGCAGTGCACCGGCTTCAACCGTGGAAAGTACTAACGCTCCAGTCAGCAGCACGATGAGAAAGGCGGGTATCTCTACGACCAGATCGACACGTTTATGCAGGCGGGCAAGGATAAGTTCCTGCTCCCGCCCCTTGCCGATCAGTGCCCGCTCGAACAGCACCTCGACCACAATACAACCGAGCCAGATGCCGGCAAAGATCAGATGTATCGCAGCAACCATCTCAGTTGCGCCGCGGCCGCAACAGCTGAAGCTTCCATAGCGAGCGGGTATCGAAGCATTTAATCAACTGGTAACCGGCCGCATCGAACAGTGCCTGCCACTCATTGGCGGTGCGCTCGCGACCCTCTGTACCCATCAGCATCTGCATATCGAATGATGTGACCATCAGGCTTTCACCCTGTTCGGCCATCACCGCATCGAAGATAGCGACCTCCCCCTGCGAAGCATCATGGATATTGCGCAAAATTCGGACCGAATCGGCATCCCCCAGCCCGTGAAAAACAGCGCAGAGCAGATAAACATCGCGTTTATCACCCTCCGGCACAGTTTCCCTGGCATCGCCGCCGACGAATTCGATACGCGAAAGAACGCTCTCCTCCACCTTGCCATGCCAATAGCCACGCGCCTCATCGATCACCTGCTCTCGATCGAAAACAACCGCCTTCAACTTCGGGAACTTCTTCAGGATAGTGATCGCCTTGCTCCCCTTGGAGCCACCGACATCGATGATCCGATCAAAGCGCCCCCAATCGAAATCGGTGATAAAAGCGTTACCGAGCAGTGCCTCGGTAGTATCCATAGCTCGGGAGAAAAGGCTTTCGAACTCGGCATGCGTATCCATGTAGTCAAAAAGGTTCTCGCCATGCGCCAGCCTGAACGGAACCTCACCACCCTGGATACCGTTCTCCAGTTCCTCGATCCAGGGGCGCGTCATCTCCGGCGAATTGTGCATCAGGATCATGGCGCGCACGCAGTTCGACCGGTTCTCGTCCAGAGAGGCGGATGTCTTGTTGTTGGCGATCCTGCCCTTCTCCGGTTCGGCAAAGATATCCATCGAAACCAGCATACGAAGCAGGCGATAGAGGCTGTCGGCATCGCAACCTGCCTGCTGCGCCAGCTCGGCAACGGAAAGTGTATCGTTACCGAGTAGCGTAGCGAGATCAAGTCTTGCTGCCACATAGAGCGCCCGCGACTGCCAGTAGAGCGACCCGATCTGGATCAGCCGCATTGGCGGCGGCATCATTTTCCCCGGCAGCTTCTGCAGCCAATCGGCAAAGCCGAGCGCTCTGTTAAAGCCTTTGACGGCCATTCTATTTCTGGCAAATGATTTCATCTAATCCTCCTCACCGCTCTTCCCGAGCGGGCGCACAATGCCGTGGGTCATAATACGAGTATAAAAGACCGATAGCCGATCGAAGAAAGCTTCGTCGATGGGCTCGTCGAACTGTTTTGCCAGAAAGTCTCGGATCAACATCGGCATCATCGACATGCTGACCGCAGCGATGCGCAGCAGCTCCAGATCGATATCGGCTGCGATCTTTCCCTCCGTTTGCATGCGCCGGCCCCACTGTATACCCGACTGGCGACCACGCTCGAGCACCGTTTCACAGAGGAATCGAGCACCCGGTGCATCGGTGGAGTTGAGTGTCTTCATGATCAGTAGAGGGAAGCGGGGCTGTGCAAGGGCGGAACGGTAGTACATACGGAAGAACTCCTCGATGGAGCCGGGAGATTCCTCGGATTTCGGTGATTTCATATTGTCGATCAGCGGCTGCAGCCAACAGCGCAACACCTCCTCGAACAGCCCCTCTTTGTTGCCGAAGTAGTAATAGATCATCGACATATTACTACCGGCTTGCTGCGCCACCCGACGCATCGAGACGCGCTGATAGTCCTCTTCGAGGAAAGCACGCATGGCGGCCTCCAGCAAACGTTGGCGCACGTCACTTTCCACTTTTTCTGTAGTAATTAAACCGGACATCGCCACCTCCTTGACCATGCGATCAGATCGTGTGATCAATGGCAGCGTAGACCTCCATAGCAGGAAAGAAAAACGGTTTCGTTGATCAAAAACGTGGATTTGATCAGTCGATCAACACATCGAGCGCCGCAGTTTTCCGCTCTGGAGAAAACATCCTGCATTGATTATGCTTCCCGGCCTTATACGACAGGCGCATCAGGCGCTCGTTTCCGGGAGCAGGTAAATAGCATGGAAATTGATGTAAAAAAAGTAGCGATGCTTGCACGCATTCGCCTGACCGAAGATGAAGCCGCCGAACTCGGTCCGCAGCTCTCCGGCATTCTCGGCTATATTGAAGCCCTTTCGGAAGTAAATACCGATGGTATACCCGCCACCGCGCATCCGCACGATGCCGCCATGCCGCTGCGTGCCAATATCGTCACCAATAACAACCGTCGCGATGCACTGCAGAAACCTGCCCCTAAAACCGAATCCGGCCTCTATGTTGTGCCAAAGGTGATTGAATAATGCCGTTTAGTTCACTATCCGAAATCAAAGCGCGCCTCGACAGTGGCGCCACCACCGCCATTGAGGTTGCCAGGCTCTACCTGGATCGTATTTCCGCCCACAACGACACCCTGAACGCCTTTGTCCATATTGATCCCAAACATGTACTGGATCAGGCCGAAGCCTCGGACAAGCATCGCGCTGCTCACGGGCCGCGTCCGCTCGAAGGGTTGCCGATTGCCGTCAAAGACATCTTCTGCACGCAGGACGGGCCGACCCAGTGCTGCTCCAACATCCTGAAAGATTTCCATGCCCCTTACGATGCCCATGTGATCACCCTGCTCAAAGAGGCGGGTGCGGTTCTGGTTGGCAAGACCAACATGGACGAGTTCGCCATGGGCTCATCGACCGAAACATCCGCCTTCGGCATCTGCCGTAATCCGTGGGATACCGATACGATTCCGGGCGGTTCATCCGGCGGCTCGGCGGCGGCGGTGGCTGCTGCCCTCACCCCTGCCGCTCTGGGCACCGACACCGGCGGTTCGATCCGTCAGCCTGCTGCCGTTTGCGGTATTACCGGCCTGAAACCGACCTATGGAAGAGTCTCACGTCGCGGCATCATCGCCTTCGCCTCCTCTCTCGATCAGGCAGGTCCGATGACCCGTACCGTCAAGGATGCCGCCATGATCACGGCGGCCATCGCAGGCCACGACAGCCGCGATGCCACTTCGGTGAATGATGCACCTGCCGTTGACTGGCTTGGCGCCTGCAACGCCACCGATATGAAGGGCTTGAAGATCGGTCGTCCGAAAGAGTATTTCGTTGATGGTATGGATGCAGGGGTGCGTGCATCGATCGATGCGGCACTGAAACAGTGTGAATCACTCGGTGCCGAAATCATCGATATCTCGCTGCCGCATACCGAGTACGCCGTGGCCGCCTATTATGTGATCGCACCGTCCGAAGCTTCGGCCAATCTGTCGCGTTATGACGGTGTCCGCTTCGGCCACCGCTGCGACAACCCGGAAGACCTGCTCGACATGTACACCCGCTCGCGCGACGAAGGTTTCGGCTCGGAGGTTAAACGCCGTATTCTGACCGGCGCCTTCGCACTCTCCTCCGGCTACTACGACGCCTATTACCTGAAGGCACAGAAGGTGCGCACACTGGTGCAGCAGGACTTCATCAAGGCCTTCGAGCAGGTGGATATCATCGCCACGCCGACCAGCCCGATCACCGCCTTCAAACTGGGTGAGAAAACCGACGATCCGCTGACCATGTATCTCTCCGATATCTTCACCATCGCGGTGAATCTGGCCGGACTGCCCGGCCTGTCGCAGCCGTGCGGTTTCGCCAACAACATGCCGGTCGGCCTGCAGTGGATTGCACCGGCATGGCGCGAAGACACCCTGCTCTCTGCTGCCAGCGCCTATGAGGCGGCTACGGACTGGGCAACCAAAGTTCCAACCGCCTTTGATAACAGAGCAGGAGGTGAAGCATGAGCTGGGAAGTCGTCATCGGACTGGAAGTCCACTGCCAGATCAACACCAAGACCAAAGCCTTCTGCGGCTGCTCCACCGAGTTCGGTGCCGAACCCAATACCCAGACCTGCCCGGTATGCCTCGGTATGCCCGGTCAGCTGCCGGTACTCAATACCGTGGCAGTCGACAAATCGATCCTTACCGGCCTGGCCATCAATGCAAAGATCAATCTGGAGTCGAAATTCGATCGTAAGAACTACTTCTATCCCGACCTGCCCAAGGGGTACCAGATTTCGCAGTTTGCCGTACCGATCGTCGAAGGCGGCTATCTCGATATCCCGACCGAAGATGGCGAGAAACGGATCGGCATCACCCGCATCCACATGGAGGAAGATGCAGGCAAATCGATGCATGAGGGGCTGGAAGCGGTCTCCCATATCGATCTGAACCGCTCCGGTGTACCGTTGATGGAGATCGTATCCGAGCCGGATATGCGCAGCGCCGACGAAGCGGTGGCCTATCTGAAACAGCTGCATCAGCTGGTGCGTTTCCTCGATGTCTCCGACGCCGATATGGAGAAGGGTCAGTTTCGCTGCGATGCCAACGTCTCGGTACGTCGTCCGGGCGAACCGTTCGGCACCCGTGCCGAGCTGAAAAACCTCAACTCCTTCCGCTTTATCAAGCAGGCTATCGAACACGAAGTAATCCGTCAGGTCGAGCTAATCGAGGATGGCGGCAAAGTGGTGCAGGAGACACGCCTGTACGACTCCGTCAAAGGTGAGACCCGTTCCATGCGCGGCAAGGAGGAGGCGCACGACTACCGCTACTTCCCCGAACCGGATCTGCCACCCCTGCGCGTATCGCAGGAGGAGGTCGATGCCATCAGGGCAGGCATGCCGGAACTTCCAGGTGAGCTGCGCAAGCGCTTTGAAACCGAGTTTGGGCTATCGGCTTACGATGCCGATGTGCTCTCCCAGTCCCGTGAACTGGCGGGCTGGTACGAATCGCTGGTAGCAGCCCACCCGGCCGATCCGAAACGGTGTGCCAACTGGATGGCCAACGAACTGCTCGGCCGCCTGAAAGAAGCAGGCAGAGACATTAGTGACTCACCTATATCCGCTGAAGCACTGGCGGGCCTCCTGGATCGCATTGCCGATAACACCATCTCCGGCAAAATCGCCAAGGATGTGCTCGATGCGATGATGGAATCGGGCAAAGATGCCGATGCCATCATCGAGGAGAAAGGCCTGAAACAGGTGACCGACACCGGTGCTATCGACCAGATGATCATGGAAGTGCTAAATGCTAACCCGAAAGAGGTGGAAGAGTACCGAGGTGGTAAAGACCGACTACTCGGCTTCTTCGTCGGACAGGTGATGAAGGCCTCGAAAGGGCAGGCCAATCCGGCACTGGTTAACCAGCGTCTGACCGAACTTCTAAAGGGCTAAGCGAAAATGTCGAAGGGCTTGCGCAAGGGCATCATCGCCGGCGTAGCCATTGCCTTGCTCACGGCAGCCTTCATTGCTGCCAGAATTGACCTCGATGCGCTCAAAGCGAAAGGGATGCAGGGCATCAGGGATGCCATAGGCGTGCCTGTCGAGGTGGGAGATATCCAGTTCTCTTTCCTTCGCGGACCCGCAATTATCCTGACCGATGCTTCGATCCAGCATCCGGCATGGCGGCTTCAGTCGCCCCGCATCGAGATTGGCATCGATTTTTTTTCCGCGCTTTCTGATCATCCGAAAGTGGCGGCCATCTATCTCAATGATACCCGCTTGCAGCTGACCGGCGAACTGCAACAAGCCCTGCCCAGCACCACAACCAGCCTGGATCAGCTCCTGATTCGGGACGGACATCTGATCTCTGCCGATGGCGAAGAGATTTTCTCCAATGTGATGCTCGATGTGCGCAATATAGGCCCCGACCGCGAACTTCGCTGGGAAGTGCTCACCAAAGGGCAGGATAACCTCTTCTCCGGCCATGGGCAGGTTGCATTTGCGAAGGGTGTGCCCGGCAAAAGTTTCGGCAAAGTCAAACTGGAGCACTTGCCACTCTTCTCCCTGCTTCTTCACGCAAATATCCCCAAAGCATGGCGAAAAACCCACGTAAGCGGTGCGCTGACCTTCGAGATGTCGGCTGACCATCAATGGAGCAGCTTTGGCGAGCTGCACCTGATTGATACAGGCATCAAAGAGCAAGACGTCATCCTGCGTGGCAAACTTAACCGCGATCTCGATGGTAACCTGAGCTGGAAGGATGCCTTTGTGCACCTCTCCCCCCAGAGCGTCATCTCCACAAGCGGAGCCTGCGATGTCGAAGGCCGTTGCGAATCGGTGCTACAGACCAACAAGGCCAGCATCCGTGACATCCTCCTGGCAACCAAAACAGCATTACCCTTTTCCGGCAAGATAGATACGGAGATACGAATGAGCTGGACCGAAAGCTCCGGCTGGATATTCTCCGCCAATGGAAAACTGGACAAACTGTCGGTAACGCCTGAAACAACCGGGCAGTTGCCTGAAATGAGCTTCTCTCTACCCAGCCTTATCCTGTCGCCAAACGGTAAAATCACCGCGCCGGAAATCGTATTCAGTGATTCGGGTAAAAAGGGAAATCTGAAGCTTTCCAATATCGTATACAGCCGTTCCGGCTGGCAGGGCACCGCCACACTTAATACACCCGGTAACATCTGGCTGCCCGTTGCCAGCGCCATCATGACCGCCTCTGGCAGCCCGATGAAATTCGAGGGCGCCGGGATATTGAAAGGAGAGATCAGCGCGAAAAACATCCGCTTCGCAACCGTCACAGGACAGGCGAAATTCAATCTTGATGCCAGTGACATGCGCCTGAATATTGGGGAAGCATGGAAAAAGATAAAAGCCACACCGCTCACCATGCGCGGCAGCATCCGTCTCTCGGAGCAAGAGAGTATCCTCAACGTCGATCAGATGCGTCTGGCGGACTCTTTTGTTAAAACCGCAACGTGGTGGCACCAGCCCGGCAAAGGTGACCGCCTCTCGATCAAAGGCCTGAATCTCGATTTCACCCGCCTCCGCAACCAGAAGGTGCAAATGCCACAGGCGTTCTCCGCTGTTGCCGGCAAGTTGACGGGATGGCTCAGGCAATTTGCGCTCACACCACCGCATAGCGCCGCAACCGCCTGGCTTGCCAACACATCTGGCAACCTTCGGCTAATGGATTTCTCATACGGTTCCAATGCGTGGGCAGGCGACCTCTCATTGCGTCATGGCATCGCAAAAAGTAGATCGCTTCAATGGCGGCGCGGTGATGAACGCGCAAAAATTTCAGGCTACGTCAATTTTGGCAAAAACCACGCGAGCATTGACATCGAAAATGCCACGGCGCGTTTTGAGAGCATGCCCTTCGTGTCTGGAAGCTTTGATTCGCTCGCTGTGCGAGGCCAAATTAAAAATGCCCGCCTGTCGATAGGCTCCAACATTTTAAACCGAATCGACAGCCACTTCCGGCTGCAAGCTCAAAACATGACTCTGACCGAGTTCGAGGCGAATACTGCGGGTGGCAGTCTCTATTCAAATCAGTGTGAGCTGATATTTGAAGAGGCCGGGAAAGCCAGGTTCAGCGGGCAATTCCAGGCCTCTGCTATCCGCATCCAGAGAATCTCAGGGCTCAACGAACAACTCAGCAGCCGCATAGCCGGAAAACTGTATGCAAATATCTTCCTTGAGGGAGCACTGCCCCTTGACGGACTTGAAGAGTGGCGGGGTAATGGGGATATTGATATCTATCGTGGACAATGGCAGCCGGCAACAAGCGGTGGCCTTAAGCGCTTACTGGAACTTGGCATGAGTGACAAACCTCTGGAGTTCGACAAAGCCTCACTACGCCTGCGGTTAAGAAACAATAAACTCGACATCAAATCTTTCAATATGCAGAGCAAGGGGAAACTTTTCAGCGGCAACGGAGAAATGGCCGCAGACGGAAAGATATCAATTGCGGTATCGACACTGAAAGGCAACAAACAACAGGAGGGGCTCATCAGCGGTAAATGGCCGGAAGTTGAATATACTACGCTTCCAAATCACCCGCCTGAAAAAGAACAGATCAGTCGTCCTTAAGGGTCTTTAGGTATTCAATCACATCAGCCCGATTATCTGGATTCTGCATCTGGGGGAATGTTGGCATTACCAGCTTGTAAGGATGGGAATCAACCAACTTCTTGGCTGTTTCATCTTTCTTGGCAAAGGCTTCGGGACTCGTTAGCCACTGGTTGAGCCAGGCTTCATTATGGCGATCAAACACTCCCTTCAGCCCCGGAGCCTTGACCGAGCTCGCCTCATGGGTGGTGGTATGGCAGTGCGAACAAATGGATTGGAATATCTTTAGCCCGCGAGCAGCCGAAGCCGCATCATTTTCGGCAGCCCACCCTGTTCCGCTGTTTAGAACAAGAAAAGAGCCCAACACAATTGCAAAGACGCTGAATTTTCTCATACCACTCCACCTTCCCCTTCTCGGCGATACTCGCACTTTAAGCGAGCTTTTGGCAACCGGCAAGAATATGAAACACATATCCACAGGCTTTTCTCATTCACCCGCCTACAATGGAGCGTAGCACACTTTCGAAAAATCGGCCCAGTGTGTAGATTACGCAATTCAGCGCAATGCTCGCGCCGCTGGCAATGCGCCTAATATAGAATAAAGGAATAGACATGCAGGTTTCGCCACTTACAGCCCTCTCCCCCCTGGATGGCCGCTATCAGGCACAAACAGCGCTTTTGCGCCCTGTTTTCAGCGAATACGGTCTGATCCGGGCGCGCGTAACTGTCGAAATTCGCTGGCTACAGCACCTCTCCCGACAACAGGGCATCACCGAAGTGCCTGCCTTTTCCGCCGAAGCCAATGTGCTCCTCGACCAAATGGTCGATAACTTTCTGGAAGCCGATGCGGCCCGCGTTAAAGAGATCGAGCGCACCACCAACCATGATGTCAAAGCCGTTGAATACTTTATTAAAGAAAAAATTGCGGGGAATGAGGAACTCACTGCTGTTAGTGAGTTCACACATTTTGCTTGCACCTCTGAGGACATTAACAATCTTGCCTACGGTTTGATGCTGAAGCAGGCAAGGGAAAGAATCGTGCTCCCCACTATCTCAGCGCTCTCTGAAAAAATTTCGGATATGGCCCGCGATATGGCCGACGCAGCGATGCTTAGTCGTACACATGGCCAAACTGCATCGCCCACTACTATGGGTAAGGAGTGGGCCAATATCGCCGCACGCTTGCAGCGTCAAATCAGACAGATCGAGAATGTTGAGTTTCTCGGCAAGATCAATGGTGCTGTTGGCAACTACAATGCACACATTGTCAGTTATCCGGAACTCGACTGGCCCGATATTGCCAAATCGTTTGTGGAGAGTCTTGGTCTAACCTGGAACCCATTCACAACCCAGATTGAACCCCATGACTACATTGCCGAGTTCAACGATGCTGTTTGCCGTTTTAACACCATTCTCATCGATTTTGCGCGCGATATCTGGGGATACATCTCACTTGGCTACTTCAAACAGACCACCGTCGCCGGAGAGGTCGGCTCCTCTACCATGCCGCATAAGGTCAACCCGATCGATTTTGAGAACAGCGAAGGCAACCTCGGGCTCGCCAATGCCATCATGCAGCACCTTGCCAGCAAATTACCCGTCTCCCGCTGGCAACGAGACCTCACCGATTCCACGGTACTGCGCAATCTCGGCGTAGGCCTTGGTTACAGCCAGCTGGCCTATACATCCCTCAATAAGGGCATAGGAAAACTGGAGTTGAATCGAGGCCGTCTGCTCGAAGATTTGGATGCGTCATGGGAGGTTCTGGGCGAAGCGGTGCAAACGGTAATGCGGCGCTACGGTCTGCCAAATCCATATGAGCAAATGAAAGAACTCACGCGTGGCAAAGGCATCACGCCCGAGCGTTTACGCGACTTCATCCGAAAACTGGAAATACCGGAAGAGGCCAAGCAGAAGTTGCTTGAACTGACTCCGGCGTCCTATACTGGGAATGCTGCCGAACAGGCAAAAGGTGATTGAACGCACAGATAGATTTCCCTCTGTTGCTAGAAATCACGACTCTGGGTTAGGAGGGGTTTATGACTGCAGAAGCCAAGAAAATTAGCGATTTTATTAATTCACACGCACTATTTTCGACTCTGCACGATGATGACCGCGACATGCTAGCCACCAAGGCGACCATGACCAAATTGGAGCCTGGCGACATCCTGATCCGTCAAAACGAATTCAATCCCCACCTTTTTCTGATCATGGCAGGCGATGTTAAAATCATTGTGGATGGTGCAACCGTTGCCAACCTGGGCGCCGGCGATGTTTTGGGCGAAATATCCGCATCGGGATTAAGTGCCCCGGTTGCCGATGCGGTGGCCGAGAGCAAAGTCACCGCCCTGGCATTTCCAATCGAAGTAATTAACGATATCGCCTGGGAGCATCAGGAGTTTGCCGAAAAGATGCGTGATCTTGGCACCGAGCGAGCCGTGAAAAGCTGGCCGCACCCGGGACCTTCCGACCAGGACTACTCCTGAGCTTTACTCGCTTCCCGTACATCTTGGCAGCATTACCGGAGCTGCGTTATCATCTATGGCTTTGGAGGCTCGTCATGCTGAAAACCTTTCTTCTGCTCACTGCCACCCTGCTGCTTGCAATCCCGGTTTCTGCGGCGGACAGCACCTGGGACCAGAACGTACGCCAGGGTAAAGCATATGAGATCACGGTCTATCACAGCCCCACCTGCGGCTGCTGCAGCAGCTGGATCGCGCATCTGGAAAAACACGGTTTCAAAGTTACCAGTATTAAAACCGATGATGTGCAGAAGGTGAAACAGCAACAGAAACTTCCCGCACTGGCAGCCTCATGCCACACCGCGCTCGTCGAAGGCTACGTGATCGAAGGCCATGTGCCCGCAAACGATATCAAGAACCTGATTGAAAGTGGTGACAAAACGATTCGGGGCCTTTCGGTGCCCGCCATGCCAGTTGGCACGCCCGGCATGGAGATGGGGGACCGAAAAGATGCCTTCGATGTCGTCTCATTCGATGAGAGTGCGAAAATAAGCATATACCACCACTACGCGCACTATTAGCAGCAGCCCTTCACTATCTCTATCCCCTGCATAAAATGGCGGCAGCGGCCTTCAAACCATCCACGGCTGCACTAACAATGCCGCCTGCATAACCGGCTCCTTCGCCAACGGGATATAACCCGGCAATTCCTTCGCATTCAATATTTTCGCCACGTAAAATACGTACGGGTGAACTGGTGCGCGACTCCACACCCAGCAAGTTGGCCTCCTCAGTCACATAACCTCGCATTTTCATACCAAAACCTTCGAGGCCTTCGGCCAGCGGCTCAGCCAGCCATGCCGGAAACAGCTCCCATAAATCCACTGCTTCAATGCCGGGCTTGTAGCTGCTATGCGCCAGAGTTCCGCTTGCTTTGCGCTGTAGATAATCGGTCAGGCGCATGGCTGGTGCCGAATAGGGCGAATGAGTCATCGAAAAGGCCTTCGCCTCCAGCTCACGCTGCAAAGTAACCCCGCAAAGTGCATCAGCTGCAATGCCATGGCGCACAATGTCTTCCGGAGTAATTTGCACCACCACCCCCGAATTCGCATTCACCGCCGAACGCTTCGCATTGCTCATGCCGTTAATCGCCAGCATTCCAGCTTCTGTCGGCGAGGGCACGATCAGCCCTCCGGGGCACATACAAAACGAATAGACGCCACGACGCCCCATATGTGAATCAGCCACCTGATGGGTGAGCGAATATTCTGCGGCCCCAAGCCTGCCTACTTCGGAACCATATTGAATACGATCAATCAGCGTTTGCGGATGCTCGGCACGCACACCAACGGCAAAAGACTTCGCCTCCATTCGCACACCCAGTTGCTGCAAACGAACATAGGTATCACGGGCCGAATGGCCGGTCGCCAACACCACATCATCCGCCTCGATTTCACCACCGTCAGCCAAATGCACTGCGCGTATCGAGAGGCCACCCCCTTGCTCCCTTTGCAATACAAAATCATCCACCCTCGCCCCGAACCGATAGTCCACACCCAATGATTCAAGTGCATGCCTCATATTTCGCACAAGACGAATCAGACGATCGGTACCAATATGCGGATGCGCATCAACAATAATCTGCTTGTCTGCACCAAAACGAACAAAGGTGTGCAGCACCCAGCGCACAAACGGATGCTTGATGCGGGTATAGAGTTTACCGTCGGTGTAGGTACCCGCTCCCCCTTCCCCGAAACAGATATTACTCTCGGGATCAAGTTCGCCACGCGAACGCAGGCGCCCGATATCCCGCATGCGTTCCTCCACCGGCTTGCCGCGCTCCAGCAAGGTCACCCGCACGCCCGCCTCCGCCAGTGCCAATGCGGCAAACAGTCCGGCAGGCCCTGCCCCAACCACCACCACATGCCGTGGCGCGGTTGCCGTAACGGCCAACTCGGCTGGCTTTGCAATATCCAGTGCCGAAGCGGCGATCTCCTCCACACCGCCAGGAAGCGGGAGTGGTAATCTTCCTGCCGTTTCAATTTCTGCTGAGCAGACAAAGTGTATATTTGAGCGTTTACGCGCATCAATCGCACGCCGTACAACCTTGAGAGCTTTGAGCTTCTGCGCCGGCCAGCCATGCATTTCCCGCAGGCGATCGAGCAGCGCCGCTTCGTCCTCATCCAAATCCACGGCAAGTTGCGTAATACGATAGTGATATAACTCATTCATGCGTGCATCCTCACTGCTGTGAAAGGGGGCGGCAAGCTGCCGCTTGGTTGATTTTTCAAAAGCGTATGCGAATACTGAGCCTTACGGAGGGAGATATGAAAAACAAACAGATCGGCATCGTTCTCATTATTGTCGGAATTGCCCTGATTGTGTGGGGCTACAATATTTACGATTCAGCAGGTGCACAAATCGGGCGTGCCCTCGGCGGCAACGTGCCAGCCAAAGCCTGGATCGGAATGGTTGGCGGAGCAATTTGTGCGGCGCTCGGTATTTTCAAGCTGAAATAATCTCTGCGAGAACAGAGCTCGCGGAAGAACCGCTAAAAGCTACTCCTTGCGGTGGGTCTTGAAGTAGTTGATCAGGCCGTTGGTCGAGGAGTCGTGGCTATTCACAGCTCCATCCAGCATAAGCTCGGGAAGAATTTTACGCGCCAGTTGCTTGCCAAGCTCAACGCCCCACTGATCATAAGCGTTGAGATCCCAGACAATACTCTGGACGAAAATCTTATGCTCATACATGGCGATGAGTGCGCCCAGCGTCGCCGGGGTTAGTTTCTGGAACAGAATTGAATTCGATGGCTTGTTGCCGGGAAACACTTTGTGCGGAAGCAGCGATTCAAGTGCTTCGGCGCTTAACCCTTCCGCCTCCAGCTCTGCTCGCACCTCAGCTTCGCTCTTTCCGAGCATCAGCGCTTCGGCTTGAGCAAAGAAGTTGGAGAGCAGAATCATATGATGTTGACCAATCGGGTTCTTCGAATCGACCGGGGCCAGGAAATCAACCGGAACCAGTTTGGTTCCCTGATGGATCAGCTGGTAAAATGCATGCTGACCATTGGTGCCGGGTTCGCCCCAGATGATCGGGCCGGTCGAATAATCCACCACCTCGCCGTCGCGCGTCACTCGTTTGCCGTTGCTCTCCATATCCCCCTGCTGAAAATAGGCAGGGAAACGGTGCATATACTGATCATACGGCAAAATCGCATGCGAGTCCGCATCCCAGAAGTTGTTGTACCATACACCGAGCATGGCAAGGATCACCGGAATGTTTTCTTCAAGAGGTGCGGTGCGGAAATGCTCATCCATCGCATGTGCACCAGCAAGCAGCTTCTCGAAATTATCCATCCCAAGGTAAAGCGCGATGGGCAGACCAACCGCACCCCACAATGAATAGCGGCCGCCAACCCAATCCCAAAATTCGAACATATGGTCGGTATCAATCCCGAAATTCGCCACCGCCTCGGCATTGGTAGACACCGCGACAAAATGTTTGGCTACGGCATTCTTAGTGCCGCCCCGAGTGAGAAACCAGTCGCGCGCCGTCTTGGCGTTGGTGATGGTCTCTTGAGTGGTAAATGTCTTGGACGCAATCACAAACAGTGTGGTTTCGCGCGACAGCCCCTTCAGGGTCTCAACGATATGAGTACCATCAACATTCGAGACGAAATGCACATTCAACCCTTCCATCGCAAAGGGCCTCAGTGCCTCACACACCATCACCGGTCCGAGGTCGGAACCGCCAATACCAATATTCACAATATCGGTAATGCGTTTGCCAGTGCAACCAAGCCAACGTCCCTCGCGTACATCATCGGTGAACTTTCGCATACGGGAGAGCACATCATTCACACCGGGCATCACATCTTCGCCATCAACCATAATGGGCCGATTGGAGCAGTTGCGAAGCGCCACGTGTAGTACCGCACGATTCTCGGTGTTATTGATCGCTTCACCGGCATACATGCGTGCTCGCCAACCCTCCACATCAACCTCGCGAGCGAGGTCAAAAAGCAGCTCCAACGCCTTCTTATCCAGAATATTTTTGGAGTAATCGAGCAGAATATCCTCAAACTGAACCGAATATTGATTGAAACGTTCTTTGTCCTGCTCGAACAGTTCACGCATATGGATGCTGCCCATAGCCTGACGGTGCCGGGCAAGTGCTTTCCATGCCGTCAGTTGCGTGCGTGCAGCCACTTCACTCCCCCCTGCCTCAATTCACAACATTGAGCCGAACTCAAACAGAACCGGGCACTACTCACCCTTGGTAATATCCAGCATTTCCTTAACGGAGTGAACGAGCGTTTTCCCTGCAATACCTTTCAGGTTCGCCTGCGGCAACGGCTCTGTTTTCACTTTCGATTTCATACGCTTGCGTGTGGCATCGGTCATGAGTATCTGATTTCCCTCTGCGATATCGGTCAGACGCGATGCAATATTCACAGCATCACCAATGCAGGTGTACTGCATGGTACGACTCGAACCAATCGAACCAACAACCACCTCGCCGGTACTGATACCAATCCCCACCTTGACCTCTTCCTCGCCGGCATCTCGTCGATTCTGATTATAGTTTTCCAGCGCACTCAATATACGCAGCGCACAAGCAACTGCCTGATCCGCGGCATTTGGCATATCCACCGGTGCGCCAAACAACACCATCACTTCATCGCCGATAAATTTATCCACCGTGCCGCCGTATTCAAAGATGATCTCAACCAGCATCTCAAAATAGCTGTTCAGCATTTTAACCAGATCAGGTGCGGTAGAGCTTTGTGCCATTTTGGTAAATCCGCGGATGTCGGCAAACATAATCGTCACATTCCTGAGCTCACCACCCTGCTCCAGAGAAATTTTTCCCTGCATCAGCTGCTCGACCACGCTTGGGGAGAGCAGACGCTCAAACTTCACCCGTGCTTTGGCCTGTTGCTCAATCTCCTTGATCAACTTGCTATTCACAATAAACATCGCAACAAAGCGGAGGATACTTCCAAGCAGCATCAAATCCTTATGCTCGAAACTCGATCCCTGCTGCTGGCTATCGAGGTGCACAATGCCCAGAAACTGATCGCCGTGCATAATCGGCGCGCACAGCACCGCACGAATACCCTGCATCACCAGCGACGAGGTGGGTGCGAAATCATCACCGCCACCTTCAGAAATCAGAACCGCAGATTTGCTGTTCATCACCTCTTTGAGAACGGATTGCGAAACATGTACGGTATCTTCCGACTGGCCGGAAATGCTTTGCACTACATAAGGCATCAGCTCCTCGGAGCCATCCTCCTTCAGCATGATGACACAGCGGTCGGCGGGGAACATATTCATCAGTTCATCCGCGACCTTTTGCATGACCGCTGTCATGCTTCGCTCCAGACCGATTCTCTGCAGAAGTTCATTGCCCAGGCGCAACTTCTCATAATCCATACGCAACACGTTCAGATCGAAAACTTTCTGCTCAGGCAGAAAGCGTTCCACACTCTCGAGCTGGACACGCTCCTGAATCTGGCTGTTTTCACTATCTGCAACAAAATTAACCATGCGGGCTACACTTTCGCTCATCTCGTTGAGCTCAAATGTCAGGCTTGCGTGACCAAGCGTAATCACATCACCATCCTTCATCGTGCGCTCGGTGACTCGAACGCCTGCGATAAAAGAACCATTGGAACTGCCTAAATCACGGAAAATGAACTTTTCGCCATCGCGAATAATCAGGGCATGACTTTTCGAAACCATCGGGTCATGCACACAGACATCATTCTGCGGATGACGGCCGATGGTTGTCTGTTCGCCACCAAGCATAAACGCATGCTCTCCCCGCGACGTTTTTAAGACGACCCTTGCCATGACGGGACATCATAACCCCGACATTTTTTTAAATCTATCCTGGATCAATGATTTTTCGGCAAACCTCTGGACAAAAGCCTCATGCATGAGGGCCTCCTTCACGAATTCAACTTTGGAAAAGACACCTGATCTGTTAATTTCCCACCTACATCCGGCAATCGCCGGACGGATACAATCTCGAGAGGTCACATGGCAAAAAACAAAACTCCGGGACTCAATATTGTTTTTGTGGTGTCCGAGGCTTCGCCCCTCGCCAAAACCGGAGGACTGGCCGACGTAGCGGGCTCTCTCCCTCATGCCCTGAAAGAGCTTGGACACCAATTAACGGTCATTATGCCCTTCTATAAGCACGAGATTGCCAAGAGTGGTGTTCCGGTCACCCCTGCGAATGATGCGATTCATATCTGGATCAACGGCACCTCCCGACAGGCACCGCTACACACTACCGATATCGAAGGCGTCCGTTTCCTGCTGATCGAGCAGGATGATCTCTACAGCCGTGATAGTCTTTACGGCGCGTCTGGTGGCGCATATGAGGATAATCTGCTGCGCTACACCTTCTTTGTTCGCGTAGCACTTGAAGCGGCGGCACGCCAGTCTCGTCCGGTCGATATTTTCCACTGTCACGACTGGCAAACGGGACTGTTGCCAATGCTTCTCAAATATCAGTACCAGCATTATGCAAATATTGCCCATGCCAAATGCGTTTACACCATTCACAACCTGGCATATCAGGGTGTTTTTCAGCCATCGTGGCTGTCCCTTCTCGGCATCCCTTCTCACGATTTCAACACCGGCGGTTTTGAATATTACGGGCAAATCAATTGCATGAAGGCAGGTATTTTTGCAGCCGACCATGTCACCACAGTCAGCAATACTTATGCGAAAGAGATACTCACCGCTGAATACGGCTGTCATCTGGAAGGCTTTCTAAATCACTACAAAACAAAACTCTCAGGCATCGTAAACGGATTGGATACTGCGGACTGGAATCCTGAAACCGACCCGCATATCGCCGCCAACTATTCGGCGAAAGATCCGTCCGGCAAAGCAAACTGTAAAGCCGACCTGCAAAAAGAGCTTGGCCTGAAGCAGGATGCCAACACCCCGATCATCGCCATGGTCTCGCGTCTGGCGGAGCAGAAGGGTGTGGATTTGTTGCTGGCCGCCATTCCATGGTGGCTGCATCAAGGCTGTCAGGTCGTGGTGCTAGGCTCGGGCGATCCGCATGATGAACACCAGCTTGCCGCACTCTCGCAACACCACCCCAAAAAAATGTACTTTTACAAGGGTTTCAATGAAACGCTGGCGCGGAAAATCTATGCGGGAGCCGATATTTTTCCGATGCCATCGCGTTTCGAACCGTGCGGGCTCGGACAACTGATCGCCATGCGCTACGGAACAGTGCCGGTCGTACGCGCTACCGGTGGCCTGAAAGATACGGTTGCCGATTATGCCGCAGCCAAAACTTCGGCAACCGGTTTCGCTTTCGTCGAAACGCACCCGGATGCCCTCAAGCATGCCGTGGGCTCCGCCCTGAATGTGTATGGAAAACCAGCCGCCTGGAAGCGTATTCTAACCCGCGCCATGCGCAGGGACTCCTCGTGGAAAGCCTCGGCCAAACAATACGATGAACTCTACAGGAGTATGTTGTCGACATGAGCATCGCTCTCGCCGCCGACATCGGAGGCACTCATATCCGCACCGCCTTGGTCGACAAGAAGGGCACCATCCTGCATCAACATCGCATCAAGGCTGATCTGTCGGCGCACGGAAAGACGGATGCAAAAACAGCTGAGAATTATGTGCTCGACACAATCGCCCATGCGCTGACCGACCAGCTTAATGTCGGCAAGGCAGACGCTTGCGGCATCGGATTCCCCGGTTTCTTTACTGGCAACACGGGTCTTCTCGCCTCTTCCCCTAACCTGCCGTTACTGGCGGAGGTTCCGCTTGGAGAACTTTTGAGTAAGCGCATCGGCATACCGGTCGTGGTCCAAAACGACGGGTTGGCCGCAGCGATTGGTGAATTCCGTTTCGGCACTGGCAAGGGGCTTGAAAATCTGCTGCATCTCACACTGGGCACCGGTGTAGGCGGAGGTGCTGTGTTGCACGGCGCCCCACATACCGGTGATCACGGCATAGCGATGGAGATCGGTCACCTCACCGTGGTGCGCGATGGCCGCCCATGTGGCTGCGGTGCGAAAGGCTGCCTCGAAACCTATGCCTCCGCCACAGCAGTGACTGCCCGCTTTCGTGAAATAAGCAGTATGCAGGCGGCGGATTCCCGCGCTGTCTTCAATCTGGCGCAAAGTGGCGACAGGAATGCCCGTGCCGCCATCGCCGAAGCCGGGCAATACCTTGGCATCGCCATTGCCGAAGCATCGAAGCTACTGGATGTGAAAAATGTAAGCATCAGCGGCGGCCTCGCCGGCGCCTGGTCACTACTGCATCCACCGCTCATCGAAAGCCTGAATGCCAATCTCATTCCGCCACTCAAGGGAAAGATAAACGTCCTTCTCTCCCGCCTTGCTGACGACGCCGGCCTCCTTGGAGCCGCCGCATTGGCAACAAGTTTTAGTAACTCCTGATTATTTCGAGTACCTACTTTTGAAAAAGCGCCCTTTCACCTGTTAACTTTCCAGCATCGTGACCATTATGAGATCAATTAGTGTGGGCAGCTACCCGAATCGCAAGCGATATATTCTTTTAAATCAATATTACGTAGTTCAGTACGATATTTCATACACATATAGTAACTTGCAGCCCAACTAGAACCACCTTCCCCGGGAGCTTTTATTTCATAGAGACAAGTCTTATCCCTAAACGCGACCCAAGCCCGCTGCGCATCTCGAAGGCGAGTAATATTTATAGGGTCACGTAGTTTACCTAATTGCGTTTGATATAATTTGTTCAACTCTCTATCTGCCTTCTCAAAATGCTCCTTCTCACAAGAATTCATTTCAAGCTGGCTCCCTTCAGCACAATACGACCTTGCGGGAAAGTCCTGCGCAAAAGCGGTTCCACATGAGATTAGCAAAGAAATCAATAGTAAGCGTTTCATTTTCTTCTCCCGAGCAGCGAAATGCAGTCAAAGTGCCGAATGACTACTCTTGCAGAAGTCACCTATAAATTCACTGCCAAAAAGTTCCCTCATTCGCCTTGAAGATCAGATATTCCTGATACTCCTCTATATCCATTTTCCCGAGAATATAGAGTTCCTGATCCGAGGCCGGGGTTTCCATCACCGGCTCGTCGCTCGCCAGCTGGTTGGCATGGTGCAATTCGGCAATCGCACGCCGCTGCTCGATCTCGGTATCCGAAATCATGCTGGGGCGCTGCATGGCAGCCGCATGCCACTCCGCCGCCGTGGCGTATTTAGGCTTGTTCATTGCCCGTCTCGGCAGCGCGAATCAACGTGGCAAGCATGCGATTTGCCGGCGCATCCATGCCGGTTCGCTCGGCCTCATCGGCCACAAATCCGTTCATGATGTCGATCTCGGTGGGTTTACCATGCTCCATATCCTGCCACATGCTGGTTTTCACCGGACCCGCCTTACGGGTCAGCTCCAGATGCTTCTCGATATCGTCACCCGTCAGAGCGATCTCTTTCGCATGGGCGAGCGCCACCGTCTCCCGCATCAAGGTTCGAACGAGCGATGCGGAAGCCTCATCTTCCAGCAATTCTGCAGCAAAACGCCGCGTCAATGCAGTCACAGCATTAAAACCGCAATTCCACAGCAACTTGTTCCAAAGTAACTGTCGAATATCGGGCACAATGGCCGCATCCACCCCACCGTCCACAAAGGCCTGCTGAACCGCTTCCAACGAAACAGCTGCATCGCCTTCCCGCCACATGCCCATGCGCACATGCCCGGCGGCCGAGTGAATTACATGGCCGGGCGCTTCGATGCGCGCACCGATAAAAGCGGATGCGGCAGCTATGGCATGCGCGGGGAAAACCTCGGCGAGCCATTCGGGTGCCAGCACACCGTTCTGCATGGTCATCAGCAAGGCATCGGCACGTACGTTCCCATCCAGTGCGCACACCATCGCATCAAAATCGGTCATTTTGCATGCGAGAATTACCACATCAGCATCACGAAATATTGCTGTGTTATCATCGGCGGGAATACGGACGATGCAGGTTTTTCCTTGTGTTTCGTGCGTTAGACCGTGCTCTTGCATGGCGCGCAAATGCGCACCGCGCGCCAGCAGCTTCACCTCGGCTCCGCCTTGTGCCAACAGGCTGCCATAGTGACAACCCACTGCACCTGCTCCTGCAATTCCGATACGCATATCCCCTCCGAATCTTCATCGAGCCCTGCTGACCCGAAGCAAAGACTAGGCTATGATGCGCAACCGTCCAACCGCGGATACCTACAGGAGTGACCATGCCGAAAGAAGCTATGCGCAAAGAAGCCCTCGAGTACCACAGCCAGCCAACCCCCGGCAAAATCAGCATTCGCTCCACCAAGCCGTGCCTGACGCAACGCGACCTTTCGCTCGCCTACTCTCCGGGCGTAGCCGAGCCGTGCCTCGAGATCGCCCGTGATCCCGAACTCGCAGCGTTATACACCTCTCGCTCCAATCTGGTAGCAGTTATCAGCAATGGCACCGCTGTGCTTGGCCTCGGCAATCTCGGCGCATTGGCATCCAAGCCGGTGATGGAGGGCAAAGGTGTACTGTTCAAGCGCTTTGCCGACATTGATGTGTTCGATATCGAAATCGACGAAACCGATCCGATGGTCTTCGTTGAGACGGTCGCCCGGCTCGAACCGACTTTTGGCGGCATCAATCTTGAAGACATTAAGGCGCCCGAATGCTTCATCATCGAAGAGGAGCTCAAAAAGCGCGTCAACATCCCGGTATTGCACGATGATCAGCATGGCACCGCCGTGATCACCGCCGCTGGCATGATCAACGCGTTGAAGCTACAGAAGAAAAACATTGAGGATGTGCGCATTGTTTGTCTGGGTGCGGGCGCAGCGGGCTTCGCTTGCATGAAGCTGCTCGAGAGCCTTGGCGCCAAACGTGAGAACATCCAGTTTCTCGACCGCAAAGGTGTCATCCTTGCTGGTCAGGAGAACCTCCCCCCGCATAAGGCCTATTTTGCCAGCCAGCGGCCTGAACGCACGCTTGAAGAGGCGATGTGCGACGCAGATGTATTCGTCGGGCTCTCGCAGGGCAATATGGTTACCCCGGAGATGTTGCTATCGATGGCCGCGCGCCCGATCGTCTTTGCCATGGCCAACCCTGACCCTGAAATAGCGTTCGATCTGGCAATCAAAACCCGCTCCGACCTGATTATGGCCACCGGCCGCTCCGATCACCCGAATCAGGTGAACAATGTGCTGGGCTTCCCTTTCCTGTTCCGTGGCGCGCTCGATGCACGCGCAACCACCTTCAATGAAGAGATGAAAATTGCCGCAGTGCATGCGCTGGCCGAACTGGCGCGCCAAGAGGTACCGGATGTGGTCTTGCGCGCTTACGGTATCAAACAGCTCCGCTTCGGTCCTAACTACATCCTGCCGAAACCGTTTGACCCCCGTTTGATCGAAGTGGTTCCGGCAGCGGTCGCCAAGGCCGCAACCGATACCGGCGTCGCCCACAACCCCATCAAGGATATCGATACCTACAAGCATCAACTCTCCGGCCGCATCGACAATTCCCGCCTGTTCATGCGCTGGGTGCTGGATAAGGCCCGCAGCAAACCACTACGCATAGTGCTGCCGGAAGGCGAAGATTCACAGGTAATCCGGGCCGCTACTGTGATGGTGGAGCAACGCGTAGCCAAACCGATGCTGATTGGCGATCCTAGCACCATTACCGCCCAGGCCGCCGAAATGGAGCTTGAGCTGGAGGGGATCGAAATCATTGACCCCGAAAAAGAGGACTCCCGCTTCGACAGCCTTGCCGACGCCTACTATTTTGACCGCAAGCGCAGCGGCGTGCTCAGGCAGGATGCCGTGCAGGCGCTCAGGCACGACAGCAATGTATTCGGTGCCATGATGGTACGGCAGGGCTTCGCCGACGGTATGTTGTCCGGTCGTACATCCCATTATCCAAATGTGCTACGTCCGGTACTTCGTGTCTTGGGTCATGATGAAAGCGGTAAGCGCCATCACGTCTACGGCGCTTACATGATGATCATGGATAAAGGGGCCTATTTCATGGGGGATTGCACCGTCAACGTGGAGATGGATGCAGAACAACTCGCAGAACTTGCCGAATTCGCTGCTCAGACAGCAAAATCCCTGAATGTTGATCCGCGAGTCGCCATGATCTCGTTTTCAAATTATGGCAGCGTCGACCATGTTGAAACGCACAAAGTGGCAGAGGCCACGAAAATTCTGCACCAGCGCAGCCCGGATCTGGCCGTGGATGGCGAGATGCAGGCCGATACAGCAGTGAATGCAGCAATCCTTGCACAATATCCGTTCAGCAAACTTAAACAGCCCGCGAATGTGCTGATTTTTCCAACCATGCAGGCTGGCAATATCGCCTATAAGCTACTCAGAGAGCTGGGCGGTGGCACCGCTATCGGGCCGATTCTGCTTGGCCTGCCCAAGCAGGTGCATGTGCTGCAAACAGGGGCTTCAGTTGACGATATCGTCAACATGGCCGCCATCGCCTCCGCCCGCGCCGCGGACAACGGGGTCCAATAACTCAGGCTTGCTGAGTTGAAGCACAAGTTCATCTTGCTCACGCACAAGAACCGCGCCGCGCTCGGCAGATAATTGCTGAAGATTCTCGCAGGCCTTCTCCAGGCGCGTGCCAGCTGCTGGCACCGGCCTGAACTGCACACGAAAGTTATTCACATCAAGAGGTATGAGCGCAAGTCGCTCCAGCTTGGTGCCACTGAACTGTAGTTTGGCCAGCAACCCGTATGTTGCCCGACTGCTATATGAACCAAACACATAATTACCGAGACTATAAAGCACTGGCTTGCCACGATATAACTCAACAGCCTGCGCAATGTGCGGGTGGTGGCCAATTATCACGTCCGCGCCGGCATCAATTGCGGCATGCGCCAAACTCACCTGATAGGGGCGTAGCTTGGTTGCACTCTCCCTGCCCCAATGAAATACGACCAGTACGATATCGGCCTGCTGCTTAAGCGCTTCGACATCCTCAACGACAGACTCGCGATAGCCGAAAGCGGTACCCGCCTGCTTTTTCCCTGCCCAAAATTCCTCCGGATAGGTCAGGGAGTAGGCAAGCATTCCGATGCGAACACCTTCCACCTCACGAATATAAGGGGTTCTTGCAGCCGACAAATCCTCTCCGGCACCAAAATGGGCGATGCTGTAAACATCCAATACCTGCATGGTGTCTGCCAAACCCTCCGGGCCATAATCCAGAGAATGGTTGTTGGCAAGCGTGACCGCATTGATCCCCGCTGCCTGCAATGCTGCGGCAACCCTCCTGGGGTTTGAGCGGAAGGTGTACTTCTTGTCTTTGAATCTTTTGCCGCCGCTGGTGAGCGGGCCTTCCAGATTGGCAATAATTAAATCGGCATCAGCATAGAGATGCCGACTCCCTTCGAAAGCATGATCATAGCCCTGCTTCTTTAAAACCTTTTCTGCAGAGGCTCCAAGCAAAGTATCGCCCACCGTTGCCACCGTAATCATCGGTGTTGGAGTAGCACTGCGCTTTGTGGATGGTGCGCAAGCGGACAGAGCGGCCAGCAGCATTCCGATCAAAAGAAGAGAAACGCGTTGCAAAAAAAGAGGCCCGGACATGCCGGGCCTTCTTGGAATTTTCATACGCGCTATATCAGGTACGCGGCAAGAAGTTTGCAGGATCAAGCTGCTGGCCATAGCGATGTACTTCGAAATGCAGATGCGGACCCGTCGAACGACCCGATGAGCCAACACGCCCGATCAACTGACCATCTTTTACATCATCACCTACGGAAACCATGATGCTGGACATATGCCCGTAACGCGTAACATATCCGTAACCATGTGCGACATCGACGATATAGCCAAAATCCTTCATTTTACCAGCAAAGGTTACGATACCGCGGCTGGCGGAAAGTACAGGCGCACCGAAGCGGTTCGCAAGGTCGACACCGCGGTGACGGGCCGGCTTGCCTGTAAATGGATCGGTACGAATACCAAAGTGTGAACTTATCCAGCCGCCTTCACTCGGCCATGCATGCGGACGTGCGGTCTGTTCGCTACGCTGCTGCTGCAGGATATAATCGATAGCTGCCAACTGTGCATCCACACGGGTCAAACGACTATTCAAACGATGAATTCCGTCATCAACACCCATATTTTCAATTGCAACAGGATAAGATTGCACAATTCTGGGGCCACCAAATGCGGGCTGCAGAGCAAAATTAAACTCGGAATCGTCAAGCTTGGCAGCGCCAACCAGGCGCTCACCCAAGGCATCAAGACGGGACAGGCGGGCCTGCATTTCACCAATATTCCTTGCATAGAAAGCCAGTTTTTTCTCGCCGGCATCAATTTGCTCATTCAATTGATTGATTTCACGAAGATGCTTCTCTTTTGCGGCAACCAGAGCCTGAACAGCCGTCGCCTTATCTTCGACCAGAGAACGCTCGATATAGACCGAATAGCTTCCCCACAGGCCGAAAGAAAACAGCGCCACCATAGAAAAAATAGCGGCATGAATATTACGGCGGCTGATATGCAAGTTCCAAGTCTTGCCACTGTCAGGCACCACCATTACTGAAAAATGTTTGGCTTTCAAACGATTCCTCCTCTCATCTGGGGCGTTTTCTAGGGCCTGCTATGCGACAAGTCAAGAAAAACTCCCGTTATCCGTACACATTAGACACATTGACCACAGGGAGATGATTCCCCAGCCTGCGAACATGCAAGGTCAAGCCTTAACCCTACAAATCGACAGACACACCGTGCAATCCATCCTGCATCATGCTTTAGCGGCGAGCCCGTCTCCCTGCTGCGGTCTGCTGGGAAATCACCTTGATGCAAGTGACCTCTCAAACATTACTGCCGCGCGCACTCTCCCTGACTCCGGCCAATCCATCCGCCAAGCAGCGCAAGACTGGTGCCGACAAGGCTTTAGCATCTGTGGGCTATATCACACCCCAAACATAAGCAGCGACAGCATAAAAGCCCTCGCCACGACCCTTTTCGAACTCTGTAACAAAACAACCCTGATCGATATCACAATTGAAATGGCAACTGACGGACGTATGGATGCCAATGCATTTTGGCTGGATGCAGCAGGGAATTGCCAGCCTGCAGCTCTGCTCATGCAGGAGTGATCAGTTTCATGCCAACAGTTTCCGAAATAAGTGATTTAGTGATTTCACCACCCCAACACAATGGGGCGTGCGGTTTACACTATACATCCCTTGCCCTCAGCAGTTAGTCTACGCGCATGCGAATTTGCAGAGTTGGATTGAATCACAAGACCGCTCCGGTCGAACTGCGTGAGAAGCTTGCCGTCGCCGAAGCCGACATCCCGGGCATTATCACCGCTCTGCTCGAACAACCGCCAATTCGTGAGATCTCACTTCTCTGCACCTGCAACCGCGTTGAGCTCACTCTTGTGACCCACGACCCCGATGCCGCAATTGCTGTCGCCCACGAATGGTTTGCCGGCAAAGCGGAGATTGAGCTTAATAATATCGTCGAGCACCTCTATGCCTACACCACGGACGAAGCCGTACGTCACCTGTTCGCAGTCGCGTCCGGGCTCGACTCACTGGTCCTGGGTGAGCCTCAGATTCTTGGGCAGGTAAAAGCATCCTACGAACACGCACTGGCTGCGGGCACTGCCGGACACATTCTGCACCGGCTTTATCAAGCCACCTTTTCCGCAGCCAAACGCGCGCGCAGCGAAACCAGCATTGGCCGTCAGGCGGTCAATATCTCTTCATGCGCTGTTGAACTCGCCAAACATATTTTTGGCGACCTCTCCGGCAAAACAGTGTTACTGATCGGGGCTGGTGAAATGGCCGAGCTTGCTGCCCGCCACCTCAAAGGCAACGGTTGCGATGAGATTCTGGTTGCCAACCGCACACTCGAGCGGGCCAAAAAGCTGGCTCAGGAGTTCAACGGGCATGCCCTGACCCTCGACCAACTACCGGACTATCTCGATGCCGCCGATATTGTGCTCTCCAGCACCGGCGCAACCACGCACGTATTGCTTCCCGAACCTGTACGCGAGGCTGTGAAAAAACGCAGTGGGAAACCGATGTTTTTGGTGGATATTGCCGTTCCGCGCGATATCGACCCGCGCATCGCCGATATCGCCAGTGTCTATCTCTACGATATTGATGACCTGCAGCAGGTCGTGCAGGGTAACCTCGAAAACCGCGAGCAGGCCGCCCAAATGGCCTATGCCCTGCTCGACGAGGAAGTTGCCTCCTTCCTTGGCTGGCTGAAGTCGCTTGAATCGGTCCCGCTTATCCGCAGCATTCAGCAGCAGAACGAATCAATGCGCCAGGATGAACTGGCCAAAGCAAGTCGCTACCTGAAAGATTTGAGCCCCGAGCAAACGGAAGCCGTAGAGCGCCTGAGTCGCGCTCTGATGAAACGCTTTTTACACCCCACCCTGCGTACACTCAAAACCCTCCCCGACGACATGGAAGGTGACCTGCTGATGGGTGCGGCACGTCTGCTGTTTGACCTCGACCACGACGAGAAAAACTCCCGTTCAAAGGATGCCGATGAACAGTCGTCTGGATGACATCCTGCGCCGCAGGCAGGAACTCACTACCATGCTCTCCTCCCCTGAAGTTACCGCCGATGCCAAAAAGTTCGCAGATATGTCACGCGAATATGCAGAAATTGATCCGGTCGCCGAAGAGATCGCCCGGCTGCAAAAAGTTGAGCGTGAAATTATCGACCATCAGGAGATGCTGAAAGACCCGGACTGCGATGCCGAACTGCGCGAACTGGCACAGGCCGAATTGCCCGCCCTGAAAGCACAAAAAGATAGTCTAGACGCCAGCCTCAAAATTCTGCTGCTGCCGAAGGATGTGAATGACAGCCGCAACGCCATCCTCGAAATCAGAGCCGGAACAGGCGGAGACGAAGCGGCACTTTTTGCCGCCAACCTGTTTCGCATGTACAGCCGCTATGCCGAAACCAAAGGTTTTCGCGTCGAAGTGCTCTCCAGCAACGAGACCGGTATCGGCGGTTACAAGGAGATTATTGCGCGCGTCTCCGGCAACAATGTCTTCTCCGTATTTAAATTCGAATCCGGCGTGCATCGCGTACAGCGTGTGCCGGAAACCGAAGCACAGGGCCGCATTCATACCTCAGCCTGCACGGTTGCCGTACTGCCTGAAGCGGAGGAGGTGGATGTTGACATCAATCCGACCGAGCTGCGCATCGATGTGTATCGCGCCTCCGGGGCCGGCGGACAGCATGTGAACACCACTGAATCAGCCGTACGCATTACGCATATCCCCACCGGCATCGTGGTCACCTGTCAGGATGAAAAGAGCCAGCATAAGAATAAAGCCAAGGCCATGACCGTGCTGCAGACGCGACTTTACGACCATATGCAGGGTGCGCTGGACAGCGAACGCGCAGAGGCCCGCAAGGGGATGGTGGGCTCCGGCGACCGCTCCGAGCGCATCCGAACCTACAATTTTCCGCAAGGCAGAGTCACCGATCACCGCATCAACCTGACCCTGTACAAACTGGAACAGATTATGAACGGCGACATGAACGAACTGATCGAGGCGCTGCAAACCGAGCACCAGGCCGAGCTGCTGGCCGAACAGGGCGTATGACAACACGCGAGTGGCTCACCGAAGCCACGCGGCAGCTCACACAGGCAGGCTGCCATACTCCACGCCTCGATGCCGACACCTTGCTCATGCACGCATGGAAAATCAGCCGTACCACCCTTATCACCCGACTTTCCGATGAAGTTCCCGCACCAGTAAGCGAACATTTTCAGGCCATGCTGGCGCGCCGCAAGCAGCGCGAACCGGTAGCCTATATTACAGGTGAAAAAGAGTTCTGGTCACGGCCCTTCAGCGTCGATCCGCACGTGCTCATTCCCCGCCCCGAGACCGAACATTTGATTGAGGCTGTGTTCGAGCATTTTCCCGATCACCATGCTTCGCTGCGCTTTTGCGATATCGGCACAGGCTCCGGCTGCATTCCGGTCACGCTTGCCTGCGAATATCCGGAGGCACATATCGTAGCCACCGACATCAGCACCGAGGCATTAACGATCGCACGCAGCAATGCGATACGGCACAACGTGGCTGATCGAATCGATTTTCTGCAGGGCGATATGCTAAAGGCACTCGAAAAGGAGGCGCCGTTTCACGCTATCCTTTCCAATCCGCCCTATGTTTCAAAAAATGAATACGACAAACTGGAAACCGAACTTGGCTTTGAGCCGCGGAACGCGCTCACCGATGAAGCCGACGGCCTGATTTTTTTGCGAATGCTGGTAAAAGGAGCTCCAGGTTCTCTGTTGCCCAAGGGGCTATTGATCGTTGAGACGGGCCTGTGCGGCCTGCCCGATGCAAATACTGAGATGGAACTTAGCGGCGAAATTCGCGATCTGGCTGGAATGTTGCGCGGCGGGGTTTACCGCCGCAGCTAACCCTCAAAATCAGAAATCAGTGGTGATGTCCGTTCGGGCCATGTACATGCCCGTGTTCAATCTCTTCAGCACTGGCATCGCGCACATCGGCAACCTTCACATCAAAATTCAGGGTTTCGCCGGCCAGCGGATGATTACCGTCCACCGTCACTTCATCGCCATTCACGGCAGCAATGGTCACCACCTGAACACCATCATCGGTTTCGGCCTGAAACTGCATGCCCGCTTCCAGTTTCTCAACACCGCCAAACAGATGGCTTGGCACCACCTGAATCAGTTCGTCGATACGCACGCCATAACCCTCTTCGGGCGTAACCGTGACTTTCAGCGAGTCTCCGGCCGCTTTTCCTTCCAGCGCATTTTCAAGCCCCGGAATGATGTTGTTCTCGCCGTGCAGATAGGCCAGCGGAGCACCGCCCTCGGAGGAATCAATCACGTCTCCGGCATCGTTGGTCAGGGTGTAGTCGATAGAAACGACCTTATGTTTGGCAATCTGCATAGCTAACTCCGAATAATATGAAAAAACCGGACCCTACAGCTCATCCGGCATACGGCAACCTGTTTTTTTAGGAATAATACTGGAATTGCAACGCATAAAGATGCTTCTTCCCGTCATATTCGCTCCCCGCCCTGCCGTAGAAGCGCATGGCAAAGGCGGAGACATCGATATTATCCGCCACTGACCAGGCAAGCTGCGGAGAGATAAAGCGGCTTCCCTGATCCGGATCGAAGTTTGCCGTGCCCTGCAAACGCCATAGCGGTGTAATATCATAACCGGACGCGCATCTCCACATACCAACTTATGAAAACGGCTGCTAAACTAGTGGCGGATCGGAGGAGCGCATGCACATCGGTATTCCCACCGAAATCAAAGACAACGAATACCGCGTCGGTGCCACCCCGGCCGGTGTACAGGAGTTCGTTCACGCAGGCCACACCGTACTGGTACAGGCCGGAGCCGGGCTCGGCAGTGGCATTCCGGACGAGGCCTATAGTGAGGCTGGTGCAAAGATCGTGGCCTCGGCCGCCGAAGCATGGGGCGCCGATCTCGTCTGTAAAGTGAAAGAGCCGCTGCCTGATGAATGTACCTATCTGCGACCGGAGCTAACCCTCTTCACCTACCTGCATCTCGCCAGCCAGCCGGAGCTGACGAAAGTGCTGTGCGATAGCGGCTGCACCGCGATCGGATACGAAACCGTACAGCTTGCGAACGGCGCCCTGCCGCTGCTCGCTCCCATGAGCCAGGTGGCCGGCAAGATGGCAGCACAGGTCGGCGCCGGATTCCTGCAGCGCGAACACGGCGGCAAAGGGCTTCTGCTCGGTGGCGTTCCCGGCACGCGTCACGGCACCGTGTTCATCCTCGGTGGCGGCAATGTCGGCATCAATGCGGCCAAGGTGGCGGCTGGCATGGGGGCTCGTGTCATCATCGCCGACAATAATCCGTCCCGCCTTGCCTACATCGACGATATTTTCCGCGGCCAGATCGTGACGCTGATGTCCACCCGCCGTCATATCTTCGAACTGTTGCCGGAGACCGACGTATTGATCGGGGCAGCGCTGGTTCCCGGCGCGCGCGCGCCACAGCTTCTGGCGCGTGAGCAGCTGAAAATGATGCAACCGGGCTCGGTGCTGGTGGATGTCGCTATCGATCAGGGTGGCATGAGCGAAACCAGCCGCCCCACTTCGCATTCAAAGCCGGTCTATGCCGAAGAGGGCGTCATTCACTACTGCGTGCCGAACATCCCCGGCTCGGTACCGGTGACCAGCACCTCGGCGCTCACCAATGCCACCCTCCCCTACGCGCTGAAACTCGCCGCGGGTATCGATGCCGCCATCAAGGCCGATGCTGCTTTGAAACTCGGCGTAAACATCCGCGCCGGCAAGATTGTGCATCCTGAGGTTGCCCGTGAAGTTAACAATTTCGAATGAAAATCTTCGAATTAGAAAATGAGTCGGGTGAAGTTTTTGCTTTTGAAGTGCGTAATACACTTCTTAGTAGAAAAAAAGCAATTCGAATCATCGAGGCACTGCCTGATGCAAAAGTTGTTGAAAAGCCTAAAAACTTATCACTCAATAACAAGGAAGAGTTTTGTTTATTTGAATTTAAAGGAGCATTTTTTGTAATTTGGGAGCCATGGAACGACAATAGTCGATATTGGATTGGACCAAAGCCAACCGAGTATAACCCAAATATCAATTTAATAATTGAACACTTTTCTAAATGTTGAACATTAACTGTCCGAGAACCGAGGCAATAATCATCCACCATCAACATCACCAGCATCGTCAGTACCTGTTTCGCTCTGGCCCAATTCCGCAATCTCATCCTCGGTGAAGAACTTGTTGCCGCTAACCATGCTGGACATCAGCCCGCGGGTTTCGAGCAGTTCGTGCAGCACCAGCGCAGAGAGGTGCGCGGCGATGAACAATAAAATCAGCAGCGCGCCCGCTTCGTGCAGCTCAACCAGCCACTCCGGCGGCCAGGTGTTCGCGGCATGTACGTGGCCGGCGTGGGCATAAGCATTGGGCACCCCTTCGCCCAGTAGATACATCGCCGAGCCCGTGGTCACCTGCCAGACCGCCAACACAAAAAAGCCGCTGTAGGCCATGCCGGCCAGCGGGTTGTGCGCGAAATAGAGTGGGCACTCGCCTTTAAAGCCGCGCAGGTAGTAGAGCAACGTATCCCGCGCCAGCGCGAACTGCACCTTCGTGTGCGGCAGCACATCGCGCCAGTTTCCGGGACCTTCGCCGGTAAAAAGGTAAGCGATACGCACCACCAGCCCCGCGGCCAGCGCAAAACCCGCCATGGCATGCACGTCGGTTAGCGTATCCACCGTACCCTCTTGCAGCTGCAAAGCCTTCTGGAAATAGATCAGGCTGCCGACCGCCAGCAGCACCAGCACGAAACCGGCGTTCCACCAGTGGCAGAAGCGCACCACACCGTCCCACACCGGTACCGCGCGGTAGCTGGCGGGCATGTTCAATGCACCTCTTTTAGGCGAATCACGCCGATGCCCATCAGCAGCATCACGCTAATCAGCGAAATCGCGCCGATAGGGGTGAGATTAAAGGCAAACGTGTAGCCGAACCCGCCGAGATAGAGCATGCCCGAGTGAAACAGCGCGCCAACGATCAGTAGCACCGACACGGTCTTGGCCAGCCAGGCATCGAGTTGCAGGCGGCAAAGCAGGTAGCCGATCAGGATATTGAGCACACTCTCAAGATTCCCGTGCGCATGCGCCGCTCGCAGGATGCCGCGCTGCTGGCTCTGCGCCCAGGTGGCATCGCCGCTGCCGAGCTTGGAGCCGAGATACATGCCGAGTGCCAATGTGGTGATGAAATAGAGAAATCCGAATGCCATGTTTTTCTTGCCGATCATGAACACCTCCTCATTCGTATATTTATTAACAGTTAAAGTTATATAGCACAAAATACCCGGAATACCTGCAACCATCGTGGACAGGCAATACCGTGCAGGCAAAAGTCATACCTGAAGTTGGGAAATCACTATGACTGAGATCACGGATTGTGATCACGATCATTCATAGAACTTCGGGCGAAGTTGCGGCAATTGCCGCCCTGCCCTATAAATCAGAGACCAATATTATTCACCCACCATCGGAGGTAAATCATGAAAAAAGTATTGATCGGCTTGGCTGTCGTCGTCGTGTTATTCGTCGGAGCAGTCGCTTATGTATGGACGAATCTCGACTCCATTGTGAAGGAAGCCATCGAAACTTACGGCTCGCAAGCAGTGAAAACCGCAGTACGTGTTGAGGCGGTGAACCTGGAACTCGCCGAAGGCAAAGCGCAAATCAAGGGGCTCACTGTAGCCAATCCCGCAGGCTTTACCGATCCGAACATCTTTTCGCTGGGCGAGATCAGTACCAGTGTTGATATCAACACACTGAACCAGCAGCCCATCATCATCGACGAAATCCTGATCAGTGCACCAGCCGTGGTGTATGAAATCAACAAGGATGGCGTCGCCAATGCCGATGTGCTGAAAAAGAACCTCGGCGCAGGCAGCGATAGTGCTGAAAGCGCCTCCTCTTCCGGCGGCGACGAAGTGAAGATGATCATTCGTAAAATCACCATCGAAGGCAGCAATGCCAAGGTACGTATTGCTGCGTTAAGTCAGGATCGCAGCGCATCGCTGCCGAAAATTGTCATGACTGATGTGGGCGAGAAGAGCGGCGGGGCCACTGCCGTGGAAATCGCCAGACAGATTTCCGACAAGATGCTGAGCAACCTGAAGGGCTCGGTCGCAAAAATCGGCGTACAGCAGTATCTCAACAAGAGCGCCGATGAGGCCAAAAAACAGCTGCAGCAAGAGGCGGAAAAGAAACTCGATGAGGCCATCGATTCACCTGAGGTTGGGGGCGCGCTCAAAGGACTTCTTGGTAAATGATGAAGTCCCGATACCTCTACGGCTTCATTGCCGGTTTTCTGGCAACGCTGGTTTTCCATCAGCTTGCACTCTCCGGCCTGTTGCAACTGGGTATCGCTCCTTTTGCCCCATTCTCGATGAAAGCGACCTGGCCGTTCGGTGTGCCGGCAATGTTTTCGCTTGCCTTCTGGGGAGGTGTCTGGGGGATCGTGTTCATTCTGATCCACCACACCTTCCCCAAAGGCGCCAACTACTGGTGGGCAGCGTTTCTGTTCGGCGCCATTGCCCCGACGCTGGTGGCGCTATTGGTTGTGATCCCATTGAAGGGCGGCGCCATTGGTGGCGGCTGGCACTGGAAGCTGCTTGTCACCGCACTGCTCATCAACGGCGCATGGGGTATCGGCACCGGCCTGATCTACAAAATGCTTGGCCGTAAATAATACCCAAGTGAAATAGTCTACAATTAGTCTCATCGAGGGAGCACTTCTCCCTCTGGAGGCGCAAGATGAAAAAACTATCTTCACTCTTACTGATCGTTCCATTTCTGTTTGCCATCTCTTCCGCAACGGCGCATGACGCCGAACCGGCCATCCCCACCATGGCGAAAATCATCGAGCACCTGCAACACTATCCGGCCACAAGCGAAAAAGAGGTGTTGCAACATATCATCGACGACACACATACCACGGCAGGAGAACGCACGCTGGCTCGCGCACTACTCAATATGCAGCATCAGGTGATCGGCGACGATGCAGCAGCCCTGAAAGCACTAAAGGAGAACCCCGAAGCATCTGCCAATGAGCGCGAGCTGGCCGATATCCTGCTCGGCATCGCCCACATGCCTTCGGCGAGTGATCAGCAACGGCTGAAAAAGCTGGCGCCCTGAATGGATACGCTGATGGTGCACATCGGCGAAGGCCTTGGACATACGGATGCACCTATGGCTCAATGGCGCCATGAGCCGGAAGATAACCCTGTCGTTTCTGGAGCATTTCTGCCGAGGCGATATTGATGCCCTGGCCCCGCTGCTTGCGCCGGACCTGAAGTTCTCCGGCCCGTTCCACACGTTCGGTTCGGCCGAAGCTTACATCACCAGCCTGCGCAACGACCCGCCGGAGCCATGCGAGTACGAACTACTGAGCCTAACCGAATCGGGCGATGAGGTAGTGATGGTATACGACTACATCAAGCCGGCGCAGACGATCCGCATTGCACAGCGCTGCACCATCAAGGAAAAGCAGATCGTCCGGATATCGCTGAATTTCGACACAGCGGTTTTCGAGGGCAGTTTCACTTAACAGATTTGTGCTAACCTGCGCCTAAAAAAGCAGGGGGAATCATGTCGTTCGTCTATCTCGCCTTGGGCCTCGCCGCACTGCTCATTATCGTGGCTCTGATCTGGAGAGCCGCCTCCACGCGCACCAACATTCCCTGCCCGTCGTGGCTGGGCTGGATGGTGGAGATGGACAACCCGATCCTGCGGCACAACTCGGCCAAAGTAATCATCTCGCACCTTGCCCTTGCACCGGGCATGAAGGTGCTCGATTTGGGCTGCGGCCCTGGCCGGCTGTCGATCCCGCTGGCCAGGGCGGTCGGCGAATCGGGAGAAGTCACCGCCTTCGACATGCAGGATGGAATGCTTGAGCGCGTGCGGGCGAAAGCGCAGGCGGAAGGATTGCAGAATATCCGCTTCATGCAGGGAAAAACCGGCGACGGTCTGCTGGGAAAAGATCAGTTCGACCGCGTGCTGCTGGTGCTGGTGCTCGGCGAGATTCCAGAGCAGCAGAAGGCGCTGACGGAAATTTTCGAGAGTCTTAAGCCGGGCGGCGTGCTGTCGGTAACGGAGGTGATTGCCGATCCGCATTTCCAGCGGCGCAGCAAGGTTCGGGAGCTCGCATCGTCTGTAGGGTTCGCCGAACAAGCCTTCTTCGGCAATGCGATCTCCTACACGCTTAATTTCACCAAACCCTGAAACAGGAATCCGTCCTGATCAGTTGCCCGTGCCTTGAACGAGGCGCTTGTAGGCATCGACGAACCGGGCCAGTTCATCTTTCGTGCGCCGGTCGGTAATTTCGCCTGCGAGGCTGATCTTTCCCTTGATGCCCTGAATCAGCAACGTAGTCTCGTCGGTGAACTTGGTCACGACGGTTTTCATTAGCAGTTGCAACTCCTCATGCCCCTTCTCCCCCTGTGCCGAAGCGGTGATCAGCCCGACCGGCTTGTCCGAAAAGACCGTGCAGGCAACGCACCACTCGATGGCATTCTTCAGTCCGCTGGGGATGCTGAACACATACTCGGGCGTGCAGATGATGACGCCATCGGCCCGATCGATACTCTCCCTGAACGCCTCGATAATCTGCGGCGGATTTTCGAGCGACTGCTCCGGGTCGAAGTGAGGAAGTGCTTTCAGATCGTTGAAAACCGTCATATCGAAATCGGGCCTCATCATGCGGACCAAATTATCCACCAGCCTTTCGTTCGATGAGTTCCGGCTGGCGCTGCCGATAATGGCGAGAATCTTTTTCTTCAAAATGCCTCCACTTCCCCACCCTGCTGATCTGAACCGGTCACTTGAAACGACCCTACTTACCGCCAACAAAAAAGGCGACCTATCCGGGCCACCCTTTGCTGCAAAGATTGGGGGCAATGCACACTATCGTCGGACTTTAAGCAGGCGGATGCGGGCACTCCCAGCCAGAGACACCAAAGGCGGTCCGATTATCGCAACGAGTGCATGAATTATCGCCTGCAGCCACCAACCCCTGAGCGCATACGTTCATTCGCTCAGCCATCAACCTCAGATGCGGCAAGCGGAACGGCTTGGTCAAATACATGCATGCCTTATGTTTGAATTCGTGCTCGATGTAGGGCTCGCCGGTCATCACTGTAAAGCGCAAATTGGAACGCAGACGACTGGCCCGCATCATCATCTCGTAGCCGTTGATATTCGGCATATCGATATCGGTAATGGTTCCCTTCGGCTGCCTGAAGTCGGGAGACTCGACATATTCGAGATACGCCTCGGGCGAAGTAAAAACACTCGATTCATAACCAAGCGAACCCATTAATCGACCAATCATTTCAGCAATATATTTTTGATCATCGATAATATGAAACATCCGCTTCTCCCAGCCCACCAGTCCCGTTATTCAAGCTCAGCGCCTCTCCTGATAAATGTGAGCCTTGTCACAAACCTCCTCTCTGAATTCGCAAGAGGCCTCAACTTCATTAAGGGCGCACACTCTGCGCATGCAAAAAAAGGTTGTTCGGATCGTATTGCCGCTTCACCTGCTGCAACCGCGCATACCCCTCTTTCCCGTAATAGGCGGTCGGCCAGTCGGCGAAGGATACGTCGGGATAGTTGCAGTAGTGCCGCCCGATTCCGTTCCCCTCCACTTTGTCCAGAAACTCTTTCACAGCCTTGCGGTAAAAGGCCTCTTTTTCGGGCACTTCCCAATAGCTCTGGATTTCCGAAATGAAATTGGCGCCCCGGTGCGCATAGGCTGTTTTACTGCCGTCATCCATCTCGCCGACAGCCCCGCCCATGGTATTGATCTGGTAAAGCAGGCCGGGAGTAGCGGCAACCTGCCGGAACAGCTCGGGAGCGACCGCGGCGATATCGTCGTAGCCACTGTAAAAGCCCGCCGAGGCATTCTTGAAATAGAGGGGGGAGAGCTTGCCGAAGTAGCGCCGAATGCCATCGATCAGCGGCTCCTTGCGATCCTTGTAATATTTGTCTGATGCCGCGCGCAGCTTCACCAGCACTTTGGATAGTTCCGGAGCAATCTCCTCATCGGTATTGGTGAGCAGAATGGTTAGCGACCGGTGATTGAGCACGAAGGCCGAAAATACTGAATTCGGTAATTCCGGTGCCAGATCAAACCAGAGCTTCGCGCATGCCTCGGCGCGCCTGGCATCCATTTTGTAGAATTTAAAAACGTGCCGCCACAGATGCCCGGGCGCGGCAAAGGTCTCGAACTCCAGTTGGGTGATGACACCGAAACTTCCGTTGCCGCCGCCGCGGCAGGCGCGAAACAGTTCCGAGCCTTCCTGCACCTCATGCACGCGCCCCTTTCCGTCCACCATGCGCAAGCGCCGCAGCGCATCACAGGCAAGACCGTGCTGACGGGAGAAAAGTCCGTAGCCGCCGCCCAGCGTTAGCCCCGCGATACCGACCATGCCGCAAGAACCCAAAGAGAGTAGCCGCCCCTGCGGCACGAGATCCTCGTAAGCCTGCATCAGGGTAACGCCTGGCCCCACGCTGTAGCGCCCGTTCGCTGCCAGCTGCTGCTCCTGCATGCCCGACACATCGATCACAAAACCGCCGTCGTTGATCGAAAAGCCCTCGAAACTGTGGCCGCCGCTTTTGATCGCGACTGGCAGCCCTTCGCGCCTGGCCCGCTTTACCGCATGCACCACGCCCTGTTCGTTGGAGCAGACCGCCACCAGCGCCGGACGGCGCTGAATGCACTTGTTAAAGACAGTGGTGTAATCGCTATAGCTGCCATCTTTCGACCGCAAATAGATGACATCATTTTCAATATTTTCAGCGATAACGAAGCCCGGCCAGGCGCCGGCTACAACGACAGAACCCGCAATCGCCCCGAGCACTTTCCGCCGCTGCGGATCAGCGAGAGAATCAGCAGCAGGTTTGCGAGGCAACTCCGGGAGCATGGTGCTCATTGAGCCAGAAGAGCGATGTTACGCCCGACTGGCTTCGAATTCCTTCATGAAAGCAACCAGCGCATCCACGCCCTCTTCCGGCATGGCGTTGTAGATGGAGGCACGCATACCGCCGACAGAGCGATGGCCTTTGAGCGTCACCAGTCCCTTCTCGGAAGCGCCCTTGAGGAAGTCCGCATCCAGTTCGGGATCGGCAAGCGTGAATGGCACGTTCATCCACGAGCGGGCGTTTTTGGCGACGGGTGAACCATAGAAATCGCTGGCATCGATAGCGGCATACAATTTATCCGCCTTGCGTTTGTTTACCCTGGCCATCGCTTCCAGCCCGCCCTGCTCCTTGAGCCATTCGAAAACAAGCCCTGCCATGTACCAGCTATAGGTTGCAGGCGTGTTGTACATCGAATCGTTCTCGGCGTGGGTGGCGTAGTTGAACATGGTCGGCGTGATGTCACGCGCTTTGCCCAGAAGATCGTCGCGGATAATCACGATGCAGAGACCCGCAGGCCCGATGTTCTTCTGCGCACCGGCATAGATCATGCCGAATTTGGTCACGTCGATCGGGCGCGACAGGATGGTGGACGACATGTCCGCCACCAGCGGCACGCCGTTCGTTTCAGGGATGTAGTCGAACTCGACACCGCCGATGGTCTCATTCGGGGTGTAGTGCACGTAGGCGGCATTCGGATCGAGCTTCAGTTCAGCCTGAGTTGGTACGCTGGTGAAGCCATTATCCGAGGTATCGCCCGCAATGTTCACCTTGCAGTAGCGCTTGGCTTCGGCAATGGCTTTTTTGGACCACATGCCGGTATTGATATAGTCGGCGCTCTCCTTATCGCCCAGCAGATTCAGCGGAATCGCCGCGAACTGGGATGATGCACCGCCCTGCAGGAAGAGCACCTTGTAATTGTCCGGGATGCTCATCACCTCGCGCAACTCTTTTTCAGCCTTGGCCGCAATAGACATGTACTCCTTGCCGCGATGGCTCATCTCCATCACCGACATACCGGAGCCGTCCCACTCAAGCATTTCTGCTTGTGCACGTTCGATCACGGCGGTCGGCAGCATTGCCGGGCCTGCACTGAAATTAAACTTTCTTGCCATGGTTACTCATCCTTACCGGGAAAATTCAGAATGCGGGAGAAGATAACCGGAGCGTGGCGATTCCTCAATGCGCGAAACTAAAAGTCCCCGGCGGGATGCCCGGGGGCTTTTAGATTTAGGCGGTTAGCTGACACGAGTCTATCACGGCCATGTATCTTCTGGCCCGCTCATTCTTTGGATAAGCTGAAGGAACTTCTCCAACGATACCTCTTCCGTATAAAGATAGTCTCCCGGAGGCACCCCCTCGATCTGAATGTCGTATCGTCCCGGAGGCAGCGTTCCTTCGAGTGTAATAACAGAGAAAGTCGCCGGAATCCCGGAAATCATGAATGCGGTGCCATGCTCCTCCGTCGGATCCGAGCCATACAACTCCACCCGCCCCCAGGTTCCCTCCACGGCATCAATTAAATTCTGGATTTCAGTACTACGCATTACTGCCAGGTGTCCCTTATTTTTTCCTTGCCCGATCAACTCTTTCAATCAGTTCATCCACCAAAGGGCTCCGAGATAATGGCATCAGACGCATCGGGGGCATAAAAACCAGCTCTTTGCCGATTGGGCCAATGTTCCTGGCACGAATAACGACCCTTTCGGGTGAACTCATATGGCTATAACTGATGTTAATGATCTCATCGATAGGAACGCGCTGAATCTTTCCGCCCCTGTGAAACTCGAGATAATCGCCATGATCATACACTCGATCAGCCAGATCCCAGGCAAGCTTTTTGAATATGAAGTAACCGAGAGCAGCCATGAAGAGTGGCCCGACAATAAAGATTACTGATGCGAAAACTGGCTCATTTTCTTTATTGCCAATATAGAGTGAAACAAGGATAAACAGTAAAGTAAATCCGAACCAGAAAGTCGGGAACAACTTTTTGAAGTAAAATGTCGATCCTGAAATTTGTTTCATCCCCGTCGCTCCTGTCCCGCACCTGGATGGATTTCGTTATGAATTAGCGTCCTCGGAACCAGAAGGAAAATCAATCGCCATAGGCCGATAACGTCTTAACAAACAACCCGGTGCCAAGCTCAACGACCGCATCCGTACTTGAGTAACGTCCATGGTTCGAATAGATAACCTCCGGCAGCCCGTTGCCGTTCACATCCGCCACAGGCACAGAATTAACTTCGTCTCCATAATGCCCCATTGCACTGGCTATCCAGTTGATGCGCTCTGCCTCGATTGAAAAAATGGCCTGTGATTTACCGCCCACACTCAGCATGTAAAACGATTTGCCGGATCTGTTCGCGTAGGCCACCAGCGATATATGCATCTTTTCAAGCACAGGGTGCTGATGTGTCAGGGCGGTTCTGATCCGTCGATTCTCTTCCGGTGTCAGGGCGACTGTAAACAGTCTCGAGCCGATCACCTTATCATCGACCTTGGAAAAGGAGACCATTGCGCTTTTGCCTCTGCATGATGACTGATCATCCAGTTTAACCTTGTAGCGCATGGTCATCAGTCCATCACCACCTGAAACATCGCTACTGAGCCCCACTTCCGACAGCGTTGCCGTGCACATACCTTCCCGTGTATAGAGATAGACTCCGCTACCAGCCGAGACCTGACCTTTATGTGTGCCCTCAAACACGAACTCGCCTTTTTCCGGCACGGATACAAAATTCAGATCATCATATGTCGAGGCAAACTTCTTTTCTTCATCAGATGCAGAGAGACGAGGTGCCCACATATTCCATTCGATTCGTTTGGGCAAGATCAGGCTCATCACCGTTTTATCTTTGTGTACGGTATAAAATTTATCCGAAGCGATCCGCTCCAGAATTGTCAAAAGGGAGTGCGTCTCTTCCATATTCCCTTCGTAATAACGCCGGGCCCAGAATGAATAGATCCACTGCTCGGAGTTCTGGAACATGTACCATAATATATCACTCGCATGTATGCCATTCTCCGGCAGAAACGTTAAGTCGCTCATCGTATTGCAGCTATGTTCTGACTTCGGGAATCCGGCCTTATAAAAACTCTTACCCTGCTGAAGAGGGATATCCTTGAGTTGCATGAACTTGTCTTCCCATCCGTCGACGCCTTTGATGATCGCATAATATTTCAGCAGTTCGGTGATCAGAGGCTTGAAGGCGAAGGCATCATCCGAGGTGATTGCTTTCGCAGACTCCAGAAATTCATCGATATGTTCGATTGCATAGCCCATCTTCTTGCGCTCTTTCCGGAAGATTCCCTCCTTTCTGACAAAATCCATAAAACGGGTGTATGCGCTCTCCAGTCGATACTGTTGCTCGTCATACTCACACGATATATCACGATAGATGGCAACTGTTGCGATATCTTCCACCGGATAATTATATGAATTAAACGGCGCTTTCCCTGTTTTCTCCTGAATCTTTTTCAACAGCGCAAGAATCTCCTGAGTGTAGGAGTCCCTTGGTGCTTCATCGGCAGCTAGTTCATCAGCGACTTGTTCATCGGCAACCGGGCTGTCCTGTTCAGCTGTGGGAGTTTGAGGCTGAGCCGGTTTTGGTTTTTGATTCGCCCGGAAATACCAGGGGGTCTCACTGCTTCCGTATTGCTGCCTATTGATAAGGTACTTAATCCCGGAATTGGGAGTCCATTGAGCCGGTTCGATGCTGGCAGTTTCACTCTCAAAACGGATTTCGATGCGGACGATCCGCCACTGATCCGCGGTGAATTCGAATCTTCCATCCGCACCCACCTGAAACTCCGCTGTCGTAGTTTTCTCTTTATGCAGGGCACCGACAAAAGGCATGGAGTCGGCAGACAGGGCAACCACCGTAACAAACGCCCTGGCATCAATAGCGGGAACGGACTTAACATCAAAATTCTGGTCGATAATCTTCCCCTGCAGTTTCACAGGGCCACTCATCCCCATCGCCCAGAACGCAAAAAACAGTACGGCCACGAACAAAAAGAACACGAAAAAATAGCGTGAGACATGCTTAGTCTCGTGATCTGTGTAATGCCTGCCCATTCAGCTCTCCTCTCCCGTCCCAGCGAAGCTAAGGAAGATACCCGGAGAGTGATGATTCCTCAATGCGCGAAACGGAAAAGCCCCATGCCTAAACAGAGTGACCATATTTGAGTAAGGAATTAGGTATACTGGTACCCGGAATTTCCTTTCTCGTTTCTCTTATTGCCGCACCCGGAAGAGCAAAGGATTCTCCCTGCTACCAAACCGGTATGGCCAAAACAGCTTCATAAACCCGGTCTCAGGTTCAAACCCTTTCAGCAGCATGGCGACGTCAGTGTTTTGTGCAGCGACATCCAGCGATGTATTTGTCGTATCCGTCTCAATTGCAAGCCTGAAATAACTGATCATGAAATGATCGACATCAATGTGAAACATGCCATTGGCATCGGCAAAAAGGGGTTGCGCCAGCTTTCCGGTCTTGCTTCTGGCGTATTCAGGATCGACTCTTTTGGAACCGGGCACACCGCCAATATCTTTCGTATATTCTGCCCAATACATCACCTTCGCATGCGGCAGGGGCTGCCCGGAACGATCTATCACCTGGCCGGTAACCTCAATCTCACCCGAATACATCCAGCGAAAAGCGAACATGACCGGAATGAGAATCAGTATAAACAGTATCAGGAACTTGCGGCCGACCTTATCCGGATCTCCCATATACTTGAACCTGAAGAATCCCCACATCCTAATGCCCCCCCTGCCGGATCAATAGATAACCATATGCCAGGGGAAGTGTGATTTATCACCCACCTGATTCCAATGAACTCAAAGAAGGTAACCGGAGAGTGATGATTCCTCAATGCGCGAGTTTACAATCGATAGGGAACGCGGATGCCAGGGTGATCTTCCGGGAAATCCCGGACATTGCGCGTGATCAGCAGGCAGGACTCGGAGAAGGCCGAAGCCCAGATGATCGCATCGGGAAGGCGCAT
>JBNLAN010000008.1:0-145619 GCA_050302175.1 Mariprofundaceae bacterium | reverse complement strand
CGCCTTTCTCGCACGCTTCGGCGATCTGGAGCATGGCATCGCAGAAGGCATCGATGGTCTCTTTCGATTCGCTTTCGGTCGGCTCGATCAGCATGGCACCATGTACGATGAGCGGGAAATAGACCGTCATCGGATGGAAGCCGAGATCGATCAGGCGCTTGGCGATGTCTAGGGTTTTCACACCGTGCTTGTTCTGAAGCTCGTCGGTGAGTAGGCACTCATGTTTGCAGATGCCTTTGAACGGTACGTCGTAGGCATCTTTCAGGCGCGCCAGAATGTAGTTGGCGTTGAGTACAGCATCCTCGGCGATGAGGTGCATGTGCTCCTTGCCGAAGGCGGCAATGTAGGCTGCAGCACGCAATAGCACCCCGACCTGACCGATGGAGCCCAAGATGGAGCCGATACTGGTCGCATCGTCAGAGATGATCGTATAACCGCTATCGCTCTTCTCGATGCGCGGTGTCGGCATGAATGGGGCAAGGGTTTCGTTGACCACCACAGGGCCGCCGCCGGGGCCGCCGCCACCGTGCGGGGTGGAGAAGGTTTTGTGCACGTTGATGTGCAGGCAGTCGATGCCCATATCGCCCGGTTTGGCCTTGCCGACCAGGGCGTTCAAGTTGGCGCCGTCGCCGTAAACAAGACCGCCGGCCTCATGTACAAGGCGGCAGATTTCGGCGATGTCGGACTCGAACATGCCGGTGGTGTTGGGGTTGGTCAGCATCAGTGCGGCGACATCGCCATCCAGATGCGTTTTCAGCTCATCGAGATCAACACGGCCTTCCGGCGTCGATTTGATCTCGACTGTGCTCATGCCGCACAGAGCTGCTGAGGCCGGGTTGGTGCCATGGGCCGAATCGGGAACCAGCACCTTGGTGCGGTGGCCTTCGCCGCGAGCTTTGAGCGCTGCACGGATCATCATCAGGCCGGTCCATTCGCCATGCGCGCCGGCTGCCGGTTGCAGGGTGCAGTGGGAGAAGCCGGTGATCTCAGCCAGCCACTGCTGCAGTTCATACAGCAGCGCCAGTGCGCCCTGTACGGTCGATTCCGGCTGATCCGGATGGATATGGGCAAGGCCCGGCAAACGTACAACATCTTCGTTGACGCGCGGGTTGTATTTCATGGTGCAGGAGCCGAGCGGATAGAAGCCAGTCTCGATGTTGTGGTTCCACTGTGAGAGACGCACGAAGTGGCGCACTGCTTCCGGCTCCGAGAGACCGGGGATACCGGCACTGCTTTCGCGGGCGAACGCTTTCAGATTGTCCGAAATGGTTCCGGCAACACCCGGCAGGTTGATGCTCTCCGGCGCCTCGTGGGCATGTTCGAAGAGCAGCGGCTCTTCATGCATCAGGCCATGTGAACCGCCCTGGTAGAGTGGGGTGTTTGTTTGTGTACTCGTTTGAGTGCTCATTGGGCACCTCCCAGCAGCTCCAGATAGCGGGTAACGTCATTCTCCTCGACCATCTCGGTGGTGGCGACGAGCAGATGCTTCGGTTCGATTCCCTTCTCCAGCTTCTCCAGCGGAATGCCGGCGAAGATGCCTGCGGCCTCTGCACGTTTGAGGAACCCATCGCGTGCCGATTGATCGGCAAAGCTTAGAACGGTCTCGTTGTAGTGGGCACCGCCCGCGGCGGTGACACCTGATGGCAGGCCGTTCACCAGCATCTCAAGCGCGGCAGCGGAGTGTTCGGCTATGCGTTTCAGACCTGCATCGCCCATCAGGGTCATGTAGGTGGCGGCTGCGGTGCACATCAACCCCTGATTGGAGCAGATGTTACTGGTCGCCTTCTCGCGGCGGATATGCTGTTCGCGGGTGGAGAGGGTCAACACGAAGCCGCGTTTGTCGTTGGCATCCTGCGTCATGCCGCAGACACGGCCCGGCATCTGCCTAAGCAGTTTCTGGGTGCAGGTGAAGATGCCGAGGTGCGGGCCGCCGAAGCCCATCGGAATACCGAGCGCTTGGCCTGAGCCGACGACGATATCGGCGCCGAAACTACCCGGTGCCTTGATCAGGCCGAAGGCGGTGGCATCGGAGAAGGCGACGACCATCAGGGTGCCTGTCTCATCGCACTTTTTGCGGATGTCGGCCAGATCGTAAACGGTGCCGTAGAAGTCGGGATACTGCACGATGACCGAAGCGGTTTCCGGTGTGATGGCGGCAACAATTGCATCGATGTCGGTCGTGAAGCCTTGGGAAGGGAGTTCAACCGTTTCACCTTCCAGATGCAGCAGGTAGTTGCGGGTTACGGCCCGATAGCGCGGGTTGACACTGCCAGCGATGACGGTGCGATTCTTCCGTGTCGCACGTTTCGCCATCAGGGCTGCTTCAGCCACTGCCGTAGCAGCGTCGTACATCGAGGCATTGGAGATCTCCATGTCCAATAGACGCGCCGCCATGGTCTGGTATTCGAACAGTACCTGCAGCGTACCTTGCGAAATCTCCGGCTGGTAAGGGGTATAGGCGGTGAGGAACTCGCCGCGTGAAATCACATAATCGACCACGGAGGGGACAAAGTGGTGGTAGGTGCCGCCGCCGAGGAAGTAGCTGCTGTTGCCTGCATGCCGGTTCTGCTCCGAAGCACGGGTGAACTTACGCACGATGGCCGCTTCGGACATAGCCTCCGGCAAATCGAGACTTCCCGCATCAATATGAAACTCGGCGGGGATGTCGTTGAAAAGATCACGAATGTGGGAAACGCCAATCGCGCCCAGCATGGCGGCGCGGTCGGCGTCGGTGTGCGGCAGAAAACGCATATGTCAGTCCTGTGAGCGGCGAGGGCCGCTAATTATTCTTCGAGAAAGGTTGCGTAGGTCTCGGCATCCATCAGTTCGGAGGTATCTGTTCCCGAAACCTTGATTTTGGCGATCCAGCCTTTGCCGTACGGGTCGGTGTTGATCTGCTCGGGCGCGCCTTCCAGTTCGCCATTGGCTTCAATCACTTCGCCTGCAAGCGGGGCATAGACATCGGAAACTGCCTTGACCGATTCAACCACGGCGAAGGCATCGCCGACCGAAAGTTCGCGGCCCACATCCGGAAGCTCTACGAATACGATATCACCGAGCGCTTCCTGCGCATGGTCGGATACGCCGAAGGTGGCGATATCGCCTTCGAGGCGAACCCATTCATGGTCTTTGGTGTATTTGAGGTCGGCTGGAATACTCATGCTTTAGCTCCTGTATCTGTTTAACGACGAACGTTACTGCGAACGAACGGAAGTTTCACCCTCTCTGCGGGCACGGCCTTGCCGCGAATATCGATGGCAAGATCGTTCGATTCTGCAAAGGCTGGATCTACGTAGGCGATGGCCACACCGCCACCGGCCAATGGCGAGTGCATGCCGCTGGTGACTTCGCCAACTTCGCGCCCACCAGCAACTACTTTGTAGTGTTCGCGCGGGATGCCGCGTTCGGTGAGCTTAAGTGCGATGAGCGCAAGTTTGGCGCCTGCGGCCTTGCGCGCTTCAACAGCGGCACGGCCGATAAAGTCGCCCTTATCCAGTTTGGTGATCCACATGAGCTTCGCTTCGACTGGAGTCACCGAGTCGGAAATCTCATGGCCGTAGAGCGCATAGCCCATCTCGGTACGCAACATGTCGCGGGCCGCAAGGCCAATCGGCACAGCCCCCAGTTCGATCAAGGCATTCCAGACCTTGGCTGCGGCTTCGTTGCAAATATAAATCTCAAAGCCATCTTCGCCGGTGTAGCCGGTGCGGGAGACGATGGCGGGGTAGCCTGCGAGCTCCAGCAGCATGAAGCGGTAGTAGCCGATGGCGCCGAGCTCTGAGCCGGTGAGCTGCTGCAAGAGGCGCTCAGCTTTTTCACCCTGCAATGCCAATAGTGTGGTGTCGTCCGATTCGTCGGTAACCGTTACATCGAATTTTTTCGACTGTTCGGAAAGATGCGCCACATCCTTGTGACGGTTGGCGGCGTTGATGCAGAGATAATATTCACCATCGGAGATGCGGTAGGTGGTGATGTCGTCGATGAAGGCGCCAGAGTCGTTCAGCAGCGCTGAGTACTGCACCTGCCCGTCGATCAGCTTTGATACGTCGTTGGTAGTCACATATTGCAGGAAAGCCAGTGCATCCGCGCCCTTCACACGAACCTGTCCCATGTGTGTGATATCGAAAATGCCGGCACCGCCTTCGCGTACCTGCGTGTATTCCTTGAGGGCACCATCCTTGTATTGAACCGGCATCTCGAAACCGGCGAACGGCACCATCTTGCCACCAAGGGCAATGTGCTGGTCATAAAGCGGCGTGCGGGCGAGCGTGCTCATGCCGGGGCCTTGTTAATACAGGTTTTGGCTGTAACGGAATCGCCATTTTTGATGTGTGGCAAGGCATTTTGAGCGCAATGTACTGAACGCACATTAGTGAAAAATAACGCAGCTGCACGCAAAAATGGCATTCCCCGCAGGGATGCGTTCCAAGTGAGGCCATCCAGCGTTGCTCGTCGTTTATTTGAATACATCAAACTTCACTCCTTGCGCCTTGACTGGCCTCATTTGGCTCAGCAGCGCTTCAGTCAAAACCTGTATTAACAAGGCCCTAATCTCCTACGTGGGCGCGAAATGCCTGGATGGTGTTGTGCAACAGCATGGTGATGGTCATGGGGCCGACACCACCGGGTACCGGCGTGATCCAACCGGCTCGCTTTTTGGCGATATCGAAATCGACATCGCCGACCAGGGTGCCGTTCTCCAGCCGATTCATGCCGACATCGATAACTGTTGCCCTCGGCTTGATCCATTCGCCATTCACTAGCCCCGGTTTGCCGGCGGCGGCAACGACGATATCAGCGCGCTCGACATGGGCTTTTAGGTCCTGGGTAAAACGGTGAGTGACAGTAACGGTGGCCCCAGCCAGTAATAACTCTAGGGCCATCGGGCGACCGACGATATTCGAGGCACCGACAATGACCGCCTCCTTGCCTTTCAGACTTTCGCCGGTCTCGGCCAAAAGTTGCATGCAGCCGAACGGTGTGCAGGAGCGCAATCCGGGTTTGCGGGCGGCCAGCCGGCCGAGATTGTAGGGGTGAAAGCCATCGACATCCTTGGAAGGCGAGATGGTTTCGATAATCAACTGTGGATTGATGTGGTCGGGTACCGGTAGTTGCACCAGGATACCATCGACGCGCGGATCGCTATTCAGCTCGGTGATCATCCCCAAGAGATGCTGCTGGGATGTCGTCTCCTCGAGTTCCCAGGAGAATGAGCGGACTCCGACATTTTCACAGGCCTTTTTCTTGCTGTTGACGTAAATCTGCGAAGCAGGGTCTTGGCCGACGATAATTACCGCCAATCCCGGTGGGCGGCCATGCTTGGCAGCGAGCTCTTTGGTCTCTTGCTGCATGGCTTCGCGCATGCGGGCTGAGAGCGCTTTGCCGTCGAGTATCTTTGCAGTTGCGGTAGTCATAGGGGGGCGGATTGTTGCAGGAAGAGGCGAAACGGACAATGATTGTTTTGGGTAAGGAGATACGATGAAACTGATACATGTGGGGATACTGGTGAGCGATCTGGAGCGCTCGGCGGCTTTTTACGAAGAGGTGCTGCAGCTTGAACCGGCGCTACGCCCTGATCTTGGATTTCCGGGTATTTTTTATGCGCTGGATGGTGGTGGGCAGATTCATCTGATGCAGTTGCCGAATCCGTATGCCGGATGTGAGCTTCCCGCGCATGGCGGTCGGGATCGGCATATAGCGCTGGGCGTAGCCGATGTGGAGGCGTTGGCAAGCCGGCTGGATGCGGCAGCTATTCAATATGCCAGAAGTCGCTCGGGTCGTGCGGCGATCTTTTGCCGCGATCCTGATGGCAATACCATCGAGTTGATGCAGGTCTGATATTCAGGGTCAGGGGTGCATCGCCTCAATGAACAGGCGGCGGATGTCCTCCTTCCAGTCGCCATGGTAGGCGGCAAGCCAGAGGTCGGCTTGAGTGAGCCCCGTTTCGACGGAGCGCTCCAATGGCGCTAAAAATTTACTCTCGTTGGTTTCGGATGTGTCGTAGGTGTCCAGTCGCTCAAGACCTGCTTTGGCGATTTCCAGCATTCGGTGGCAGAGCGCTCTCACAGTGGTGTCGCGGAATGCAGTGGTAAGCGCCTGCTTTGGTATTACATGCCGGAGTGCGAGCACTTCCGTATGTGTCCAGCTTTCCACCATGCTCCATGCCGATTCAAGAGATGCGTCATCATAAAGCAAACCTTTCCAGAGGGCAGGTAGCGCGCAGATCCACGGCCAGGCCCCGGAGTCGGCACCGCGCATCTCGAGGTAGCTTTTCAGGCGCACATCCGGGAAAAGTGTCGAAAGATGCAGCTCCCAGTCAGCCATGGTTGGTCGCTCGCCGGGGAGTGATGCCAGCTTGCCATCGAGGAAGTCCCTGAAGCTCTCGCCGGAGCAGTTGATGTAATGCTTGTCGCGGATCACGAAATACATCGGCGCATCCAGCGCCCATTCGGCGTAATCCTCGAAACCGAACTTGTCTTTGAATATAAAAGCAGGGATGCCGGTGCGGGCCGGGTCGGTATCTTCCCAGCAGCGGCTGCGCCAGGAGAGGTAGCCCGAGGGTTTGCCATCCACAAAGGGTGAAGCGGCAAACAGGGCTGTGACCAGCGGCTGCAGGCAGGCGGCAACGCGCATCTTTTTCGCCATATCGGCTTCCGAGGCGTAGTCGAGATTGGCCTGTACGGTGGCGGTGCGCAGCATCATATCCAGTCCGTGTGCGCCGACCTTCGGCATATATTCTTTCATAAGCGCGTATCGTTGTTTGGGCATCCAGGGGATATCCTGCTGCGGCCACAAGGGCTGGAAGCCGAGGCCAAGAAAGGCGATACCGAGTTCGTCCGCCACCCTGCGCAGCGAGGCAAGGTGCTCGGAAGTTTCGCGGCAGGTCGCATGGATGCTGGAGAGTGGTGCGCCGGAGAGCTCCAGCTGGCCGCCGGGTTCGAGAGTAATCGATGCATCCCCGCGCCAGAGTGCGATGGGGAACTCATTTTCATAAGAGAGCTGCCAGTCATCGGTGGCGAGTTTTTCGAGCAGGGCGCGGATGCTCTTTTTGCCTTCGTACGGAATGGGGCGAAGCGTTTCGGTGCAAAAACCGATTTTTTCGTGTTCTGTGCCGATGCGCCAGCGCTCTGCCGGTTTGCAGCCGCTGGCAAAATAATCGGTAAGGTTCTGGTGCGCGATACGATCCTGCATGTGACGCAGCATAGGCGCCTTGATTAAGGAAAGCCATCTGCGGAGCGACGCAACTTTTCGGGAATAATAAGGAAACAGATGTGTTGCAAAATGACACACGGCGGGTGTGTCATGTTGACGCTGTGCGATATGTCACGCACTGTTGCGCAGTCAACTCGTAAGGGCTGTGTAATTTTCTCTGCCAAACCGGCTGCATTTGATGGCTGGCGGCAGGTCGAAGGGAAACGCACAGGACAACAAGGGGAGACGATTTATTATTAACTGGCCTACGGGCCAAATCTTATCGAGAGGATATCAACACATGAAAAAGATGATTTTTTCTGCTGCTGCTTTCGCTGTCGCTGCTGTTTCCGCTATCGCGGTTGCACCTCAGTCAGCTGAAGCAATTCCGGCATTCGCACGTCAGACTGGCGCTGCTTGCCTTTCTTGCCACTTCCAGAGCTTTCCAACTCTGAGTGCTTTTGGTCGTTCGTTCAAATACTCCGGCTTCACCGATGTTGGTGAGCAGGCTCTGGTTGAAGATGATGGTCTGTCGATCCCATCTTCGTTGAACGCTTCAGTTGTTCTGCGTCCGCAGTTCAGCAGCGCTAAGGTTACCACTGCTGGTGTTTCTACCACTACCAAGGGTGCTACCATTCCTGCTGACCAGGTGCTTCTGATTGCAGGTCGTGTAACCAGCAACATGGGTGCTTTTATTGAGATTGGTTTTGGTGTTGGCGGTGGTTTTGCTAACTTCCAGATGATCAACTCCTATGACCTGGGCGGCATGAAGGCCGGTCTTTCGATCTATAACTCCGGTTTCGGTGAAACCGCTGGTATGGAAACCTCTAGTGTATTCGGCCAGCACGGCGGTATGCTGCAGGGTAAGTCGATCTCTGCTGTTAACACCATCGGTTCCCTGACCGGTACTGGCGGTGTTGCTCTTTGGGCTGCAAACGACATGTTCAACGCTTCAGTTGGCCTGATCAGTGATTCTGCTGCTCTGGGTGGCGTTGATACTGGCTTCAAGCTGGCTCCGCTTGTACGTGCTTTCGTAACCCCTGAGTTCGGTGGTTGGGAGCTCGGCGTTGGTGTTGGTTACGTTAACGGTGGTACCGGTAATGCAACTACCATCGCTGCTCTGAATGCACCTGGTGCTCCTGCAGCTGGTCTTTTGGTTGGCGTAACTGCACTGAAGATGAAGAAGCAGTTTGTTGACGTACAGGTACAGGGTGGCGTTGGCGATGTACAGCTCGGCTTCTATGCTGACTATGCTACTGCCAAGGCTTCAACTGCTACTGAGGTGAATCTGTATAACCTGGCTACGACTGACCTGAAGGGTTACTCAGCGCGTGCTACTGTGAAGCCACTGCACAACGTTGTTGCCATTCTGGGTTACGGTGTGATGGATAACGGCGCTGTTGGCGCAACTGTTGCCAAGGCTAAGACCATGCTGTTCGGCGCTGAATATGAGCTTGCTCAGAACTTCGTGGTTGCTCTGACCAATAGCAGCACCACAGGCGTTAACTTTGTTTCTGGTAACAAAAACAACACCTGGCTGCTGGATATCGAAGCCCTCATGTAATGAGCGCTTCGTTCCGCAACACGGAACGTGTTTGAGTCGGAAGGGGAGCGAAAGCTCCCCTTCTTTTTTCTGTTCTATATATAGATCATTGAATATGGCGTAATATCCTTGACTCCTCAGCCGGTTGCGGCTGGAATGCACGCCCTATGAAAAAGCTGTTCCTGATTCCTTTTGTGATTCTGCCTGTCTTATTGTCAGCCTGTGCCGATACGCAGCTCTGGTGGCCGGTCGAGGAGAATAATTCCAAGCAACAGCCCTCTTCAAATGTAGAGGCAAAGGCTGCCAGTCGCCCGCCACTGGATGTGCCGCCGGAGTTGCGCGGTGAGGTGCAGGTTCCAAATGCATCAGCGATTGGTACTTCCGAAATGCCGCAGGCGACACGGGAGATGGTTTCCGGTGCGCAGGTCGGGCTGGATTCGCGGGCCTATAAGCAGGACGTAGGGCAGGTATTTTCGGCGGTTGTCGATGCCATGATAAGCATGAATCTGCCGGTGCAGAGCGTGGACTCGGCAAGCGGTACCATCACCACCGATTGGGTGCGCAAGAATTCGAATAATTCAAGCCTGATTAATACAGGAATGAATCTGTTTGGCGCAGGTAGTAATCCAACACGTTACCGCTTTGTGGTGCGGGTATTGCGTTTGCAGGAAGGCAAGGCAACCCGGCTGGATGTGCACTCGCTTGGGCAGATCTATACAAACAACCACTGGGTTAATAAGCCGCTGAAGCGCAAATTATCCGAAGAAGTGTTTTCAGCAGTTGAGGAGCAGTTGACCCGGCAGTCGGCAGTCGAGCCTGCCGTATCAGCACCCGCGGCGGAGCAGTAAAAGCCGGCGCCTGGCCTCCGGGCTGGAGATAAGAATCGCAGGCGTTTTAACTGATACTCAGCACGATTTTACCGGCAATTTCACCTCGTTCAATCAGGCGGTGGGCCTCTGCAGCTTCTTCGAGCGGCAGTATCTCATCGATATAAATCATCAGCTTGCCTTCATCGATGAGTTGCGCGCATTGTTCAAGAATGGCGGCATGATGCGCACCTGCGTCATGCAGACCATACAGCATGGGGGAGAGCATCAGCTCCTGACTGATACGTAAATTCCTCAGGCGAGCGGTTTTCCAGTCGGTGTTGTCGGGTATCTGCAGGATCGTGACGATGTCGCCGTAAAAGCGAGTGGCAGGAATGCTCTGCTTGAATGTGTTGCCTCCTACGGTATCAAAAACGACATCAACACCTCCGCCGCCAGTCCATTCAAGTACGGCATCTGCAAAATTCTGTTCTCTATAATTGATGATAAGGTCGGCGCCCAGTGTTTTAACAAATTCCGCCTTTTCCGGGGTGCTGATGGTTGTCGCGACCTCCGCCCCTGCGATTTTCGCGAGTTGAATAGCCACATGCCCTACTCCGCCTGCGCCTGCGTGGATTAGCACCCTTTGGTTGCTTTGCAAATGCGCCCGGTCAAAAAGCGATTCCCACGCAGTGATCAGCACCAGCGGCGCGGCTGCGGCATGGTTGAAATCGATTGACTCCGGTTTTTTTGCGGCGAAATTCGAATCGATAAGTGCGTATTCAGCATAGTTGCCGGTATCTTTTTGCCCAATGCCTCCGTAGCAATAATAAACGGCATCGCCAGGCTTAAAGTGCTTCACGCCCGCTCCTATAGCCTCAACAGTGCCGGCACCGTCACAGCCGAGTATGGCGGGCATATCGTCGGGAAAGTAGGTGCCGCGACTACGTAACTTGGTGTCGATTGGATTGACTCCGGCGGCGAGAACGCGCACCAGCATGTCTGTTTCCATGCAAATGGTGGGTGTGCTGATATCGGCTTGCAGGAGCACTTCAGGCTCTCCCGGTTGCTTTATAATGATGGCGCGCATGATTGCCTCCAGATTTCGTGAACAGGCTTCATATCAATATCAATCAGGCGTAGTATATAGGCTGAAAAGCGATGAGAAACCGGGAATGACGGCTTCTGTTGTTTTTCAGGCATTGCGCCTGGCAGGAGTGGAACGAAGGCATGCGCGCTCTTACAAGCCATATTGAAATTTACGACACAACCCTGCGTGATGGCGGGCAGACGGCCGGAATCAACTTTTCAGCTGAAGATAAGGTGCGCATTGCCGAGAGGCTTGCCGAATTTGAAATGGACTGGATCGAGGGCGGCTGGCCGGGCAGTAGCCCGAAGGATGACCGGTTTTTTGAGTTGATGCGTGGGCGCAAGTGGGAGCGTAGTCGCTTGGTGGCATTTGGTAGTACTGCAAGGCCTAAACGTGCAGTAGCGAAGGATGAGGGCTTGTTGCGCCTGGTGAGGAGCGGTGCTGATGCGGCATGTGTGTTTGGCAAGAGCTGGGATTTGCATGTGACGAAAGCGCTTGGTATTGAACTGGAGCGGAATGTCGAGCTTGTGCATCAATCTGTAGAGTTTCTGAAGCAGCATTTCGAAACCGTGTTTTTCGACGCGGAGCATTTTTTTGATGGTTATCACCATAATCCTGAATATGCCCTGGCGGTGCTTGATGCTGCACATGTGGCAGGTGCTGACGCTTTGGTTTTGTGTGATACCAATGGAGGGAATATTCCATTCAGAATCGCAAGTGTGGTATCGGCAATGCTTGAGCGGTTCCCAAATAACACGATTGGTGTTCATGCACACAATGATTGCGAGCTGGCTGTTGCCAATTCGCTTGCGGCTGCCCGGGTGGGGGCAAAACATGTGCAGGGAACCATCAATGGGATTGGTGAGCGTTGCGGTAATGCCAACCTGGTTTCCATTATTCCTGTGCTGCAGCTCAAGATGGGGATGGATTGCGGAGTGAGTGATGCGAAGATGCAGCAACTCGGCTCGCTTTCCCGTTTTGTAAACGAAATGGCTAATCGCTTACCATGGAAGCATCAGCCATTTGTTGGCCTGAATGCCTTTGCGCACAAAGGCGGCATTCATGTTTCAGCAATTCGTAAGGATTCAAGGCTGTATGAGCACATTAATCCCAGCTTGGTCGGAAACAAGCAGCGAATACTGGTTTCTGATCAGGCTGGGAAGAGTACGGTACATGTGAAGTCGGTTGAAATGGGGCTGGATCTCGATCTTGACCCCAACGATCCGGTGGTGGTTGAAGCCATTCGCCGGGTAAAGGCGATGGAGGATCAGGGGTTTGCCTACGAAGGGGCGGATGCTTCGTTTCATTTGCTGCTGCTAAAGGCTTTAGGGCGATTTACACATTTTTTCGAACTGGAAGAGTTTAGCGTGCTGGATAGGAAGCGGGGGCATGAAGGTGTACCTGAATCGGAAGCGACAGTGAAGGTGCAGGTTGGTGAAGGCGTTTCAAGTGCGGCAGCTTCCGGGAACGGCCCAATTAATGCGATTGATAGTGCCTTGCGAGGGGCGCTGCAAGATTGTTACCCGACATTGTCGGAGTTGCGGCTTACAGATTTCAAGGTGCGAGTATTGACAACAACAAAAGCGACACGTGCAGCGGTTCGCGTGTTGATCGAATCTACTGATGGAATTCATAAGTGGGGAACGGTGGGCGTTTCAACCAATGTTATCGATGCGAGTTACCAGGCACTGGTTGATGCTCTGGAATACAAACTGATCCTTGACGGTGTTTCCCCTCCTGAAGTTTTACCTGTTACTGGATAGAGAAAAAGTCCTCTTCACTGGTGTTTTCTGTATTTTCCGAAGTCGCGCTCTCTTCGGTTGGCGCAGTGCCGATCCGGAAGGACTCCAGCAATGGGTTTTCGGTTTCTGCAGAGGCCAGTTTGCCGGTTTTTCGGTCAATAGCGACCCATTCGATATCATCTGTAGGAGTAAAATCGACAACCGGGCGATCTTTTTCGAATGCCTGCATGGCATCGACCCAGATCGGAAGGGCAGCCTTTGAGCCGGTTTCACTGTGCCCCATGCTTTCAGGTGTGTCGCGCCCGACCCAGACGCCGGTCAGAACCTGAGGGGTAAAGCCCATATACCATGCATCCACCTGCTGATTGGTGGTGCCTGTTTTACCTGCGGATGGACGCCCCAAGGCTTTGGCGCGCCAGCCTGTGCCTCGTTCCACTACGCCCTTCATCATGTTGACGGTAAGGAATGTACTGGTTGGATCGAGAACTTGCTCGGAAGGCTGCATTGCTGGTCCAGTCGCAAGCACCGGGTCTGCGTGACAAACCTGGCAGCGGTGGCCTGCAACGGAACGATGCAGGGTTTTTCCGGTTCGATCCTGTACTTGCTGAATACTCACCGGCGTCCATTTTTTACCCTGGCTGGCAAGAACAATATAGCTTTCAGCCAGCTCTTTCAGGGTTACCTCGGTGGTGCCGAGGGCAATCGATAGTTGTGACGGGAATTCGCGGTTAAATGGGTAGCGGGAGAGTGATGCCTGGAATGTGTGGATGCCGATGTCCTGTAGTAATTTGATGGCAGCCATGTTGCGCGAGTGTTCAAGGGCATCGCGCAGGGTTACCGGCCCGGCAAATTGATTCATGTAGTTTTCGGGGCGCCAGAAGTTATCACCTTCCTTGCTATCAAAAACAAGCGGCGAGTCCATCACGATGCTGGCGGGAGTCATGCCTTGCTCCATTGCCGTTGCATAAAGAAATGGCTTGAATGAAGAGCCCGGTTGTCTAAGAGCCTGGCTGACGCGATCAAAATCGCCAAGGGTGTAGTCGAAGCCACCGACACTTGCTAAAAGCGTGCCCTTTTCCAAGTCGACACTATACAGGGCAGCTTCGACCGATGGTTTTTGCGTGAGGCGAACTCCGCCATCTCCTGTGCCTTGCAGCAGGATTTCATCGCCTGCTTTCCATTTGTAGCGCCTTTCGGATGCTGGTTTGTCGGATTGGCTATCCCAGTGCCAGTCGGGTTTGGGGATGTCCCAGCGCTGGATACCATCGTTGGCGATCAACGAGCCATTCCTGTTTACCTTCTCAATCAGGGCAGGAAAAATCTCACTTTCTGCAGGCTTGAAGGGTTTTTCAGAGTGTCTTTCAGTTAAGCGATCCGCCCATTTTTCAAGCAATTCAGGCCAGGTGTCGGCGGGGTGTTGTGCGGGCGGGCGATAAAACTGGCGCTGCTCAACTTCCAGCACATTCTTTTGCAGTGCACGAATTGCCGCCTCTTCATATCGCGGCTGGTAGGGGAGGATGACGGTCAGACCTTGTTTGCGAATAGTTGCATCTCCATACGCCTCGGTAAGCTGCTGGTAGACTGTGTTTGCATATGCATTAACCAGTTTATTGTGTTGCAGCGGAGCAACCACAAGTGGTTCGACCAGCGCTTCCTGAATGGATTCAGGCTCTGCAAATCCATTCTCGACCATCATGTTGAGAACCGTATTTCTTCGCTGTATGGCCTGCTCGGGATTCAGGTGCGGGGCATATTTCCCCGGCGCTTTTGGCAAGCCCGCCAATACGGCGCATTCGCCAAGAGTTAGTTCATCCAGACTTTTACCAAAGTACCGCCAGGCCGCAGAGGCTACACCATAGGCACCCCTGCCGAGGTAGATATGATTCAGGTATAAGAACAGAATCTCATCTTTGCTAAAAGCCTGCTCGATGCGATAGGAGAGAATGATCTCACGAATTTTTCGGGTATATGTGCGTTCGGAAGTCAGCAGAAAGTTTTTTGCAACCTGCTGCGTGATGGTGCTGCCACCCTGCACGGTGTGTCCGGCGCGCAGGTTGGCAATGGCTGCTGCCAGAATGCGGGCCGGGTTGATGCCCGGGTGTTGATAAAAATATGCGTCTTCGGCAGCCAGAAAAGCATTCTTGAGCTGGTCCGGTATTTTATGCAGGGGAACAAGAATGCGGTGCTCATCAGCATACTCGGCAATGAGTTCGCCATCTGTGTTGTAGATGCGGCTCACTTGTGCCGGCTGATATTGTGCTAGAGTATCCAGCTTAGGCATATTGCCAGAGAAATAGAGGTAACCTATTGTGATTAAAATCACGGCAAATATTGCCGCAGAGAGGCTTAGTTTTAGCACGATGGAAAGATTTCGCATTCGCCCAAGTCTAGGTTGTGGTTGGCCCTGTTTGCAAGGCCGCGAGGTGGGGTTCACGTTGATTGAAATGATGGTAACTATTGCGATGTTATTGATCGTTTTTGCAGTTGTGGCACCGAATATTGGCGAAATGCGCCAAAATTCCCGGCAAAGAGCAGTCGTTAATGAGCTTGTTGGTGTTCTGCAATTTGCCCGTGGGGAGGCGATTAAAACTCGTTCAAACGTGACAGTTTGCCGCAGTTCAGATGGTGCAACTTGCGGTGGCGTTGTGGCTGGTGCCTGGGAGTTTGGCTGGATCGTGTTCAGGGATGCAAACAATAACGGTGTTGTTGATGCAGGGGAGGCGATTATTAATCGCCATATGTCCTTGTCAACCGGAACCACTCTGCGCGGAAACGGAAATGTGACAAACCGGGTTACTTATAATTCACGCGGCTATTCGCTCGGGTTTAACGGAACACTCAGGGTTTGTGATGCCCGTGGCATTCCGGGTTCACGCACGATTGTGACGGCTGTGAGCGGACGTATACGTCGCGGCGGCCCGGGGACGGCGGTCGTATGTCCATGATTCGTGGGAAATACCAAACCGCTGCGGGATTCACGCTGATGGAGATCATGGTGGCGATGGTTATTTTTTCTGTCGGCCTGCTCGGCCTGGCTGCTCTGCAAGGTATGGGGCTGAAGGGAAATGGCGATGCATATTTGCGTAGTCAGGCTATTGTGCTGGCAGACGATATTTCAGATCGTATGCGTTCCAATAATAATGCCGCAAGTTTGGCTGTTTACGCAGGTGCCGCGAGCCCTCCCGCTGTAGCCGCCAGTTGTGAGGGGGCTGGAGCTAATTGTGCTACGGCTGCGATGGCCGCTTTCGATGTTTCACAGTGGCTGATTAGTGTAGGTGGGCTGCCTGGCGGGACAGCCTCGATTAGTGCGGCAGGCCCTCCGTATCTGATAACTATTAGCTGGACAGGACGCTTGGGCCAGAGCACTTATAGGGTGAGTGTGACGCCATGAGAATGCCAGTAAAAAAAATGAGATTTGAGGCCGGCTTCACGCTGATGGAGATTATGGTGGCGCTATTGCTTGGCAGTGTTTTGATGATAGCCGTATACCAAAACTTTATAGCTGCCCAGCGCACTTACACGCTTGTACAGGGGCAGGGTGATATTCAGGAAAATGCACGGTTTTCGCTGGAAATCATCAAGCACGCTGTGCGTCAGGCCGGCTACCGGGCGAATACTCTTCAGACTGCTGCTGCCGCTTTCCCAGTTGCAGGAGGGGCAGGGGGGCAGACAAACCCTGCTTTCCCGGCAGTCTCTCAGGTACTTACAGGCACAAACGATGTGGTTGCAGGTGCGAATGTGTTGCCCGCGACCGATTCACTGAGTGTGCGCTATCAGGGGGACGGCACACTTACCACGGATTGCCTGGGCACGGTGATTCCCGGTGGTGTAACCGCCGTCAACACCTTTTATGTGCGCGATGACCAAAGTCTGCATTGCTGGACCAGTCTTGGGGCGGGGTCGGATCAGCCTATCGTAGACGGGGTCGATGATATGCAGGTGCTTTATGGTGTGGATACTGATGCGGATCTGCTGGCCAATCGTTATGTGAATGCGGCAGGGGTGGCAGCAGCTGACTGGCCCAATGTGGTCAGCGTCCGCATTTCACTGCTGTTCAATAGTATTACCCCTGTTCCGGGTGCGACCAGTCAGACGCTCACTTTGCTGGATGCGGCTCCAAAACCATTTACTGATGGACTCAAGCGGCAGATTTTCACCACTACTATTGGGCTAAGAAACCGGGTAAGGTGAGGAAATAATATGCAGAATATGTTGAAGGCAACCCCTCCATCCCATTCGGATGTGATGCATGACCGGCAGAAAGGCATCGCCTTGATTACGGTGTTGTTGTTTCTGTTTATAATGACACTGATCGCTATGTCGGCAATGCAGTCCGGCGAATTTCAATCGAAGGCATCGGGCAACCTGCGAGACCAGGAGGTTTCATTTCAGGCCGCAGAGGTTGCGGTGCGCTCCGGTGAAAACTTTGTTCTCGCTCTGGGTGCCTTGCCAAATCCACTTCAGATCGCCCCCTGTGCGGCGCCTCCGGCAGCATGTGCTGTGGTCTGGCAACTGGAAGCACCATCAGCGCCTGTTGCTTCAACGACGGCCTATGTTAATCCGGCATTTTGGAATGCAGGCCAGAACCTGCAGACAGGAGCATTGATTCCGGGTTCTAATGCAGCGCCTCTGTTTGTGGTAGAGCATGTTGGCCAGTTTGTAGGTAACAGTAATCTGGGAAGAGGCACTGGTGGCCCGGTGATTAATCGCGAGCTTTTCCGTGTGACCGGCCGTGGTGTCGGGAGCACAAACAACGCGATCACCGTGATTCAGACTACTTATGGCAGAGTGGTAAATTAAGAATGGAAGCTTTTGTAAGAGGCTCACAGGAGATTGTTATGACAGTAAATAAACGGATTGCACCTTTTGCAGTTTTTTTGATATGTATGGTTTCTCTGGCAGTGCCGGGTATGGCAGCCCAGGTGCAGCTTCCCAATAAGCCCCTGTATCTTGGCGGCGTGGCTGATCCGAACATTATGTTCACTATTGACGATTCCGGCTCGATGAACTGGGAATATATGCCGGATAGTATTAAGGGGGGGGATCAATATCCCACCAGTGACAGCGGCTGGAGTAGCTTTACCAGTGATTTCGATGCTTCGATTACGCTTTCCGAAGCCCAGCTGCGCTCGTCTGCATACAATACGATTTATTATGATCCGACCGTCACCTATGAGCCGTGGTCATATTCCGATGCTACGCTTTTTCCGGCATCTGATCCGTATGCAGCATTGTCCGACGCTATGGCCCCCACAGGTGGATCAATTGATTTCACAGTCCAGAAAACCGTGACTTCAGGCGGGAAAAAGAAGACAACGGTAACGTTTTGGCCGGCACGCTATTTCACCCTGGCGGCTGGCGGCAATACCGGTACGCTTGCCGATTATACCCTGGTCGAGGTGCAGCCCGGGGTCACAAGCTACACCGGTGGTGCTAGTCGTACGGACTGTGCGGCTGCGCCAACCTGCACCTATGCAGAAGAGCTCCAGAACTTTGCCAACTGGTACACCTATTATCGAAATCGTATGCGCCTTGCCAAGGCGGGTATTAGTAAGGCATTTTCGATGCAGGGAAGCAGTATGCGTGTTGGTTTCGCAAGTATTAATACCACCACCAGCGGTGTCGATAATTCATCTGTGGGTGGGGTGATTCTAGGTGTGCGCAAGTTTACCGGAACCGACCGAACCGCCTGGTTCAATCAGTTGTATGGTATGACTACAAATGGCAGCACTCCTTTGCGTCGTGCCATTAACTATATTGGTCAATATTACGAGAGCACCGATAATCGCGGGCCGTGGGGCAACAAGCCAGGCACCAATGACACCACGGCACATGCTGCGTGCCGACAAAGTTACAACATTTTGATGTCGGACGGTTACTGGAATGGCTCGTCCCAGAGTTTTGGCAATGTGGATGGTAGTAATGGCCCGATGATTTCGACGCCAACGCCTTATCAGTATATACCGAGCAATCCGTATAAGGATGGTTTTTCCGATACTTTGGCGGATATGACCATGTATTTCTGGAATCATGACTTGCGCGGGGATCTGAATAATGTGGTGCCAACAACCGAACAGGACCCTGCCTACTGGCAACATATGGTAACCTTTACCGTTGGGCTGGGTGTGACCGGATCGTTGACGCCGTCGACAGATCCATATGCCGGACCGCCTGCCAACGATCTGTATTCATTGACGGTAGGGGCTATCAGCTGGCCTGACGGAAGCTCGAACCAGGTTGATGATATGTGGCATGCTGCAGTGAACAGTCGCGGCGGTTTTTTCAGTGCTCAGAACCCGACAGAGTTCTCCACGGCGTTAAGCTCCTTTCTGACAGAAATCACTTCGCGTACCTCATCATCGTCCGGTGTCGCGCTGAGTTCAACCAGTCTGCAGGCTGGCATCAGTGTATTTCAGAGTAAGTTTGATACCGGTACATGGACCGGCAGTTTCTACTCCTATCCTATTTCAACCGGCATCCCGACAGATCCGCCTGTGACCTGTAACTCTTTGCCGGCAGGTAGTGTCTGTCTGACCGATTTTAGCTGGAATGCGGGACAAGTGCTGACGGACAACCTTAACGGAAACGCCACTTATTATGACACGGGGCGGAAGATTGCAACGTTTAACCCGACTACCCGAGCGGCGGTGCCGTTCAGGTGGGCAAATCTCGATGTGGATCAACAGAGCGTCTTCATGACGCATCCCGATTTGGGGACCACTCAGTCGACTGCAATCGGGCAGGACAGGCTTAACTATATTCGGGGCCAGGATATCGTGGGATTCCGTTCCCGTTCCTCTTATCTTGGTGATATCGTGAATTCGGCGCCAGAGTATGTTGGTCAAACCAATGACCTTTATCCGGACGACTGGAATGGTGCCGTTTCGGAGCCGGAAGATGCCTTCCCATACTCTTCGTACGTGACATCGAACGCAACGCGTGCGGGCAGGGTTTATGTCGGTTCCAATGATGGCATGCTGCATGCCTTCGATGCTTCTACGGGAAATGCAAATTCGGGATCTGAAGTGTTTGCCTACGTCCCCTCATCTGTATATGGCAGGCTCGATATTCTTAATGGCCGCTTTGGCAAGCTCAACCAGCTGACTTCGGCTGCATATCAGCATGCTTATTATGTCGATGGAAGCCCGAATGTGGTTGACGCATTCTACAACAATGCCTGGCATTCGGTGCTGGTAAGTGGTTTGCGGGGCGGTGGGCAGGGCTATTTCGCCATGGATGTTACATCGCCTGATGCCGTGGATGAGGCGGCTGTAGCCAGCAAGGTGCTCTGGGAGTTCACCGATGCCGATGATCCGGACTTAGGCTATACATATAGTGGTAGCTCAATCGTGCGTATGCACAACGGACGCTGGGCTGCGATTGTGGGGAATGGTTTCAATAACTCCGAGTCGGATGGTAATGCAGCGGCGACCAGTACAACCGGGCATGGTGTGTTGTTCGTGCTGTTCCTGGATGCGAATATCGCGGACGGGAAATGGGATTTGGGGACCGACTACCTGAAGTTTGACACCATGGTGGGAAGTGTTGCGACCCCGAATGCATTGGCATCGCCATTGGCAGCCGATGTCGATGGGGACGCAATCATCGATTATATTTACGTTGGCGATTTGCAAGGGAATATCTGGAAGTTCGATGTGAGTGATGCGAGCGATGCTGTTTGGGCAACCGCGCTTGGCACTGCTGCGTCGCCGACTCCGCTGTTTACTGCAACCGATAGTGGCGGTACACCGCAGCCAATTACTACACGCCCTCAGGTTGGGAACCACCCAACTGTTCCCGGTTCATATATGGTCTATTTTGGTACCGGCAAATATCTGGAACCGAATGATAATCTGAATACAGGTCAGCAAACCCAGACCTATTACGGCATCTGGGATAAGAATGGTACGGCAGGAGGTTTCTCAGCCTTCACGCGGGCCCATCTGTTGCAGCAGCAGATCACTCAGGAAACCACCGCCGGAGGTGAGGCATACAGAATCACCAGCAATAATGTTATTGCATGGCATGATACCACAGGGGTGCCAGCTGGGCCCCCGCTCTCCACGCATCTTGGATGGTATATGGATCTGTATAATACGGAGGCTGGGAACACCAATAACTTCGGTGAAAAGCAGGTCACGAACTCGCTATTGATTCTGGGGCATATCATTTTCACTACAACGATTCCATCAACGGATCCATGTCTGTATGGTGGTGATAGCTGGGTGATGATCCTGGATGCCAATTCCGGGTCGCGGCTTCAATATTCTCCGTTTAATGCGGCGTTGCCGACGAGTCCCAGCGGCATTAAGTCCACAATCGGTATCTATTCCGAATTAACGATTGTTAAGGATACCTTCGCGTCTAAGGCGGGAACAAATGAAGTGCCGCTGAAAATCTTCACCAGTGGTACATCTGGTTCGTTGGCGGAGCTGCCTGCAGTATTGCGTGATAGTGGACAAGGCAGGCAAAGCTGGCAGCAGCTTAGATAACGCAACGCGTTAAGGATAATTGGGCGGCAATGCCAAGAGTGCGTTGTCGCCCAATTAATATTTGGGCGTTTTTACTGGTTTTATCGAGCTCTTGCGCAGAGAGTTGAAACGAGAATAACTTGACAATATCCTTTTTTCTAAGGTAACTTGCGTGTAGCTGTGTGAGTATAGCATTAACGCAGGAGGGGAAGTGAATTTATTCTCCAGTAAAAACGAAGGGCTGATGGGAGTGGATATCAGCGCCACCGGCATCAAGCTTGTTGAGCTTGAGCGTAGTGGTCGTTCAGGTTATCAGCTTAAATCGATGTCTATAGTACCATTGCCACGCGATGCTATTGTGGAAAATACGATCATTGACTCGATGGCTGTTTCGCAAGCGCTTCTTGATGCCATTGAGGTTGCCAGACCGTCAACAAGAAATGTTGCCCTGGCCGTATCCGGGAATACAGTGATTATTAAAACTGTGACAATGCCTGCAACGACGGAGTTCGATTTAGAGGCTCAGATTGATTTTGAGGCAGACCAGCATATTCCTTACGACATTGATGATGTGTTTCTGGATTTTCAGATATTGGGTGATGCAAATGATTCACACGACGAAATGGAAGTTGTGTTGGCTGCATGCAAGCGTGAAATTATCGAGGACTACCAGCTTGTGCTCAGTGAGGCCGGATTGACGGTTACCTGTGTTGATTGTGCTGTATTCGCGTTGGAGAATGCTGCTGAGCTTGGGAGGAGTAAAAAGGAAGATCAGGCTGTTGATGATGCAGAGCAGCGCGCTGAGGCGCTGATCAATATCGGGTCAAACATGATGAATGTGAATGTGTTGCTAAATGGCCAAATGGCTTTCGTGCGAGATCAGTTCTATGGTGGTCAGAACCTGACCGAAGAAATTCAGAAGCAGCATAATATAAGTTTCCAGGCCGCAGAGCAGATGAAGCGCGAGAGCTTTTCCGAGATTAACCCCGAGGTTCTTGAAACATTTTATATGGGGCTGACTTCTGAGCTCGTTCGGTCACTCGACTTTTATTCGGCCAACCACGCTGAATTTCCAGTGCAGAAAATATGGCTCAGCGGGGGTACTGCATTATTGCCAGGGATAGCCAATGAAGTTGAAGAGAGGCTGGGGATTGAAACATCTTTGCTGAACGCTTTTGATTATATCAATGCGTCGAGCAAAAAATTTGATCCTGAGCACTTAAAGCAGATTGGGCCGATGATGACTGTTCCTATCGGCTTGGCGCTTAGGTCATTTGACTCATGATACGGATAAATCTTCTTCCTTATCGTGCTGCGCGAAGGCGGCAGGAGATATTGCAGCATATTGTTGTTGCGATTGCCGTATTAGGTGCTGCTATTGTGATTAGTTTGACAGCGCATATATACATTACTGCAGCGATTGCCAGCCTTGAGTCGGAGTATACCGAGCTAAAGCAGAGAAATGCTGAATTGCAGAAAAAAATCGGTAAAATACGTGACCTTGACAGGCTTCGCCAGGATGTGCAGGGCAAACTTGATATTGTAGAAAAACTTCAGCGTGGGCGTTTCCGTTCCCTCAACACGTTTTATCATTTGGCGAAAGAGACGCCGGAAAATGTGTGGTTAACAGAAGTCGAAGATGACTCTGTAAAAATTACAATAAAGGGTTTGGGTGAAAGCAACAAGGCCGTAGCAAACTTTATGAGGGCGTTGGATCAGTCGTTATACTTTGGAGATGTTCGGTTGCAGGTTATTGAGCGTGCCTCCGTTGGGAGTGTGTCGGTAAGAAAATTTGAATTGACGATGTTGCGGTCTGATGAGTCGAAGAATGCACCTTCCGATTCAGGCAAGGGTAATGCTCGATGAATATTGACCTATCAAGTTTAGATGCGTTACGCCCAATATTGCCAATTCCACTTTGGCAGAAGGCTGCGGCAATTGCAGCTGGGTTCGTGGTGATTCTGGTATTGTACTTTTCGTTCGGTTGGTCCCCCGGTCAGGAAGAGATCGAGCGGCAAACACGAAACGTTGAAAGTGAGAAAGTGCAGTTAGCTAAAAACCTGCGCCTCGTAGAAGATTTGCCAAAAAAACAAAAAGAGTATGCTGAGCTCGAGAAGCAATTGAAGGTTGCTCTTAGTATGCTGCCTAAGCAGTCGCAAATACCAGATTTGCTGGAAAACGTTTCATGGGCAGGTAAAGACTCAGGGTTGGAATTCTCCAAGTTTAAGCCGGGCTCAGAAAGTGTGCAGCAAATATATGCAGAAGTGCCTGTTGATCTTGAAATAACGGGCTCATATGCGCAGCTGCTCACATTTCTAAAGCGGGTAGGCGAAATGCCAAGAATTGTTGATGTAAAAAACCTGAAAATTTCGCAAGCGAGCAATGCAAATAAGGATGATCTCAAAATTACAGGAAAGGCTGTGACATATCGGTTTGTAGAAAGCAAGCAACCAATGCGGCCTGCGAATAAGAAGTAGGAAGTTGTTTAATCGGAGGCCGTATGAAAATGCGCGGTAAATATATAAATCCACATACCCTTGGGCTTGCGATGAGCTTGCTTGCCTTCACGCTATATCCCCTGGAAACGAGCGCGAAAGAGATCAAAAGTATTTCTTTGGAAGAAGTGGATTCGGCTGAGCAGGTGGTGATCGATTCGGATTCTTCACTGGAGTACCAGGTTTTTGAGCTCGAAAGCCCCTTCCGGCTAGTGTTGCAGTTTCCTGACGCTACGGCTTCCCGCAAAGTACAGCCGTTACGAGGCGACAAGAGTATCGCGAATGTGTTCCTGACCGATGATGCAGGTGCAGGGGCACGGGTAGAGATAAGTTTTAAAGGCAAGCCTGCCTATGAAATAATTGAAAAAAGGAACAGGCTAACCATTCAGGTGGCTCAGTCTGAGAAAGCAGGCAATAGCGGAAAAATAGCTGCGAACCTAAGAGCTGTAAAAGCCATTGATCGTGGAGGGGTCACAGAGTTGATTATCCAAGGCGAAAATATGGATGCCAACCATGCAGCTTTTGTTACTAATCAAGGGAAAACGATGATCATAGATTTTTTCGGTGCGTCTTCGAAGCTTGCCCAGGAGCATATGCAGTTTGAGACAAATCGTGTAAGCGGTGTAACCGTTGGTGCTTCTGAGGACCGGGTGAGGTTGGTGGTTGATCTTTTATTGGCAGAGAAAGCTGCGCAGCAGATTGAAGCAACGTCAGATAAAATGGTCGTCAGGTTTGGTGAGGCATTGGCGCTCAAAAAGAGTATCGGTGGAATAACTGTGGAGTCTGTAGAGTTTCGTCCGGATGATCGAACAGCTCATTTGACCGTGCGAACGGACAATACTGATCCGGTTGTAAACATTTATGAAAAGGGAAGCAACCTTATTCTGGACATTAAAAATGCAACGCTTGCAGATGGGCAGGAGAGAACACAGGACGTAAGTGTGTTCCCAGGTCCGGTAAAGCAGGTTGATTCTTATCGTATTGATGAGGATGTGCGTATTGTCGCACGGTTGCGCGGGAAGGTGGGAATCGCCTCTTTCCAGCAAGGCAACATTCTTACTGTGACAATGGAGCCCGAGGATATTGTGCTCGCAAGGAAAAAGGGTGCTGCGGGTTCGGGTGATAAGTTGGTATATACGGGACAAAAGGTTACGTTCAAGTTTAAGGATATAGACATTCGCAATGCCCTGAAACTGGTTTCAGAAATGAGCAATTTGAACATGATTATGGGCGATGATGTCTCCGGAACGATTACGATGCACTTGGTTGAAGTGCCTTGGGATCAGGCTCTGGACCTGATTTTGCAGGCGAAAGGGCTTGGCAAAAAAGTTGAAGGTAATGTTATGCGCATCGCCCCACTTGCCGTGTTGCGAGAAGAGGAGAAGAGTGCTCTTACATCACAACAAGATGTGCGCATGATGGCGCCATTGGTCAGTGAAGTAATTACCCTCAATTATTCACTCGTGGAAGATGTTAAGAAAATGTTCGATGATGAGAAGAAGCGTTCGGATTCAGGTTCAGCTGCTGCATCATCTAGGGTTGAAAATGGAGTGGTGCAGAATAGTGATTTTGGGGCGGGGTTATTTTCACCCAGAGGAAGTTATATTGTCGATAAAAGATCGAACTCTTTGATCGTCACCGATACGCAGGAATCAATTAATAATATCAAGAGGTTTATTAAGATAATTGATAAACCAATACGGCAAGTGCTTATTGAGTCTCGTATCGTTGAGGCTACGGATGCATTCCAGGAGCAGCTTGGTATTGCATGGGGTGGTAACTTCTCATCGAGTCGAACAGCTGCTGGAGGGCAGCCGGCAATCCAGGTTGGTTCAGTTGGGTCCAGTGCCGGTCCACCTCGGGGCTTTCTTGTCGACTTGCCATCTCCCCAGGCCAGTGCGCTTGGTGGAACGGTTGGGGTGAGTATTGGGGCGGTTAATAAGATACTTAATCTTGACCTTGAGCTGTCGGCGGCAGAGATCGAGAATCTGGCCAAAATCATTTCCAGTCCTCGTGTGCTGACAGCAAATGGTAAGGCAGCGGTGATTTCACAGGGGTTCGATGTGCCCTTTGTTACACCGGCATCAGGTAACAGTCCACCGACTATTACTTTCAAAAAGGCTGAACTTAAGCTTGAAGTGACGCCACAGATCGCTGCCAATGATAATGTTCTCATGGAGGTTCTGGTTGCAAATGACGCACCAACAGGTCAAACAGTACAAGGCAACCCTATTATTGCCACGAAAAAGGTGGAAACCAGTCTTGAAGTAAAGAATGGAGAGACAGTTGTGATTGGTGGGGTTTATCAGAAAAGTACAGCGGATAATGAAAATGGTGTGCCTGTGATGAAAGAAATCCCTGTGCTGGGATGGCTCTTTAAGACGACTGATACCAGTATCCGTAAGACGGAGTTACTTATATTTCTTACGCCGACCGTGGTGAGCGCAAAGGGAGAGTCAGAACAGCTGCCTTCGCAAGAAAGAGCTGCACAATAAACCAATATCAGACATGGGGGCATGTATGCCCCCATGCATAAAAATCAGATAATGATGTATTTCAGTTGCTTGAGAAGGATTACAAGGAAATGAATATGCCAAATGCCGGAGGATATTCATATTTCGTTAAACTTGATCAACGGGGCTATCGAATTGAAATAAACCCCGGGAGTCTTGGGAAGATAGGCTCTGAGCTTGGTCAGCTATTGAGTGAGACAAGACGCTGTCTTGTTGTGACGAATACCACCGTTGCGCCACTTTATCTTGGTACGGTGAAAGAGAGCTTAATAAACTCTGGCTGGGAGCCTTCAGCTGTCGAACTTCCTGACGGTGAGAAATATAAAACCATCGAAGTATGGCAAACCATTCTGGATGCATTGATGCAGGCGAAACTCTCGCGGCATGATCCAGTGATTGCTTTGGGTGGGGGTGTTGTCGGCGATATGGTCGGTTTTGCAGCTGCCTGCTATCGTCGTGGCATACCATTTGTGCAGGTTCCGACTACCTTGCTCGCGCAGGTGGATTCCAGTGTCGGCGGCAAAACCGCGATTAATCACCCCTTGGGCAAAAACATGATCGGTGCATTCTATCAGCCGAAACTGGTATGGATTGATCCTGAGGTGCTGCACACGCTTCCAAAGCGTGAGCTTGCTGCAGGTATTGCGGAACTTATAAAATATGGTCTGATACGCGACGCCGAGTTCTTCAACTATTTGGAAGAGCGTGCTGATCAGCTTCTTAACCTTGATCGCGAAGTGATTACTAAGGTGATCCACACTTCTTGCAAGCATAAAGCAGAGGTGGTGATGCGTGACGAGACCGAGCAGGGCGAACGAGCACTATTGAATCTCGGGCACACATTTGGGCATGCCATTGAGTCGATCACCAAATACACCGAGTATCTGCACGGGGAGGCCGTTGCTCTGGGCACCATAATGGCAGCGCGGCTCTCCTGCCAACTTGGCCAAGCACCTGAAGATATTGAGGGGCGTATTTGCAACTTATATCGACAGTACGGTTTGCCAATCGAGATTCCATCATTTACTACCGAACAATGGCTGGATGCTATGGGGCATGATAAAAAGAACGTAGGAAGCCGGATTCGCTATATCCTGCTGCGTGGAATTGGGGATGCATTCATTGCAGAGGACGTTGGCAATGAAGCCATCGCAACGTTGATCGACTCATTCAGGTAATCAGCTAACTTACCGAAGCTTGCTGGGGTCGGACTCCTCTTTGACAACTTCTGCCTCAATCCATGTGGATTGCCCTGATTGCACAGGCCGGACATATTTTGATAGCCAGTGTGAAATCATAACCCCCCGCAAGGCCGGAAAAAGCAGCAGAAACCCTAGCGCATCGGTTACGAATCCCGGAAAGAAAAGCAGGATGCCTGCAATGGCGATAAGCAGTCCGTGCAGCATATGTTGTGCAGGCAGCTCTCCCCGGTTCAGATCAGCTCTGGCCTGTATGATGGTTCGAAGGCCCTGGGTGCGCACAAGGCTGATGCCGATGGCGGCAGTGGCAAGGCAAAGCAAAATCGTTGAGATACTGCCAATGTCTGCACCAACGGAAATCAGAATGTAGAGCTCGCCCAGAGGAATGGCGACAAAGAGTAATAAGAATAGATATGGCATAACGACTTTATGGGGCTATTGGCCTGCAAATGCAAGAGCGTTATTATCTACTATCATATTCAAGGCAAAGACTTACCAAGGCGGCTATTCCAGTGCCCATGGCGGTTTCATCGATGTCGAAACACGGATGATGCAAGGGGTATCGGGTCGATGGGTCGTGTGCCGTACCAAGGCGAAGCAGGCAACCAGGGGAGTGTTCCAGATAGTGCGCAAAGTCTTCACCCCCCATGGAGGGTTGCTCAATATCGATAAGGCGAGTATCAGGCGCCCAGGTGGCAAATTGCTTGCGGGCGAGCCGTATTATTTCGGCATCGTTGTGTAAAACCGGTGTGCTCTGCCGAAATGTAAAGCTGGCAATAGCACCCCACGCTTCAGCTGTCTGCCGGATAATGCGATCCATGCGCAGGCGCACTTCATTGTGAACTTCAGGATTCAGGGTGCGGACTGTGCCGGAGAAACGAACTTTGTCCGGCATGACGTTGGCGACTACACCACCCTGAATATGCCCGATGGTCAGCACTGCAGGTAACAGGGGATCTACACGTCGGCTGATGATGTGGTTGAGTGCCTGAATGATATGGCTGGCAATGAGGATAACATCGGTGCACTCGTGCGGCCGGGCTGCATGCCCGCCCCGGCCCGTGATCTCAACTTCGAACATGTCCGCTGCCGCACACATGGCGCCATTGCGCATGCCGATACTTCCGCTTGGAAGGTAAGGGTAGACATGCAAGGCGTGGATTCGCTCCGGAGCGAAAGCGTCAAACAAGCCGTCCTGAAGCATGGCCGCAGCACCTTCGGTTGTCTCCTCTGCGGGCTGGAAAATAGCGGCAACATGAAAGGGTAAATGCTTACGAAAGTGTTGCAGAATTATCGCCGCTCCAAGCAGCATGGCGCTATGCGCATCGTGGCCGCAGCTGTGGCTGATACCATCGGCTGCTGAAGCGTAGTCACACTGTTTTCCATCGGTAATCGGCAAGGCATCCATGTCGGCGCGGAGAGCAACCCACTTTGTGGCTCCGGGAGCCTTAATGGTTGCGAGCAGGCCATGCCCTCCAATATTACGTTTTACGCTAATATGATGCCGGGTAAGGGTATTGGCGAGATAGTTGGCAGTTTTAGACTCTTCCCCGGAGAGCTCGGGGTGGTGATGTAGGTGCCGACGTGCCTGAATCACCCCCGGCAAAATGGCCTGTACAGCATCCAGGAGGGCGCTGCTATCCGATAAGGCATCATCAGGAATATTTTTCAGATCAAATAACATTGCTGCTCCAGCCATCCTGCTTCCGCAGAGCCGAGATGAGGTTGGGCAGGGAGTTTGATTTTTTCATCAGTTGCCGCTGAATCGTAGCCCCGCCGCAACGTTTGCGAAGGCCTGGCAAGTGTTCGGTAACGAGGTCGATATCCCTTTGATCGGCGCCATGCTCAGCGAGGATGGGGAGGCGGGATTCAAGCCAGTCGAGTATCGGAACAAGCTTCTCAGTTTCTGGTGAGATCATTGTGGCCTGAACGCCGTAGCGGCATGCCCGCCAGCGGTTTTCCCTGATTAGCGACGGGTGAGTGCGCGGACTCTCAGGAAGATTCCCTACTGCCATGCACTCTGCCCGGACATAAGCGATATAGGCGGTTGCATCTGCTTTGCTGGCAGGCATATCGCCGATTCGAATTTCCAGCGTGCCGAAATCGGGATGTGGACGCATTTCCCACCAGATATCACGCACTGAATCAATACTTCGTGTGGCAATGAGTCGTTCGGCGCAGTGGCAAAAGTCTTGCCAGTTCTCAAAATAGAACGGCATGCCACCCTGGCTCAGTCCTTCGAATATCTTGATGCGGGTCGAGCTCAGGCCGGTGTCGTGTCCGCACCAGAAGGGCGAGTTGGCACTCATGGCCAGAAATACCGGCATAATGGGTAGCAGGCGATTCATGGTGGAGATGCACGTGTTTCCATCCGGCATGCCAATATGTACATGGATGCCGAAGATATTGAATCGGCGGGCGACCCACTGTAGCCGCTCAACCAGACGGGTGTAGCGCGCATCTTCGCTGATACTCTGTTCCTGCCAACGTGAGTAAGGGTGGGTTCCAGAGCTGAATAAAGCCACGTTTTGTTGCTGTAATGCATCAGAAGTTTGTTGATAAAGTGACTGCATCTCTTCCATACAATTCACGGTTGAGTGATGAATGTCGGTATTAAGCTCAATCGTGGAAGTAAACAGTTCGGGTTTAATTCGGGGCGAGGGTTTGATGTTGGTGAGAAATTGTGGTGCTGCGCCGATCTGTGCGCCGTTGGTGGCATCAACGGTGATCCACTCCATCTCTACGCCAAGGGTTCCTGTTTCTGAACGCTTAAACCGCAGCGAAGAGTTTTTCATTGTGCATGTCCGGCATCGTGCTTCATCAAAACAGAGTATAGATGATGCGATGGCAAAGGGGCTATGGGGTGTCCACTCCGATGCGTGATACACGCGCATTGACACCGGTAAACAATTCATAGGCAATGGTGCCGATGAGTGAGGCGGCTTCGTTTGCCAGAATCTCATCGCCCCAAAATTGAACCTGATCGTTGTAAGTGAGTTCTTTTGCGTGGCTGGCATCCAGCAAGCAGTAGTCCATACATATTCGGCCAAGGATCGGCAGCATTTTGCTTTTCGAACTTGCGCTTCCGAGATTGGAAAGCAACCTTGGCAGGCCGTCGGCATATCCCAGGCTGACTAAGGCCACACGCATATCGGCAGGGGCGGTATAGGTTGCTCCATATGAAATGGTGCTACCTTTTTTTACCTCTCGGATCTGGATCACGTTTCCAACAAATGACATGACGGGTTTGAGTCCGAGGGGCAGTTGTGGAATCGGTTCAGCGCCATACAAAGCGATGCCCGGACGTGCGATATCAAGAACTTGCTGTGCAAAAGCGGCGATGCCTGCGCTGTTCAGAATCGAAGCAAGTGTTCCCTTGGGCATTAGTTGCAGGGCTTTGCGGAAGTGTTCAAATTGCAAAGCGTTTAAGGGGTGCTCCGGCTCATCGGCACAGGCCAGATGGGTCATCACTCCGCAGATATGGATGCCAAGCTGGCTGGCATGGGCGATCAGCGTCTCCAAGTCAGTGGTGCCGAAACGTTGCATGCCAGTATCAATTTTGAGCCAGATTCGGCCGGAGAAACCAGCCTGATGCAGCCAATCCAGGTGGAAGGTCTCGGTTACAACGGGAGTCAGGTCGAGCCCTGAACAGAGATGAGCATCCTCATGATCGAAAATTCCGGAAAGCGGGACGATGGAGGCATGATCGCCGACAATATGGCGAAGCTTCGCGGCCTCTTCGGCATCGGTGACAGCAAAGGTGCGGCATCCCTCTGCATAGAGCGCGGGTGCAACGAGATCAATTCCATGGCCATAGGCATTAGCTTTGACCACTGCCATCAGCTCCGCGCCGTAAGTGCGGTTTTTTAGCAGGCGATAGTTATGGCGGAGGTTGCCCAGATTGATATAGGCAAAAACGTTTCGGCTCATGCGGAGGTCAGCCGCAGTTAATCATCGAAGCCCATGCGCGAGGAGTAATTCTCGAAGCGGGTCGATTCATGCAGGAAGGTGAGCCGTACGGTGCCGGTCGGACCGTTACGCTGCTTGGCGATAATGATTTCAGCCATGCCCTCGTTTTCAGGTTTTTTGTTATAAACCTCATCCCGATAGATAAACATGATCACGTCGGCATCCTGCTCGATTGCGCCTGATTCACGCAAATCGGACATCATCGGGCGCTTGTCGGCGCGGGACTCGAGCGAGCGATTGAGCTGCGAAAGCGCCACAACGGGCACATTCAGCTCTTTGGCCAGTGATTTCATTGAGCGGGTGATTTCACTGATCTCCTGCTCACGGCGTTCCGCTCCTGCGCGTCCACTCATCAATTGCAGATAATCGACCAGAACCAGTCCCAGCGAGCCGGTCTCACGCTTGAGCCTGCGGCATTTCGAGCGCAGCTCCAGGATAGAGATCGCCGGCGTGTCATCCACAAAAATAGCTGCATCGGCCAGTGTGTGGGTGGCGGCTGCGAGTTTGCTCCAGTCGGCGGTGGAGAAGCGGCCTGTGCGCAGGTTTTTCATATCTACGCGGGCTTCAGAGGCCAGAATACGCATACCAATCTGCTGAGCCGACATTTCGAGTGAAAATACTGCGACAGTCTCCTTGCCATCACTTTCAAGTGCTGCATTACGGGCGATATTCATGGCAAATGCGGTTTTACCCATACTCGGGCGCCCGGCCAGGATAATAAGATCGCTTGGTTGCAGACCGGAGGTAATTTCATCCAGATCCTTGAATCCGCTTGGTGTGCCGGTAATGCTGCGCTGGTCGCTGTATCGGGCTTCCAGCTGGTGAAAGCTCTCGGTCATCAGATCGCTCATCTTCTGGAAAGTGGGGCGCGAACGACTGAAGCTTTCGGCTACGGCCAGAATCTTGCCTTCCGCCTGATCGAGCTGCTCGGAAACCGGTATGTCTGTTTGCTCGTAAACGTTTTGTGATATGCCGGAGCATGCTTTTAGAATGTCGCGAAGGGCGGCGCGGTCGCGAATGATCTCTGCATAGTGGCGCACATTGGCTGCAGTCGGCACCGAGCTGACCAGTTCGACCAGATAGCTTTCGCCGCCACTGGCTTCCAGCAGGTTCCTCTTTTGCAGTTGATCTTTGAGCGTGAGCGAGTCGACCGGCTGACCTTGTGCCGAAAGATCCAGCATGGCAGCAAAGATTCGTTGATTGGCCTCAATATAGAAATGCTCGGGCTGCAGTGAGCCTTCGAGATTTTCCAGCGCCTCGGGATCGAGCATAACCCCCCCAAGCACCGCGTGCTCTGCATCCAAAGCATTTGGCGGTACGCGCTCCCGAAGGGAGTCTGTACGCAGGGGGGTTACAGCTTGACTCAAGCGTTCTCTGCTTCGACCTTCACCGTCAGTTCGGCTGTGACATCCGGGTGAAGACGTACGCGGAATTTATGTTCGCCCACGGTTTTGATTACTTCATCCAGCAGGATGTGCCGGCGTTCAACCTTGTGTCCTGATGTGTGAAGCAGGTCTGCCAGATCGGTTGTTGAAACCGAGCCATACAGGTGCTGTCCATCGGAAGTCGAGCGCACAATGCTCAGGGTCAGATCGCCCATGGTGCCGGCTTCAGCCTTGGCAGCCTCAAGTTCGGTGCGGTGTTTCTCTTCTAGGATTGAGCGGCGGCGCTCAAAAAGTTTGCGGTTAGCGGCATTGACCGCAGTGGCCTTGCCTTTTGGCAGCAGGTAGTTGCGGCCATAACCGGCTTTGACGGTAACTTCGTCACCGACGTTACCAAGTCCTTCTACGCGTTCGAGTAGAATCAGTTGCATTGTCTATCCTCCAAGTGCCGACGAAAAGTTCCGCCGGTAGTCAAACCATATATCAAGCAGTCCGAGTAGGGCAAAAGGTATTGCTGCTACCGGCCAAAACATCAACAGCAGATACATCATGATGAGCAGTACCTGCAAGTTGCGCATCGTGATCCAGAGATGCGCTACGGCTACGCCTTGCAACGTTATCAGACAAAATGCCAGAAGCGCTGCATTGCCAGCCAGATATTTTATGTCTCCGTCTCCAAGAGCCGTCGCGGCAATCAGTGCGGCTGCTACATACGCCAGGCTCTTGCCGAAGCGGATGTGAAGCACGGGCCCTCGATCGCCGGAATAAAATCCGTATTCGATCGCTAGCATGCGCGCCAGCAGCACATTGCCCCACCAAATCATCCAGACGGTCAGTGCCAGTAAGCCGGGGAACACTGTCACCATCAGCTCTTGCTGGTGTTGAAGCCATTCTTTGTCTCCGGCCGGCGCCCATGTCGACATTAAGTCAAACATGGGCAGCAGCATACTCTCAACGAGCTCTCTGACACTGTTGCCCGCCTCAGTTGCTCCGGCAACGAGTGAAGATGCCACCGCAAGCCCCATGCCCAAAGCAATATAGGCCGCGCTTCTCCCCACACCTTGTGCTCGCCGGATGACGATAGCTCCTAGTGCCGGCACGGCAACAAACAGTGTTAGAAACACCATTGCCAGGCCTGGTAAAAAACCACTCAGGACAAAAATGCCGAGACTGGCGATCAAGCCTGCCTGCATAGCGAACGTCATGCCGCCACCCAGTGTAATCAGTGCAAACAGCCCCGGGATCAGTGCATGTAGCACCATCCCCAGAAGCAGGAGCAGGGAGGCCAAAAGAGGCATCCCTTTGCCCAGCATGAGTGCCCACTGTTGTGACGAAAAGGCCACAATTGCCAGAAGGGCACAAGTGGAGCGCCGAGTGAGAACGAATTCAGCTGCAGCAGGCAGTTTTTTTTCGTTCACAAGGCGCTCCGGTCAGAGGTTCCGAAAAAACCTCAATCAATCGTGGTGCAGTGGCGTGAATGCCAGCAGCGCCAATACACGTGCACGCTTCACCGCGGTGGTGATAGCACGCTGGTGCTTGGAACAGGTGCCGGTAACACGCGACGGCAAAATCTTATGGCGTTCAGTGATGAACTGGGCCAGCATTCTAGGATCCTTGTGGTCGATATGCAGGCTGGTATCAGCGCAGAATTTGCAAAATTTGCGACGACGCTGAAAACCACCCTGACGGCGACCACCACGGCCACCGCGATCTCCACCGCGATCGGTGCGTTCGCCACGTCCGGTGCGCTCGCCCGCTTCGGCAGAACGTGGTGCACGGCGCTCTTCGGTTGGCGCGGAACTCTTTTCTTCAGTCATATTTATTCTCCTCAATACCCAAATCTTTCTACATTCAGTTATCGGTCTGGTCCGGATGTCCGGCGGGCTCGCAACGGCTTACCCATATCTCTACCTGTCCCCAGGTCGGATCACCTTCACGTCGATAGAATCGTCTGCGAAGAGAACCTTCGATCATGACATGCTGTTTTGCATGTCGGATCAGGGCTTCCGCTTGTTCGCCCTGGGCACGTAGCGGAAGAGGTTGTTCGTCCACATTTGCGGCACCTGTATTGCGAGGTGCGCCAAGTTGCGGGCGCCCGACCATCAGTGAAGCGATGGCAGAACGGCTGCCATCCGGCGTCCAGCGTTCGCGGATATCCTCCAGTCGGCCGAAAAGCCGAACCAGATTGTCCTTATGCGTCGGCTTTTTCTCCATCTGCTTCCTCGGAAGCCACCTTTTTCGCACGGCTGCGTGCCGGTTTTGCGGCTTCCTCTTCCGCAGGAGCTTCAGCTACTGCTTCTTCTTCGGCTGGGGCTTCTTCTGCAGGGGGCTCGTCGGCAGCTGTTTTAGCAGGAGCCTCGGCAGGGGTTTCTGCAACCTCTTCCTCGGGAGCCGTGCGTTTGCGCAACAGCGGTGATGGTTCGTCGGAAATCTCGGTCAGACGAGTGGTCAGGAAACGCATAACGGTTTCGTCCAGACGCAGGGCCTCTTCGAGGGCTTTGGCTGCGGCAGGTTCACCATCAGTAACCAGTAGTGTGTAGTGTCCGCGTTTACGCTTGGCGATTTGATAAGCCAGCGGACGCGAGCCCCAGTATTCACGTTTGACGATACGGCCACCGGCCTTTTCGACGCGCTCGACCAGTTTGTCGGTCATTGCCTGTGTGTTTTCCTGGGAAACGTCGGGATTGACGATAAAAATTGTTTCGTAATACAAAACGGCGCTCCTCTCGGTGTACTTTTTATATAAGCACGCCCCGGAACTCTTTCGCGCATCCGGAGCAAGTTATGTTCCGCAAATTTTCACCTGCGGGCGGCGCAATATACGGAAAAATACGCGTTTGGCAAGGCCATTCACATGTTGCCAAGCCATGGCAAATAGATGTCCGGGGCAGGTAGTCCGGGATAGTCGTTCAACACGAGGTTTCGATCTGTCGGTTTGCCGCAAAAGAAAAGGTCAGATTACCTTGAAAAAATCATGAAGGAAGAAGATTAGAATTTCGATGGCGATGAGCCAGATGATGATCCATTCCAGCAGTGAAGAGTGTTTGTGTTTTTGCTCGTCAGCCAGCATATCGAACATGTCGTGAATGATTTGCAGCTTCTTGTTCAACACCTCCACGCGCGGGGTAACATCCAGATAGCTGGCTGCACGTCGGTAGTACTCTTCAAGCTCCGGGTATTCCCAGAAAAATTCCGGCGTATCAAGCAGTGCATGATGGAGCAGAATATCACTTTCCACCAAAAACAGACGTCCTCGCATGCGGGCTATCTCTCTTCTGTTGAGTCGGGAAGAGCCTGAATGCGCCATGTTGCGAGGAATATGTGCAGTATTCTCAATAGTTTGCTCGGCATATTTTTCCAGTTCGGCTAATTTGACGGATTGGGCAATGCCATGGGAGTACCCCAGCTTTGTCATTGGATCTTCGTTGCTGAGCGTAATGTGATCGGCCCGTATCCGGGTCTCGGCAGAGCCAAGATCAAAGGTGAAGTCGTCGATAATTGCCTCGTCCAAAGGCTCGATAAGGTAAGGTGTGATTGTATCGATGATCCGCTTCTCAGCATCAAAACTGGTTCCCCAGAATACCACGACACCAAAATCGAACAGGAAAATATCGCTCTCAGCATTTTCGAGGTGAAGTGCGTTGCGGTGTTGACCGACGCGATGTTGGCCTTCCAGTTGTTCGCGCATCGCCTTGAAATTAAACTTTCGCGCCAAGGCATAGGTTGTGCACCTGTTCCGCATAGCTCCGCCTTGCTCAACAGCCAATCTGGGCGAACATGACTATTCGTAGACTCTGCGCATGCCGATATCACGCATCTTTGCGGCGAACTCCGGGTGATCCATCGAGATATCATTCACGAGATCGATGGGCAGGGCGATAGCTCCCAACTCCGACTCGGCAATCACATCTGCAATCGGTGGGGAGAGACCTGCTGATGAGATTTCTCCGGCGATATCACCGGCAACAAGAGAGGCGACCTCGGTACTATTTATCACCACTTTGGCTGAGCCTTTCGTGAGCAGATAGAGCGATTCGTTGAACTCGTTTTCGCGAATCAGGGCTTCACCTTTATGTAACGATACCTGTTTGCCTTTTGCAAACAAATCGGCCCGAATATCCTGGGGAAGCAGCTGGAATAGCGGATGCCGTTCGGCCGGGGGTGTTTTACTTGCGCTCATGGGTTCTCCGTTTTCAATGTGTATCATATAAGTCCGTTAGCGCCGGGCGCAATGATGCTGTATGGACTTGCCGCCAACATTGCGGCTGCTAGTCTGCTACCTCTTTTCACTTTTATCTATTGGTACATATTTCGAGGTGGTGCATGCGCGGAGAACTCAAATACGAAGGGAAGGGTAAGCAGTTGTTTGCCAGCGATGTGGCGGGCGAGCTGATTCAGGTTTTTAAGGATGATGCCACTGCATTCGATGGCGTTAAGCACGATGTGATTGCCGGTAAGGGTGCGCTCAACTGCGCAATCTCATCCTTCATTTTTGAGAGACTACATGAGGCCGGGATCGGCACTCATTATGTGGGTAAGGAAGGTCCGATCGAAATGCGCGTGAAGGAGCTGGAGATGATTCCGGTGGAGGTGGTGGTGCGAAATGTGGCTGCTGGCTCTATTTGCAAGCGCCTCGGCCTGGAAGAGGGCTCTCCGCTTAAATGGCCGCTCACCGAGTTTTTCTACAAGTCTGATGAGTTGCATGATCCAATGATTGCGATTGAGCACGCTGAGCTATTTGGCTGGAGCACTCGTGATGAACTCGAATCAATGCGGGCGACCGCCCTCAAAGTCAACGAAGTGATGTCTAAGATGCTGGCCGATGTCGGCATTCGCCTGGTGGACTACAAGCTTGAGTTTGGCAAAACCAATTGGGGCGAAATCGTGCTGGGCGATGAGATTACTCCGGATGGTTGCCGCTTGTGGGATGCGGAAACCGGGCGCAAGCTGGACAAGGATGTGTTCCGTCGCGATTTGGGTGGTCTCTCCGAGGTTTATCACGAAGTAGCCAACAGGCTTGGGATAAATATCTAATTAGGCTCAGTCCCTGTCTTAGGCAGGGTGGCCGGATTTATGCTTTAATCCACTGCAGTGTAATCAACTGGAGTCGGAATGACCTTACGCAAGAAGCGTTTTTATTTCATTGTTGGCAGCCTTGTGGTGCTGGTCGGAGTGTTTTCGGTGGCGATTGTCACTGGCTTCCGCTATTTGGGTCTGGAACTTTTTAAGAAGCAGTCTACGCAAACCACTGAAATTATCCGTGTGCTTCTGAATGAGGAGATGATGCGGGGCGGTATGGCGAATCGAAGCGATCTGCTGTTCAAGCTTCGTGCGATCGCCGGGCTGGATAGCCTCAAGGTGCTGCGCGGGCAGGCGGTGATTGAGCAATATGGCCCCGGGTTGCCGGATGAGTCGCCGGTGACTGCTGCGCAAAATCTCGCGCTGGAAAGGGGCGAGGTGCAGGTTGAGACGGAAGAGCTTGGCGATCCGTTTTATCGCGTCACCATTCCCTATCTGGCCGATCAATATCCCGATACTAAATGCACCAGCTGCCATCAGGTGCAGCCGGGGACAGTGCTGGGGGCGGTATCGATTCGTTATTCGCTCAGCTCGGTGCAGCAGGCGGTATTGTGGACCATTCTCCCTATCTGCGGGTTGTTGCTGCTCTTCTCTTTCGGGGTTGGCTATTTTCTGAAGCGCATTATTGATCCCGTTATTGCCACGGCCTACCAGTTGCAGGAGGTGGTTAGCGGCGCCAAGCACGGAGATTTTCAGGGGCGGGTCGATGTCGGCAGTCAGGATGAGGTGGGTGATATCGCTCTGCGTATCAATGAGCTGATGGAAACGTTGCAACTATGTATTGGACGGATTGAGACGGATGCATCCAGTCTGAGCGATTTCAGATTCAGCCGTTTTGCGGATGATCAGCTTCTGCGCACCGTCCAGATCGTGCATGAGATGGTGGGTGCGGCGCATTTCAGGCATGTGGTTGAAGCCGACACCCGGCTTGATGATATTTATAATCGATTGCGTGAGTTGCTGAAAGTTAGATTTAGTCTGAAACGGTATGCCTTGTTCGAAGTCAATACCGAAGAGCATGCTTTGGAGCCCATTTTCAGTGAAGGGGAGGGTTTTGCCGAAGGCGCGCCATGCCTCAGCTATCTTGCCCGCGATATCGAAAATTGCCGTACGCACCGGAGCCGCAGTATCTCTTCCACTGAGTCTCATGCCGAGGCCTGTGGCTATTTTGTATCCAGAGATGACGAACAGGATATTCAGTTCTGTATTCCGCTGGTTTTATCCGGCGCTGTCGCCGGGATTCTGCAGGTAATCGTAACCCGTGAAGAGCTGGCAAATGAGCCCGATCTTAAGCAGATCCTTGCCGCCTATCTGCATGAAATCGCGCCAGTGATCGAAACGCGGCGCCTGATGCGTTTGCTAAAGGAGATGGCTCTGCGCGATCCGGTTACCGGCCTGTTCAACCGCAACTATCTCGATGTGAATATCAAGGGAATTTGCGCACGTGTGTTACGGCGTGATTCGACCATGGGCATATTGATGCTCGATATTGACCGATTTAAAACGATCAACGACGACTATGGCCATGATATTGGTGATTTCGTGCTCGCAGAGGTGGCCTATGTGCTGAAGAAAGCTGCGCGTGCTGGTGATATTGCGATCCGCATGGGGGGCGAGGAGTTTCTGTTGCTACTGCCCGATACCGAGTTGCGGGAATCGTTGCTGGTTGCCGAGCGTGTTCGCGCGATGATGGAAGATCATATATTCAACACGCCGCAGGGTGAGCTCAAGTGTACGGTCTCCATTGGCGGCGCCGTATTTCCCAGTGGTGACGGCGGCTTTACCGAGTGTCTTAAAATGGCGGATGTGGCGCTCTATCTGGCCAAGGAGGCCGGTCGCAATCGTGTGGTCCCCAAAACTGCACCCGCGCACTCGCCCGCCGGGGACGAGGAGCCTAGCGAAGCTGATTGACGATGCTGATGGTCGCTTCGGATTTATTGAGTGAATAAAAGTGTAGTCCGGCCACGCCCTGACTGAGTAAATCACGGCACTGTTCGGTGGCAATTTCGATGCCGATGGCCTTCATGGTATCAAGATCCTTGCGGTGGGGTGTCATGCGTTCGGTAATCCATGCAGGCATTGAAGCTCCGCACATGGCGGAGAAGCGGGCTACCTGATCGTAGTTGCCGATCGGCATGATGCCGGGCACAAGCGGAATGGTGACACCTGCTTTGGTGGCAAGCTCGCGGAAGCGGTAGAAATCATCGTTATTGAAGAAGTATTGCGTGATCACCGCATCCGCACCGTTGTCCTGTTTCACCTTTAGATAGCGGATATCATCTTCCACCCCGTTTTTTGATTCCGGGTGCCCTTCGGGGTAGGAGGCGACGCCAATGGAGAACTCTCCGCGTTCGAAGATGAATTTAGTGAGATCAGAGGCGTATGCGAAACCGCCAACGGTTGCTTCGAAGTGATCCATTCCTTCCGGGGCATCGCCGCGCAGTGCCAGAATATTCTCAATGCCTGCATCGGCATATTCATCAAGCAGGTCACTGAGCTCGGTACGGGTCGCACCCACGCAGGTGAGGTGGGCCACAGGATCAAGGTCGGTCTCTTTCTTGATGCGGGTAACGATGCGCTTGGTGCGATCTTGCGTGCTGCCGCCTGCACCATAAGTCACCGAAACAAAATCCGGGCTGATCACTTTCAGCTCCTGAATGCAGTTCCACAGGTTCTGTTCGCCCTGATCGGTTTTGGGCGGGAAAAATTCGCAGGAGATGGTCGGGCCGTTCTTTCTAAGGATGTCGCGCAATTTCATTACAGTCGAGGCACCGTCACGCCGGTTTGTCCCTGATATTTTCCAGCCTTGTCTTTATAGGAGGTCTCGCACTCTTCGTCAGACTCGAGGAACAGGAACTGTGCTACGCCTTCGCCGGCATAAATTTTTGCAGGTAGCGGTGTGGTATTGGAAAACTCGAGGGTGACGTGCCCTTCCCACTCGGGCTCGAGCGGGGTGACGTTTACGATGATGCCGCAGCGAGCATAGGTGGATTTGCCAAGACAGATGGTCAGCACCTGACGGGGAATGCGCATGTACTCAACTGTGCGGGCCAACGCAAAGGAGTTTGGCGGAATGATGCACACATCGGATTGCACATCGACAAAGCTGTTGGCATCGAAGTTTTTCGGGTCGACGATGGCGGAGTTGATGTTGGTGAAAATCTTGAACTCGTCGGAGCAGCGTACATCGTAGCCATAGGAGGAGAGGCCGTAGGAGACCATGCCGATGCCTTTCTCTGAAGTTTTCACCTGCCCGTCGACGAACGGTTCGATCATGCCGTGCTCTTTCGCCATACGGCGAATCCATTTATCCGATTTGATGGACATGCGCTCCTCCAGCGTTTTTTGGTAGGGGCAGGAGGATAACGCAAGCCGGTCAAAATGCCAGTCGGGCGGCTATTGTGTGCTTAGCTGGTTATTGGCCCGATTCTCCTTGGTAAAAGTTGCTGGCGTAGTGCGACCGACAAGCGCCTCGAGTTCAGCCAGTTCGTGATCGGTATGGCCGAGCATGGTGCTGTCTGTGAGTACCCCGCTCTGACGATCAAAGTTTACGGCCTTGTGGTAATCGGCATGGATGTGAGTGCCCTGATGATCCACATCTCCGTAGCAGAGGCAGAGATAGGGTTGGGGCTGCTCGGTATCAATATATAGACCGGTGCCACGCACGCCGAGCACTGCAGTCTGAGTCTCGATGGTTTTATGGGTGTCGTGGCGGAAGGCTGCCAGAAAGGCACCGTAGAGCACCTTCAATGTAAAATTCTTGCTCTGCTCAGGAAGTTTGAGCGCTGAGCGCGAGTGAATGGAGTAGACATTCTGATCCAGACTCAGGATCACTCTGGAGTTGGCTCCCGTGAGGATGCGATCACCGAAGTGGATGGGCGTATGGTGATTGGCAGCTACACCGTTGACCCACACCTGCCCTTGCATGCTGTAGATTTTGCCGGTAATGGTTTCAGCGTCTGCCTGCGGTAGTGAAAAGCAGAGTGATAGCAAAGTAAGTATTAGTAGGCGGTGTGTCATGGCAAGCTCCTTTCGTCCGGATTGGACAATCTGTCGGAGCAGCTGAGCGCTTCTTACATTGTGTGAGTTTCTGATGCCTCTTCAAGAAGCCACTTTTTCATCGCAACGATTTCCGGTGAAGGCTTCATGTGTTTGGGGTAAACGAAATAATATGCACCCTGGCTGGTGGGAATTTGTGCAAAAGGCTGAATGAGTCGCCCTGATCGCACCTCTTCGGCCACTAGCGCCGGATCAACAATCGCCACGCCTAAGCCATCGATGGCCGCCTGAATGGCGAAGTTTCGCGTTTCATATTCTACGGGTGGTTGTATTGCCAGCTTCTCCAGCCCTGAGGCGGAGAGCCATATGCGCCAGTCATCCGGGCGCAGACGGGCGGCCAGTAGCCGCTGTTGCACGAGATCCTCCGGCTTCTCCAGCGGCTTCTCAGCCGTTGCCAGTTGTGGGCTGCAGAAGGGGGCGAGCCGTTCGGAGAAAAGCTCCACGGCAACCAATCCCGGCCAGTTACCGCGCCCAAAGCGGATGGCGCAATCCATATCTTCCCGCTCAAAGTCCACCGGTGTGACCGAGGTGGCGATGCGCACATTGATCTCGGGATTCTGGCTCTGAAAGCGGGCCAGGCGAGGAATAAACCAGCGCATGGCGAAGGTGGAGAGCATGCTGATATGCAGGCTGCCTTCGCGCGGTGGGCGACTCAGTTGCGTGAGCGCCTGCTCAATTTGTTCGAAGGCAGTTGTTATCGGCCCAAGCAGCTGTTCGCCCTGCGTGGTGAGCTTTAGGCCTTTTTTATGGCGCTCGAAAAGCTGTATGCCAAGCGTTGCTTCCAGCGCCTTGATCTGGTGGCTTAGTGCCGATGGGGTAACAAAGAGTTCGCCTGCAGCCGCCGCCAGGTTCAGGTGGCGACCTGCAGCGGCAAAGGCGCGCAGAGCATTGAGCGAAACAGACCTCGGATTATGCATGAGGAAATCTCAACATAGAATGTAATAAATGTCTATTTATTAATATTTGTTGGCATATATGATTGAGCATATATAAATGAAGGCATGCCGCGCTGGTATGGTAGCTGGCACCAAGGCACGATTGTTTGCTTTGGGAAGGCCTTGAGAGGGAGTTGAGAATGGCGAAAACACTGTTTGACAAGGTTTGGGAGCAGCATGTGGTGCGTGAGTACGACACCGGTTCGACCCTGCTCTATATCGATCGCCAGCTGATTCATGAAGTGACCAGCCCGCAGGCCTTTGAAGGGCTGCGCATTGCTGGCCGTAAGCCGTGGCGGGTATCGGCATCCATTGCAACACCGGATCACAATGTGCCGACCGTGGACCGGGCGAACGGCATTGCCGATCCGGTGTCGCGCGAGCAGGTGGAGGCGCTGGACGCTAACTGTCGGGAATTCGGCATCATGGAGTTCGACATGGCTGATGTGCGTCAGGGCATTGTGCACGTGATCGGTCCGGAGCAGGGGCTGACATTGCCGGGCATGACCGTGGTGTGCGGCGATTCGCACACTGCCACGCACGGTGCTTTTGGGGCGATTGCCATGGGCATTGGAACTTCTGAAGTCGAGCATGTGCTGGCGACGCAGTGCCTGATCCAGAAAAAGCCGAAGGTGATGCGCATCAATGTGGATGGAGCGTTGCCGAAGGGGATTACCGGCAAGGATGTGGCACTCTACATCATTGGAAAAATTGGTACCGCGGGTGGCACGGGCTTTGCTGTTGAGTTCGCGGGTGAGGCGATCCGCGGGCTCTCCATGGAAGGGCGCATGAGCCTGTGCAATATGGCCATTGAGGCGGGTGCGCGCTGCGGCATGGTGGCGGTCGATGAAAAGACTATTGAATACGTGAAAGGCCGTCCTTTCGCGCCGAAGGGTGAGGTATGGGAAAAGGCAGTTGCCACCTGGCAACAATTGCACTCGGATGCCGATGCTAAATTCGATGCCGAGCTGAATTTACAGGCGGCTGATATCGTGCCGCAGGTTAGTTGGGGTACGAGCCCGGAGATGGTGGTGCCGGTAACGGGAAGCGTACCGCAGCTCGCCGATGCCAAGGATGATGTGCAGCGCTCCGGCTGGCAGCGTGCCTTCGAATATATGGGGCTGGAAGCAGGTACGCCGATTGAGAAGATTGCCATCGATAAAGTGTTTATCGGCTCCTGCACCAACGGTCGTATCGAGGATTTCCGTGCTGCTGCCGAGATCGTTCAGGGACATAAAGTAGCTGCGAACGTGAAGCTTGCCATGGCGGTGCCGGGGTCCGGTCTGGTGAAGCAGCAGGCGGAAGCCGAAGGGCTGGACAAAATTTTCACCGAGGCAGGTTTCGAGTGGCGTGAGTCAGGTTGCTCGATGTGTCTGGCCATGAATGCGGATCGGCTGGAGCCGGGCGAACGCTGTGCCTCGACCAGCAACCGCAATTTCGAAGGGCGGCAGGGCTACGGAGGGCGTACGCATCTGGTGAGTCCGGCTATGGCGGCGGCAGCGGCGATTGCCGGCCACTTTGTTGATGTGCGAAAGATTTAAGAACAGGAGTTTGTGATGGAAGTTTTTACAACTATGAACGGGCTGGTGGTACCGCTGGATCGCGCCAATGTGGACACTGATGCCATTATTCCGAAGCAGTTCCTTAAATCGATTAAGCGTACAGGCTTCGGCCCATATCTGTTCGACGAATGGCGTTATGAGGATATCGGGCAGCCGGGCATGGATTGCACGAACCGTCCGAAGAGAGCGGACTTCGTTTTGAATCAGCCGCGTTATCAGGGTGCCGAGGTGTTGTTGGCGCGTGAGAATTTCGGTTGCGGTTCATCCCGCGAGCATGCGCCATGGGCGCTGCTTGATTTTGGCTTTCGTTGCATTATTGCGCCGAGTTTTGCCGATATCTTCTACAACAACTGTTTCAAGAATGGCATCTTGCCGATCATTCTGAGCGAGGCAGATATGGATCAGCTGTTCCGAGAATGTGCAGCGGCCGAGGGTTATCGCCTGAATATCGATCTGCAGGCACAGACGGTGATTACGCCTTCGGGGCAGAGTTTCTCTTTTGATATCGATGAGTTCCGCAAGCATTGTTTGCTGGAGGGGTTGGACGATATCGGCCTGACGCTGGCCGATGCCGACGATATTCGTGCTTATGAGGCGCGTCGGGCGCAGGAGGCTGCATGGCTGTTCTGAGTCGCTGGACAGGCGTGCTCATGTTGCTCGGCTGTATGGCTGCGCCTGCCCAGGCTATGGAACTGAAGCTCGATGTGGCGCCAGTGTGGTGGTCCTATTCCGAGAGTGCCGGGGCCATCCCGGGCTTTGCAAGTACGCCGCTTAGCTCGAAAGTGCAGGGCTGGGGTGTTGAGTCCCGGCTGGCGATGGATGGCGGCTTTTCAGATACTAAAACTGGCTGGCGATGGTCGCTGGATCTGCGCGGCTTGTCATCGCTTAAGAGTCGTAAGGAGCAATGGACGACAGCGATTTCACAACAGACGAACAGTTTCAAAGTGGCTGAGTGGGAAACACGAGGAGAGCTTGCCTATGCCTTTAAGCGTGTGCGGTTCGGAGTGTGGAGTAGCTATATGCAGCATGTGCAGAAACGTTCAGCTTTTGTGGTGAACGGTGTGCCAACTCCGGTTGCGGGTGAGCCTGTTGCAGAAACGGTGCGTGTGAACTGGGTGGGGCTGAATATCTACTCACGTAACCAGCGTGGCCCTGATCTCGCAACGACTCTTGAAGTGGCGGCGCCTGTAAGGATAAAGACCGAAAATCCCCTGGCCGGAAACTTTCGTTCGAAGAAAGGCTTTGCTGCCATGGCACGCATTGAGTGGTTTGCCTCTTCACACCTGAGTCTTTATGGTAGCTACCGCATGCGGCGGCTTGGTGGTGAAACTACAGCAATTGGGCACTGGCCGGAAAACCGCTGGCAGGCCGTTTCGTTGGGGGTTGCTGGAATCTGGTAGTGGAATCAGGTAGAAGTTCGTCCTGGCAGCGGGTCGTTTGCCTATGAATGGTTACATATAGGGTTTACGCGGGATTGCATACGGGTTGCCGGAGGACGGGCGAGTTTTGCTAAACATTCAGAATCTTTCGCAAAATTTATTGGGAAAGCTATCCGGGGAGAAGGCGCCACTGTTAACAGAGGTGCTGCTGGTGGGTGCTATGGCATGGGTGGTGGCTGGTGCACTGGTCTCTTCACCCGCCAAGCCCACTTTGCCAGGAGCGGTGTTTGATATGCAGGGGGAGAAAGCTACTGTCGATCTCTCGCTGCTGACCGCCACCCCCCTGTTTGGCGAGTATAAAAAGCCGGATGAACATGCTCCAGTGGTTGTGGAGAAGGTGGTCGCACCAAGCAGGCTCGATTTGAAGCTGCTTGGAACGGTTGTCGCCGGCGGTAATTCTGCTGCGATTATTAAGCTCGCCTCAGGTAAACATCAACGCGTGGTCTATGTTGAGGAGCAGGTTCAGCCCGGAGTGATGCTGCAATCGGTTGAGGCCGATGCCATCGTTGTCGACAACGGCGGTAAACTGGAGCGTATATCGATTCAGAAATCCGGGGCGATGCCTGGGTTTACACCTGCGCCAAGTTTGCCGCGCGCTTCGGGTGTGGTGGGAAAGCGCGAACTCTCCCGCAGCAATCTGCAGAGGCAGACACGAGACTTACCGACATTGTTGTCGCAGGCGCGCGTGGTACCACATTTTGAAAACGGCAAATCCAAAGGATTCATGATTAACGATATCGTTCCGGGTTCGCTGTATGCGGAAATCGGCCTGCAGAATGGTGATATTATCAGCAAGGTTAACGGTCGTATGGTCAGCAGCCCACAACAGGCTATGACCATGTATAACGAACTGCAGAATGCTCCAACGATCTCAATCGAATTGATACGTGCAGGGGTGCCGCAACAGGTGCAATATGTGGTGCATTAAGTTGGAGGCGTGGGAGTGCTCTTGAAATCTTTGCATCTGCGTATGGCGGTTATTGTGTTGGCGCTTCTGTTGCCAATGTCTGCATTGGCCCAGGAAGTCACGCTGAATTTCAAGAATGCCGATATTCGTGCCTTTATTGAGTTTGTCTCCGGTTTTTCTGGCAAAAACTTTTTGGTTGATAATCGTGTGAAGGGCTCGGTGACCATTATTTCCCCCACCCCAATATCCGAAAAGCAGGCCTACGATGTGTTTCTCTCCGTGCTGGAGGTGAACGGTTTCGATGCGGTGGAGAGCGGAGCGGTGGTGAAGATCGTGCCGAGGGCCGAGAGCAAGCAGAAAGCTGGTCCGGTGATGACGGGGCAGACAGGAGACAACGATGCCACGGTGACGCAAGTTATTCGTATCAAGCATGCCAATGCGCAACAATTGGTCGCATTACTACGCCCGTTGGTATCGCCAAACAGTCATCTGGTGGCATACCCGGATGGCAATATGCTCCTGCTTACGGATGCAGTCAGCAATATTCGCCGCATCCAGAAGATTCTCAAGCTGGTGGACCGTAAGGATGCAATCGGTGTGCGGTTGTTCCCGCTTAAATACGCCTCAGCGGATAAGTTGGCATCGACTCTGACCAGTCTGTATGCAGGTGGTGGTGCACCGGGCTCGCCGAATAGTGTGAAGGTGATGGCACATCAGCCCGGCAATGTGCTGGTGGTGGTTGCTGCTGCGCAGGTTGGTAACGAAATTGCCGAAGTGGTTGAAAAGCTGGATATTTCCCCCCAAGCGGATTCTGGCCGTTTGCACGTGCGCTATCTTAAACATGCCAATGCCGAGGATATCGCCAAAGTGCTGAACGAACTGGTCAGTGGCCAAACGCCGGGATCGGCGGCAGCGCCGGGCTCCAAGCCGTTGTTCACGGGTACGGTCAAGGTTGTTGCGGATCCGGCGACCAATGCGCTGTTGATCACGGCGGATAGCGGCGATGTGCAGGCCGTGAACCAGATCGTCGATCGGCTGGATATCCGGCGTCTGCAGGTTCTGATTGAGGCGCTGATTGTAGAGGTGACCGGGAATGTTGGTGAGCAGCTTGGAATCGAATGGTTTGCCGGTAAAGATATCAAGCAGGGCCAGTATAGTGTGGTTGGCGGACAGAATTATGGGGCCGTGCAGGGGGTTGGGTCAGCAGTGGCGGCAGCCCCGGCAGGAACCGATACCACGCTGGCCGTGGCCGGGGCATTACAGCCCGGCTTAACTGTTGGTTTGCTGCAGGGCTCGCTGGCGGCCGGCACGGTGAGTATCGGTTCACTGGTGCAGGCATTGGAAACTACGGGCGATGCCAATGTGCTCTCCACGCCAAATATCGTTGCCATGGATAATGAGGAGGCGGAGATCGTCGTCGGGCAGAATGTTCCGTTCGTGACCGGGCAGAATTCGACACAGGGCGGCATTTCCAACCCATTCCAGACCATTGAGCGTAAGGATATTGGTCTGACACTCAAGGTGACGCCACAGATCTCCGAGGGTAACAGCGTGCGACTGGAGATTTTTCAGGAGGTTTCCAGCATCAGTACTGATCCGACAGCGGGTGCGACAGATCTGATTACCAATAAGCGCTCGGTGAAGACCGTGGCCTTGGCGCGGGATAATCAGATGCTGGTGCTGGGTGGACTGATGCGTGAAGATACCACGGCGACTGTGCGTCAGGTACCGTGTTTCGGGGCAGTGCCTCTGATCGGCGAGCTTTTCAAAAGCACCCAGAACAGCACGCGCAAGGTCAATCTCATGGTGTTTCTGCGACCGCGTATTATTCACTCCGAGTCGGATATGCAAACCATCACGCAGGAGAAGTACCTGAATATCAAAGGGCTGTACGAGAAGCCCGGCCCGCAGGGGACGATTATTTTCCCGGATCACAAATCATCGCTACCAGAAGACTTCAAGCCTGAGCAATCTGCGCCAAATGGCGGAGCGGAAGCCGCCAAACCCTGATGCAGCATATTGCCCGTATTGCGAGTGAGCAGGTTGATCATGAGCGCGCCCTGCACTTTTCGCTTGCGGCGCTCAGGCAAGGCCCCGTGCTGCCGCTAAAGAGCGAGTTGTCGGATGCCATCATGCTGGCTGTGCCCGATGAAGGTGACTGGCCTTGGGCGCTCATGGACGATATGCGGCGCGTGTTCGGGCTGGAGGTGGAACCTGTGCTTGCTCCGTCCGAGACGATTCTGGTCGAGCTCAATCGTGTGTTCGATATGGCGCAAGCCTCTGCCGAGCAGATGCTGGAAGACATGGATGATGAGCACAGCCTCTCCCGTGAGCTCGAGGAGGTCGGCGATCTGCTGGAGTCCGAGGATGAGGCGCCGGTTATTCGGCTGGTCAATACGCTGATTTCGCAGGCTTTGAAAGAGCGCGCCAGTGATATCCATATTGAACCCTTTGAGAAAGAGGTGCTGGTCCGGTTTCGTGTCGATGGCGTGTTGCATACGGTAGTGCAGCCGCCCAAGCGTGTGCAGGCGGCGATTACCAGTCGCATCAAGGTCATGGCAGGGCTGGATATTGCCGAGAAGCGGCATCCGCAGGATGGGCGGTTTCGGGTAAAAATTGCCGGACGCGAAGTGGATGTGCGCGTATCCCTGCTTCCGACCGCATTTGGAGAGCGTGTGGTGATGCGACTGCTTGATCGCGGCGCACGTATTTTGACGCTTGCCGAACTGGGTATGAGTGAAGCGCAGATGGAGATAATGCGCGAAACGGTCGCTTCGCCACACGGCATTGTGCTGGTGACCGGCCCAACCGGTTCAGGCAAGAGCACCACACTGTATGCGGCGCTGATGCAGGTGGATCGCAAGAACCACAATGTGATGACCATCGAGGATCCGATCGAGTATCAGCTTGATCATGTGGGGCAGATGCAGGTGCAGCCGAAAATCGGGGTCAGTTTTGCCGAAGGTTTGCGCTCCATTCTGCGTCAGGATCCCGATATCGTGATGATCGGTGAGATTCGCGATCTTGAAACGGCGGAGATTGCTATTCAGGCCAGTCTCACCGGGCATCTGGTATTTTCCACGCTGCATACCAATGATGCGCTTTCCGCCATTATGCGCCTGCATGATATGGGCATCGAGCCCTATCTTGTGGCCTCCTCGCTGGCGATGGTGCAGGCGCAACGCCTGGTGCGTCAGCTTTGCAACCACTGCAAGCAGGAGCGGAAAATTCGGCCTGACGATATCGAAGTGCTCGGAGTGGATGCCTCCCTCTTTGATCAAGTCGGGCATATCTATGATGCCGTTGGCTGCGATACTTGTATGCAGACCGGTTATCATGGTCGAATCGGTATCTACGAGATGACAAAGGTTTCGGATGCGATGCGCACCGCCATCCACGATGGCAAGGGCTTGCAGGCTATGCGCAAGCTGGCCCAGAAAGAGGGAATGTTGAGTCTCCGGCAGGATGGTGCACGTCATGTGGCAGCAGGTTTGACGACCGTGGATGAGGTGGTGCGAGTAACGCGCGCCGATGCCGTTGTCGTACAGGATTAGTGCATGGGACTCTTTGCGTATCAGGCCATTAATGCCCGCGGTAAAAAGATAGCCGGTGAAATCGAGGCGGATTCCGAGCGTGCAGCACGCAAACTTTTAAAGCTTCAGCAACTGGTGCCGCGCCAGCTGCAACAGGTCGAACACAAGCAGAGCGAAGGTGCGGCATCCTGCGGCAGAGGTCACCTCAATGCTGTGGAGACCACCACCTTTTTACAGCAGCTGGCAACACTATTCGGGGCAGGGATGACGCTGACCGATGCGCTGGATTCGATTGCGGATGGTATGGAGAATCGTCGTGCGCGGCGCGTGGTGGCAGCCATTCGCCAGCAAGTGCTGGAGGGCGGTTCGCTGGCGGCAGGGTTAAAAAACCAGGGGTTCAATGAGGTGGTCTACAATATGGTGGCGGCAGGCGAGGAGACCGGCCAGCTCGAATCGGTGGCGCTGCGTCTGGCTGATCTGCTCGAGCACCGTGACCGCATGCGGCAGGATCTTCTCTCAGCGACACTGTATCCGGCCATTATTATGGGCTTTGGACTGCTGGTGATGGTGTTTCTTCTGACTGTGGTGGTGCCGCAGGTAGTGACGGTATTCGAGCGCGCGGGCAGTAATCTTCCGTGGTTAACCGAGGTGATGATCTCGATATCAGCATTTTTGCGGGATGACGGCATCTACGTGTTGTTGGTGCTGGTTGGGCTGGGTATCGCTTACCGGGTATTGCTGCGCAATCCCAAGTTCAAATATCGCCGCGATCGGTTGCTATTACGTGTCCCCGGTGTGCGCACGCTGTTGAGTAAAACTGAAGCGGCAAGGTTTTCACATACGCTGGGGATGTTGCTTTCCGGTGGCGTGCCTACACTGTCGGCCATGTATATTGCCACGCAAAGTCTCGGCTTGCTGCCAGTGCGAGAAATAGCCGAGCAGGCACGTGAAACCTTGCGCGAAGGGGGCAACTTATCCGAAGCTCTGAAAATAGGCGGTTATTTTCCGCATCTTGCTACCCGGCTGATTGCGGTGGGTGAGCAGAGCGGTACGCTTGACCGCATGTTGCTGAAAGTGGCGCAAACCTTCGAGCAGGAGATTGCACGGAATCTCAAACGTATGCTCACTGTGCTGGAGCCGGTGCTGGTGCTGTTGATGGCGCTGGTGGTGGGAGCTTTGGCGCTGGCAATTCTGTTGCCGATTATCGAAATGAACGAATTGATTCGATGATACGCCTGCTTTTCTGCTCTCTGGCACTACTGTTTATGCTGCCTGCTTCAGTATATGCCGGAGCCGATAGCGGCTATGCCAAAGCGATGCAAAAGGCGGCAATCGGGCATGATGCCGAGGCGGTGGTGATACTGCAGGCACTGTCGATTTCGCTGGAAGAGGCGGATGTATGGAAGCAGCGCGCACAAGCGGCTTCGGAGCTGTTGCAGATGCGCTCGCAGCTTGCCGCAACTCCCGACTTGGGCGCACCGACTCCCTATATGGCGATGGCGGCAGCCTATGCGAAACAGACGCCGTTACCCTCCGCTTCAGCAAGCTGGGTACCTGGCTTGATCGGTGCCATCATACCGGGAGCCGGGCATGCCTGGCAGGGGCGCTGGCGCGATGCCGGTGTGGCCGCAATGCTGGTCTGGCCAATGCTGTTTCTCACCTTCTGGGCGGCGCGCCGTCGCATGGGGCCGGTGACAGTGTTTTTCGCGTTGATTAGCATGTGGCTGTGGTCGGGGTCGGTGTTTTCGGCGGTATCGTTGGCCGAACGCGGTGATATGGAGGCGTATCTCGTCTGGTGGCAGGGGATGTGGCAGGCGTCGGGGTTGCCGGGGCGCCCATGGTAAAAAGAGAGCTGCGAATATATGGCGTGATGGCGCTGCTGAGCCTGATGCTGTTGCCGGTTTGGCGCGGTTTTTCACTGCCGACGACAACACCCGAAGCGTTTCCATTGCACTTTTATCAGCATGTACTGGGTGGACTGGACGGGCGAAGTTGCCCCTCCTATCCGGTCTGCTCGCTGTATGCGCGGCAGGCAGTTGATGAATATGGCTGGGTATTGGGCGGCTGGCTGATGATTGATCGTCTGATCCATGAGGCCGATGATCTGCATGGGGAGAGCTGGATCGTGTATCGGGGCAAAACGCGGCTGTTTGATCCGCTGCAAAGAAACAGTTTTTGGTTAAACAAGGAGTAGTTATGACTGGAAAACAGAGAGGCTTCACTCTTCTCGAAATTATGGTGGTGCTGGTGATTATTGGCGTGTTGGCAGCTATCGTAGCGCCGCGTTTCATGGAGCGGGCGGACGAGGCCAAGGTGGAGGCAACGCGGGCTCAGATGGAAAGCATTGCGCAGGCATTGAAACTCTATCGTTTGCAGCAGAACCATTACCCCTCCTCATCAGAGGGCCTGAATGCGCTGGTGCAGGGCGCCAATGGCAAGCGCTATATGGACAAGGTTCCGAAGGATGCCTGGGACAACGATTTTGTGTATCTCGCGCCCGGTGTGCATGGCGATTTCGATATTCTCTCTTATGGTGCAGATGGTAAGGCGGGCGGCGAAGGCTTTGATGCCGATCTCGGCAACTGGGAGTAGCAGGCGTTTAGGAGACCGCTGCCAACGGAGGCCACATGAAACAGGCCGGATTTACGCTGCTGGAGATCATGCTGGTGATTGTCATCATGGCAGTAGTGGCAGCACTGCTTGCGCCGCGATTTCAGGATTTCAGCAGTCCATCCCTGAATGATGAGGCGCGGCGACTGGCACAGGCGCTGCAGCTGGCAAGTGAAGAGGCTCAATTTACCGGCATGCCGGTGCGTTGGCGTGCATATCCTGACCATTATCTCTTTCAGGTATGGAGCAATTCGGGTTGGGAAACCATGCCTGAAGCGGCATTTGCAGAGCATGCGCTGCCCGAAGAGTTACAGGTTGCAACCATCCATAACCTGAAAGCATGGAATCAATCCGGCGAAACAGTCTTCGGTGAAGACCTCGGGCTTGCTGCCGAGAAAGAGGCCCCGCTGGGCACACTACTGCTGTTGCCGGATGGCTTTTCCGATATGGCCGACATCCGTTTGCAACGAGGCGAGGAAGAGGAAGTGGCGGATATCCAGGTCAGGCCCGGCCCCGGTGGTATTCGTGTGGCGGAGCAGCCATCGTGATGAAGGTCAAATCGCAGGGGTTTACACTGATCGAGGTGCTGGCAGCGCTTGCGATTGCCGCAACTGCCATGGTGGTGCTGGTGGGCAGGCTGGGGGCGTCGGCAGATCTGCAGCGCGGACTTGAGCGCCATGCGTTGATGCAGAGCGTGGCACTTGATGTGCTGGAGCGAATCCGGTTGCAGGAGCGCGGAGCGCCTGCGGAAAAAGAGGGCGAGCTTGAGGCGGGTGGTTTGCAGTTCGATTGGAAGCTAACAGTCGAGGATACCGGCGTTGAAGATTTTTACCGACAGAATGTCGAGGTGCGTGTTGAAGGAGAGCCGCCGCTCTCCATGTCGCTTTACCGGAGCGCCAAGTGAATGCGCGGGGATTCACATTGCTCGAAATGCTGGTAGCGGTAGCGATTCTGGCCATGATTGCCGGAATGCTATATGCGGCGCTGGGTATGGCCGGCGATGGTTTCAAAATGTTGAGCGAGCGACGGGATACGCTTGCGCTGATGCCGATGCTCGACCGGCAATTGCGTCTGGATGCAGCTTATACGTCGGTTTCGCATGATCGCAAGGTGAGTGCCGTGGTGCTGAATAATGATCAGCGCGGCGATGTCAGTTACGATGAATTGATTCTGCTGGTGCGCGAAGCGGGTGCCCCCTCCCTGATGCAGGTGCGATATTATATCGATGAGGAAAAGAAGCTGCTGATACGGGAGGAGACAATGCCCTGGGCGCGTGCCGGAGTTGCGCCGCTGCGCTGGGAAATGGGGGATGTGGTCTCGTTCTCGGTCGAGGCGATGGATGACAGGGGCGAATGGAAGCAGAGCTGGAGTAGCAGTCCGGATAAATCTGCAGGGCTGCCGAAGGCCTTCAAGGTGATTCTCGATAACGGTAACGGGCCGCGGGAGTGGTGGCTGCCGGTGGCGGCCACTGCCGATCTGAAGGCGGTGGCCGGGTGATGATTCTGCCGGAACGAAGAGAGCGCGGCGTGGCGTTGATTATCGTATTGGGCATAGTCGCTCTGATTGCCGCCTGGGCGATGACGGCCATCAGCGAGGATCAGCTGTTGCTGCGCCGGGCCGAAAATATGCAGGCTTCACTGTCAGCAATGACAGCTGCGGAGTCGGCACTTGAACTTGCCCGGCTTACCCTGTTCGAGGATGCGAAAAACTCTGCCGATAGTGACAATCTTGATGAGCTTTGGGCGCAGGAAACCCCGCCATTTCCGGTTGATGACGGTGTTGTGGAAGGGCATATCGAAGATGCCAATCGCTACTATAACCTGAATGATCTGGTGGATGCCTATGGGCAGGTTTCGGCAGCCGATTTTGCGATTGTGCAGCGGCTGTTCCAGCAGGCGCAGGTTCCTGTCGAGCTGGCCGATGCACTGGCCGACTGGATGGATGCCGACCAAAGTCCCAGGCCTGGGGGAGCTGAAAATTCAGCCTATTACGATATGGATTATCATGTAAAAAATGTACCCCTTGATCGTCTGGAAGAGATTCTGCTGATTAAAGGGTTTGATCAGGCAATGCTCGATCAACTTCGTGGTTTGGTGGTGGCGAGGCCTTCATTGCATCCGACCAAACTCAATCTGAATACGGCAAGTAAAGAGGTCTTGCAGGCGGTGCTTGCAGAGTGCACCCCGGCACAGGCCGATGGAATTATTGCTGAGCGGCAGGCCGCTCCTTATACAACGTTGCCCGCTCACTCCGTGACGAACAGCTGGGCGACACCCGCCAATCTAGCTAGGCTTGCCGTGACAAGTGATGCCTTTTTGGTTCGGGCAATAGCGCGTTTTGATCGTGCAACATGGGGAGAACAAGTGCTGTTGGAGCGAAAAGACGATAAGGAAGCGCATATCATCTATCGGGAACGACTCGGCTGGCGTGATTTAATGCGTGTCCCCGAAAAGTCTGTCGATACAGATGGGGTTGGAGGATGAGTCTGCTGGCGGCATGGGATGGGCAGAAGCTCTGGCTGGGTGAAGGTGATGCTGAGCCCGTATGTGTGGATGCCGAAAGCATTGGGGAGCCGCAGCTTGCCGATAGTTCGGTGGCTGTCGGTGATAATATTACGGCGCTGCTGTTGCCGATGGAGCAGTTGCTGATACGTCCCTTTGCCTTACCGCTTGCCAATGCACGGTTGCTTGATCGTGAAATTGTGGCGCAGGAACTCGATGAGTTGACCGGCGAAGAGATGGATGACTGGTGGATCACCTGGGTTGTGGATCAGTCGTCGTCGGGTGTGGCCGGAATGGCCTTTGCAATGCCGGAATCGATACGGCAGGAGATGGTGGCTTCGGAGATCTGGGCCGGTTGCGAACTGGTTGCGCCGGATGGCTGGGTTCGTCTGGCACGTCATATTAAAGATTATCAGGGCCAATGTTGTGCCGTTGTCGATGCTGATGCCGAGGGTGTTTTTGCCGGGGTTTATGAGCAAGGGTGCTGGTTGGGTATGCGGCGAATCAATCGCAAAGGGCGCAAGGACGAGAATTTGCTGCAGGATATATTGCGTTCGCTTACAGCCATGGGGTTTGACGCATCATCCGATGATATGCTGGGGCAGATGGATGAAGTGCTGGTTGCAGGCCTGTCGGATGGCGTGTCATGGTGGCGGGGCGAAACGACAAACGATTTACTCCCCCGTCAGCAAGTCACGCTTGCGACACTGGCGGAAAATATGGAAATGCCAATGGTGAATTTCCGCCGAGGAGCATGGGCCGTGCGCAGCAATTGGGCGGCCGGGTTTTCCGCATGGCGGCGGGCGGCTGTGATGGCGGCGGTGTTTGTGCTGCTGGTGCTGGGGTTGGATATCGCCGAAGTGGTGAGGCTCGATTACCGCGCCAAGAGTTTGCGTGCTGATATTGAAGCCGCGTTTCATCGTGGCCTGCCTGCGGAGAAAGTGATGCTGGATGCAATTGCACAGTTACGGGCTGCCGTCGGAGGGGGTACGGCCACGGCCGGTGCCAATGAGTTGCTGTTGCAGTTGCAAGGTATCAGTGCTGCCAAAAGCGACGCCGAGGTAGCTAGCCGCTGGCAACTGCAGGAGCTCGACTTTAAATCCGGTGAGATTCGTTTGTTCGGTGCGGCCGACGATTTGGCAACCGTAAATCGTTTGCGCGACCTTTTGGCCGCAAAGCTGGCGGCGGAGGTCGTGATTGAGGATACCGAACTTTCCAGTGGCAAGGTTCGCTTCAGGATGCGTTGGTCATGAGTATTGCGGAGCTTTTGCAGCCGCTCTCGCGTATTTGGCATGACGAGTTGCTGCCGCGCTATCAGCAGCTCGCTTCGCGTGAGCAATGGGTGCTCAAGTTCGCTGTAACTTTTTTGCCAGTGATGATTCTTGTGTTCGGAATCTATCTGCCGTTGCAAGACAAGCTTGAAGCGCTTGGGGTGCAGGTGGCGAAACTGGAGGGTCAGCGCAGTGAGGCGCAGATGCTGGCTGATCAGCTGCAACAGTCCGGTGGCGCAAGCAGGCCTTCGGAAAGCGGGCTGGCGATTGTGGAGCGGGTTGCAAGCAGCACCAAGGTGAGAAAGAGCATTACACGCATCAAGCCACAGCCGGCGCTGAATGGGACACGTTCGCTGATGGTGCATTTTTCCGAAGTCCCTTATGTGGACGTGCTGCGCTTTATTGCTGAATTGGGGGCATCAGGACTGAGCGTTGCCCGGGCCAAGTTGAGGGCCTCAGAGACACCCGGTGTGGTGAATATTGAATTGATTGTGCTCGAATGATGTCGAGGATGCGCTTTTTGTCGCGGTTGTGGCCGCTATGGCTGTTCATGTTGTTGTTGCCACTCTTCTTATGGATTCGCTGGAGTCCGGAGGCGTGGGTGCAACAGCAGTTGCAGGAAGCAGGGCTTGCTTCGAGTGTGCGGCTGGTGTCTGTGGCAACGTCCGGACTGGGGCTCGCAGCAGGGCGTGCCGATATTCAACTGCCGGCAGGGTTTCCGCTTCGGAAACTTCAACTTAATAGGCTTGAGTTGTATCCCGCCTGGTCGCTTTTGCTGACCGGCGTGCCCGGAGTCACATTGAGTGCGGATTTGCAGGGGCGGCCCGTTGAGGTGACGCTGGAGTTCGATGATTCGTATGGCATGCGCACAAAAGAAATCGATATGACTTTCGATATCAAGGCTTTACAGGCGCTGTTGCAGAAGCAGCCTCTGTACGGCCTTGATGGTCAATTGCGTGTCGGTGGAAAATTGATCTGGGAGAAAGATCAAAAGGCTCCTATTTCCGCCGATTTGAGCCTAGTGTGGAACCATGCCCAACTTGGATTGGCAGGTGGAGATGCCATGGTGCTTGGTGAATATCAGGGGCTGCTGACCGGAGAAGGTAACGTCTGGAACTGGTTGCTGGAAGGAGGTACTGCACTCCGCGCCTCCGGGAAAGGCTCATTGCAGCCTAGGGCCGGTGGGATCGGGCGCTGGAGTGTTGTGGGTGAGCTTGAACTTGAGCTTGGTGAAGCCCTGAGGCCGATGTTGGGAAGTATGCTTCCCGGCGCGCAGATTCGAATTCCTGTCACAGGCACCGTAATGTTTCCGGAATTTTCTCTTAACTCCTCGAAATAAAAACATTTTCATCATCTTTTTTGAATGATGGTGTCTGCATACTGAATTTGCAGCATGTGATTAGCGTAACAGAAAGTGGAGGTGTGCTCTTCTAAGTTGCGCCCCAACGCCCCGAGTTTGGACAGGGCAAAAAAGAGGAGGACGAAATGTCATTTTCAGATTTTATTACGTTCTGGTCCGCGAATACGGCTGTATCCGCCATTATCTGGACCGTTGTGCTGATGATTTTGGTATATCTGGCCAGAACTCCCGCACATAAAATGATTGAGGCATTTTCTGCGGGTGCGAAACAGGCTTTCCAGCAGGGTGCCGATGCCGTGATGGCAAGCAGCGACAAGCTGGCTAATCGCAACAAGGAGGTGCTGGTTGCGGCCGGACGCGAAGCTTCCGAGCGGTTGATCGAACGGGAGTTTTCCCGAATTGATACCATCGTACATCGCGATTTGGCTGAATACCCAACCTTGCATCGCAAGATTAGTGATGTGGTAACGCGTATCGATGAGGATTACAAAAACAGTTCGGAGGTTCCTCCTGAAGCACCGGGCTGGTCGAATGCAGTACAGGCTGTGGCCAAGATTCAGACCTCCGCAACCGATCCGATGGTTGGGCAGGTGTTGCAGAGTATTCACAGCTCGATGGAAAAGAGCCATGAGCGTGTGTTGGAGGAGTATCGGAAATCGAGCCGTACCCGTCACATGTTGCTGAAGAGGATGCGTCCGTTCTGGCGTAAGATGGATACGGACCTGAAGCAGGTGAATCAGAATGTCGAAGGGCTTCTGGAGCGCTCCCGCGTTATCGACGAGCAGATGGATGAGTATGAGAAGGTCGTTAGCGAGACCGACAGTGCTGTTCGCACATTGTCTTCGTCTTCACTGACACAGTTTTTCATCGCTGGCTTCGTGCTGGCTATCGCCATTGGTGGCGCCGCGATCAACTTCAACCTGATCGCACGCCCGATGCAGGAGATGGTGGGTGGCAGTGCCACGATCATGGGTTACAAGACGGCAAGTATTGCTGCGCTGGTGATCATTCTGGTCGAAGTGGCGATGGGCCTGTTCCTGATGGAGAGTCTGCGTATTACGCGACTGTTTCCGGTTATTGGTGCAATGCGTGATGAAATGCGTGTCCGTATGATCTGGATTACGTTCACGATCCTGCTTATTCTTGCCAGTGTGGAAGCAGGTCTCGCCTATATGCGTGAAATTCTTTCACAGGACGATGCAGCGTTGCGTGCATCGTTGATTGAGGGTGGTTCTGCGGTAGCGGCAAGCTCGCAGCGCTGGATCACCACAGCTGCACAGATGGGTATGGGCTTTATTCTGCCTTTCGCCCTGGTTTTTGTTGCTATCCCAATGGAATCTTTCGTGCATTCTTCGCGCACAGTGCTGGGCATGGTGAGCGTTGGCGCGCTACGCGGGCTCTCTTTTGGCCTGTCAATGGCGGCGAATGGAGCGCACTATGCGGGGCTGGCATTGATTAGCATCTATGATCTTGTGATCTTCTTTCCGCTCTGGATTGATGGCCTGATCAGAGGCAAGCGTGGGGACAAGCATGAAGGGAAGGGCGGGTTCAACCCCTTTCATTCCCGCTCCACTGAGGAGGCATAAATGAAAAAATTTATTATTCGGGCCATCATACCTGCGCTGTTGCTACTCGCAGGCTGTTCTCAGCAGAATGTGCCCCATACCCGTGGCGTGTATATGTTGCTGGATACTTCCGGCACCTATACCGAAGAGCTGAAAAAAGCACAGCTTATTATCAACTACACCCTGGCCAAGCTGAACCCCGGTGATACGTTCGCGGTTGCGCGAGTCGATACCGGTAGTTTTAGTGAGAAGGATATTGTCGCCAAGGTGACGTTCGATGATCGGCCGAGCATGGCCAATCGCCAGAAGATGAAGTTTCGTGATGATATCGATCATTTCGTTAAAACCGTGAAACCAAGTGCTTATACCGATATCACCGGTGGCATGTTGCAGGCGGTTGAATATCTGAACGAAGCTGGCGTAGGCAAGAAGACCATTCTGATCTTCTCCGATTTAAAGGAGGAGCTGAAGAAAGGCTATATCCGCGATATCCCGTTGCAGGTAGGCGGCTTCGATATTGTGGCGCTGAATGTGACCAAGCTTCGCAGCGATAACGTCGATCCACGCGAGTATCTGGATCGTCTTTCCAAATGGCAGACTCGTATTGAGGCAGGAGAAGGCACCTGGCGAGTAATTAACGATCTCGAGCGTTTGGAATCGGTGATTGTTGACGACGATTGAGCAGGCTTGTTTTTTTGTATAGAGAGGTCGCCCGGCGGGCGGCCTCTTTTTTTGTTGAGGGGGGTAGAAATAGCGCCTGAAGGTGAGTTGTGTTTCGCGGAGCGTGTCCTAGAATCAGGGTTGTCGGTTCTTTGTTTATCAGGAGGAAGCCATGAATGTTCGCCGAAGTTTAGCATCTGTGTTGCTTGTTGCAGTTTCGCTTGGTCTTGCTGCGTGTGCCACCACTGGCAATAACGAAAACACCAAAAAGGGTGCGACTGTAGGTGCGCTGTTGGGCGCGGCGGCTGGCGCTGTGATCGGTTATCAGGGCGATCATTCCGGCGGGGCTCTGCGAGGCGCCTTGGCGGGTGCAGCAGTAGGTGGTGCTGTTGGTGCCGGGGTAGGAGCCTATCAGGATAAGCAGCAGGCTGAGCTTGAGCGCCGTTTGGCGGAGGAGCGTGCCCGCAATCAGGTTGAGATTGAGCGCATGCAGAACGAAATTCTGAAGGTGACACTCGATAGCTCCGTATCGTTCGATTTCGATTCCGCTGCGATCAAATCGACTTTCGAACCAACCCTGAATAAGGTTGCCGATGTTTTGGCCCGCTATGATCGTACTGAAATCGTCGTGGTAGGGCATACCGATAGTATTGGCTCAGAGTCTTACAATCAGCGTCTTTCAGAGGATCGTGCCCTTTCGGTGGCAAGCTACCTGACTGCGCGAGGTGTGGCAGGTAATCGAATGCAGACGCGTGGGCAGGGTGAGCAGAGTCCTCGTGCCAGTAACGATACACCACAGGGGCAGGCAGCCAATCGCCGCGTCGAACTCTACGTGGTGCCGCACAACGATATTCAATAATTAAAGCTGAGATAAGGGCCTCGGGCAGCCGGGGCTCTTTTTATTTTACGCTGTTGCTCCGCTCCGGGGATTGACGTTTCGGGCTGGTTTGCTATGTTGCGCACCCTCACAAACAGGCGCTTAGTTTTACGACTTGCCATTGGGGGATCGTCTAGCGGCAGGACTACGGACTCTGACTCCGTCAACGTTGGTTCGAATCCAGCTCCCCCAGCCAAACCTCAAAAGGCTTTCGAGAAATCGGAGGCCTTTTGTTTTTTTCGTCCAGGTGAACTACTGTCGAATAACGACAGGAGGTCGATATGGCAAAAATACAGCTCTATTCGATGGCAACCCCAAACGGGCAAAAAGCATCCATCGCGCTCGAAGAGATGGGAATCCCCTACGATGCGCATATGATCGATATCAGGAAAGGGGATCAGTTCAAACCCGAGTTCCTCGCCATCAACCCGAACAATAAGATTCCGGCGATTGTCGATCCCGATGGTCCGGACGGTCAGCCGCTGGCGGTGATCGAATCGGGCGCAATCCTGATCTATCTTGCCGAGAAAAGTGGGAAGTTTCTTCCTGCCGATGCACGATTGCGTAGCGAGACCTTGCAGTGGTTATTCCTCCAGGTGGGTGGTATCGGTCCGATGTTCGGACAGTTTGGGCACTTTTATAAATTTGCGCGTGAGCAGTGCGATCATCCCTATCCACTGGAGCGCTACACCAATGAATCGAAGCGCCTGCTTGACGTGCTGGAAAAACGACTGGAGGGGCGTGATTACCTGGTCGATGATGAATACACGATTGCCGATATTGCCACCTTCCCGTGGGTGGGATGTCTTGAACGTGTTTACGATGCGCGCGAGCAACTTGGGCTTGATCAATATCCGAACGTACAGCGCTGGTATGCGCGTTGTGCGAGCCGCCCTGCGGCGATACGTGGGGCAGCTGTCTGTGCGCCTGTATAAAGGGTATCTGGAGTGATGCAGGGCAACAAAGTGAGGGGGTAACGGTATGAAACGTATTGGACTGATGGTTGCGATATTGCTATCCGGTTCGGTTGCTTCGGCGCAACCACCGGGAAGAGGCGGACCGCCGCAAGAGGCGGTGAATGCCTGCAGCGCTAAAAGTGAAGGGGTGTCGTGCGCATTCAGAACGCCTCGCGGCCAGGTTGAAGGCGTTTGTCGTAACACACCGCACGGCAAAACTTGCGTACCGGACGGTGCTGATCGTATGCCGCAAGCCATGCAACGGGGGAGCCAACAGGGCTCCATGGCAAAGAACCGGGCAGCACGTGCAGAGATTGTTGCGCATGATGCTTCGGCAAAGTCGGTTGTCAGCCGTATTCCGGATACGCATCAAGGTAGCTGTTTTGATGATAAAGGAGTGATTCCCTGCCCCGGGCCGGGCCAGCGCTGGTTTGGCCAGGATGCGCAATACGAAGGGGCTCTGCCCGATTATCGCGACAATGGCGATAGCACGGTAACGGATCGTGTCACTGGGCTGATGTGGCAGCAGGGGCATAATGAAAAGCGGCTTGGCTGGTACGATGCCAAGGTAACTTGTGACGCATTGAATCTGGGTGGGCATGGTGACTGGCGTTTACCGACGATCAGGGAACTCTTCTCCCTGATCGATTTTCGCGGTAGCGCGGGTAGTCGCCCTTATCTGGACGAGACTTTTGAGATACGCGAACCGGATGCAAGCATTTTGCAGAATGATCGTTTTCGTGCCACTCATCGTACCGACATGATGGGGCAGACCTGGTCTGCAACTGTTTATAGTGGTGATCACTGGGGAAAACCCGGTGTGAAGGGTGCTTTTTTCGTTAACTTCTTCGATGGGCGGATCAAGCAGGCTCCGCTCAATGGTAAACAGGGGCTGTTTTATCGCTGCGTGCGGGGAGAAGAGTGGGGAATTAACGACTTTGTGGAAAATCATGACGGTACGGTGAGTGATCGCTTCAGTGGTTTGATGTGGCAACAAGCCGACGACGGCGCCTCCCGAGATTGGGAGGGTGCACTCTCGTATTGTGAAGGGTTGAGCCTGGCTGGCCACGACGATTGGCGTCTGCCCAACGTGAAGGAGTTGCAGGGCATTGTCGATTATCGGCACAACGATCCGGCTATCGATACGAATATGTTTCGCCAGTATGATAACAAAGGCTGGTTCTGGTCCTCCACCACGCATGGCGACAATGTGCGTCAGGCGGCTTATATCTGTTTTGGGAAATGTACCTCAGTGCATGGAGTCGATGTGCATGGCGCCGGCGCCCAGCGCAGCGATCCAAAGAGCGGCGACCCGAGGCAATACTCTTCTCAGGGCGGGCAGGAGGATGAGATACGTATACGGAACTACGTACGTTGTGTGCGTTAGGCTTTTGTTATGTGGAGTTGCTCAGTAATAGAGTGAAATTGCTGCAAACGGACCATCAATGGTGGCCCCCTGATTGGTAAGGGTGCGGTAGCCAATTTCCACGCCGGCATACTGACTTCCAAGGTGCATGGATAGCTGATACTCCTCCATGATATTTTTTGTGTTTGAGTCGCGCTGGAACCAGCTGGGGCGTAATTCAAAGCTCAGGAAATCCAAAGGCTTATATTTTATCGGTAGTGATTGCACTATCAGATGCGTTTTCTGCTCTCCGGAAAGAGTATAACTTCCGATGCCGTATGCGACGGAGACTGCTGGCACAGACTCATCCTCATTGAGTTGTACAGGGAATCGGATAAATATCATCTGACGTGTATCCCTGAGATGGAATTGTGGATTCTGTTCCTGATAATCATTTCGCTCGATCAAAATCGAAAACATTTCGTAGCCGATTTCCAGCCGGTGCATTCGTGCGCTCAGGTTCGAAGCAATATGCTGATAAGCCGCAGTGTAGTGCAGATAGGGGGCTAGGCTGTCACCGGGCTCAAAGGGGTAGGGTTTGACCGGGGCTATATTGTTAGCGGAGTGTACGGCATTCGGGGTCTGTATTGCGGGGGTATAGCTCGGGGATGAATAGGTTGGCACCTCCAGCCCCTCTTCAAATGAGTGCAAACGCCCGTGATTGCTTTGCGGATCGGCAATCGCGCAGCTAGGGAACGTAATGGCGCATAGCAAAGCCATTATCGGAACGAGAAAAATCGCGCAGCTGATTCGAAATCCGATGATTATGTGTTGTACGGCTTATCTCCCTATAAGCGGGCCGGATACTGGCTTGTCATCCGATCACATTCGCATTGATTCTGCCTGCTTCCGCAGCACGCGATATTTCAAGTTACGCAGGAAACGGTGTCAAATCCTTTTATGTTGGCTTTCATGTCGGGTATGGAATAGCGCGGCAACCAGCTATTGCCTTTTGAAGGCGATTTCGGATTCAATTTGGGATTGACGAAACGAGCTATTCCGCCTATGTTGCGCCGCCTTTTGAGGGTTTAAAACGAGGTAAACGGGGCTTAGCGCAGCCTGGTAGCGCATCTGCTTTGGGAGCAGAGGGTCGCAGGTTCGAATCCTGCAGCCCCGACCACCTTGAAGAGCCTTGAAGATTGGGTGTGTCCTGCAGGCGCCTGTAGCTCAACTGGATAGAGCAACGGCCTTCTAAGCCGTAGGTTACAGGTTCGATTCCTGTCAGGCGCGCCAGTTTGTGCTCGATGGTGGACGTAGCTCAATGGTAGAGCCCCGGCTTGTGGTGCCGGTGGTTGTGGGTTCGAGTCCCATCGTCCACCCCAGCACACTTGTATCGCAGCCTGGCTGTGGTAATTTTTGCTTGGTTGTCTGGGTCGTTAGCTCAGTTGGTAGAGCAGCTGACTCTTAATCAGCGGGTCGTAGGTTCGAACCCTACACGACCCACCAGACATCGACGGGGCTTACCTTCAGGTGGCCCCTTTTTTCGTTTTGCGGCATTAGGCTGCAGTTTGCGAGGGTGGCGGAATTGGTAGACGCGCTGGATTTAGGTTCCAGTACCTGGTGTGTGGGGGTTCGAGTCCCCCCCCTCGTACCATTTCAATGGTATATGTGTAGAGTCTGATTCGGAGGAAATAATGGTCAAGACGGAAGTGAAATCGGCTGGCAAGAACGAGCATGTAGTGCATGTGCAGATCGCTCAGCAGGCTTATGATAAAACCTATGCGGAGCAGCTCGATAAACTGGCCGGTCAGGTGAAGCTCCCTGGTTTCCGCGCAGGCAAGACCCCCAATCAGATGCTGAAGCAGCGCTTCGCCGGAAAGTTGCACGAAGATACCGTATCCGAGTTGATTCAGGAGCACTACCTCGAGGCGCTTGAATCCTGTGGTCTGCATCCGGCCGTGCAGCCCGAACTTGATATCCCGACAGTACAGCCGAAAGATGGTTTTGAGTTTACCATGAAGGTTGTGACCTGGCCGGATGTGAAACTGGCAAACCTTGGCAAGCTGAAATTCTCTGAGACTGTGGTGAATGCAGGCGATACGGATGTACAAGGCGTGATCGACCGCCTGATGGAAAAAGAGGTCAACTATAAGGATTCGAAGGGCAAAGCCGAAAACGGCGACGAGCTGCACATCGATTTCGTGGGATTCGTCGGTGACGAGCCATTTGAGGGTGGTAAGGGTGAAGATGTGGCCCTGAAGCTGGGTGAGGGCCGTTTTATTCCAGGTTTTGAGGATCAGTTGCTCGGTAAGAAGGCCGGTGAAGAGGTAACAGTGGAAGTGACCTTCCCCGGGGAGTATCAGGCCAGGCATCTGGCTGGCAAAGCGGCTCGTTTTGAGACGATTGTGAAGCGCGTAGGTAAGCCTGAAAAACTCGCTGACGATGCAGCGCTTGCCAAACACCTGGGTTTCGAGAGCGCCGATGCGTTACGTGAAGATGTGCGTAAGCGCCTGGAGCGCGAGGCCGAAATGGCCAGTTATGAAACCACGCGCAGTGCCGCATTTGATGCGCTGCTGGCGGCCAATAAAGTGGCACTTCCTGAGGCGCTGATTGAGCAGGATGTGCGCTCACAGATTCAGCGCGTGGCGGATAGTCTTAAGCAGCAGGGTATGCCTGCGGACAGCGAAATGCTTCGTGAAGAGGCTTTCCGTAACGAGGTGCGTAGCCGTTCAGAGCGCAATTTATCGTTATCTGTTTTACTGCAGGCCGTGAAGGATCAGGGTGGCGTGGACGTCAGCGATGCCGAGATCGATGCCGAGATCGAGACTTTGTCAAATCAATATCCTGCTGAACAGCATGATCAGTTCGTTGCATGGGTGCGAAGCCAGAAAGAGCAGATGGAGCAGATGCATGAACGCTTGCTTGAGCGCAAGTGCGTCGCTTATATTGTGGAGCAGGCCAAGGCCAAGAAAGAGGAAAAAGCGCTTTCAGTCTGGCAAGCCGAACAGGATAGTGCTGAAAAATAGGGTGTTGCTGCCTCAGTCTCGGGGCCCCGGTCGCGCAATGGCAGGCCGGACGCCCACACAGGACAAGGAGCAACAATGAGTTTGGTACCCATCGTCGTAGAGCAAACCCCAAGAGGCGAACGTTCGTTCGATATTTTTTCGCGCCTGCTCAAGGAGCGGATTATTTTTCTTGCAGGCACAGTTGACGACACCATGGCCAATCTGGTGACGGCACAGTTGCTGTTCCTTGAGTCTGAAGCTCCCGATAAAGATATCTATCTCTATATCAATAGCCCGGGAGGGCTCGTTACCGCGGGTCTCGCCATTTACGATACCATGCAGTATATCCGCTGCGATGTTTCCACTCTGTGCATGGGGCAGGCTGCAAGCATGGGAGCACATCTTTTGGCGGCAGGTGCGGCAGGCAAACGCTTTGCGTTGCCGAATGCCCGCGTGATGATCCATCAGCCGCTGGGTGGTTTTCAGGGGCAGGCGACCGATATCGAGATTCATGCCCGTGAAATTCTGAAATTAAAAGAGCGCATGAATGAAATGCTTGCAAAGCATACCGGAAAATCGGTCAAGAAAATTTCCGATGACGTGGAGCGCGACTATTTCCTGACCGCCGAAGAGGCCAAGGCCTACGGGCTGGTGGATGAGGTGTTGCTGCATCGTCCGGATGCAACCGCAGGAGGTGGAAATGGCAAGACAAAATAGCGGTGATTCCACACTTTATTGCTCATTTTGCGGTAAGAGCCAGCATGATGTGAAGAAACTGATTGCCGGGCCTACCGTATTCATCTGTGATGAGTGCATTGAGCTGTGCAACGAAATTATTGTCGAAGAGCTCTCGGGCAACGCGGTTGAATCCGGTAAACAGAAGAGCGAAGGGATTCCTAAGCCTGCAGAAATCAAGGCATTTCTGGATGAGTATGTGATCGGGCAGGAGGACTCCAAGCGGCTGTTATCGGTGGCGGTATATAATCATTACAAGCGCATCGAGCATGGCAAGGCGAGTGATGTCGAGATTGCCAAGAGCAATGTGTTGTTGCTGGGGCCGACCGGTTGCGGCAAGACGCTGCTGGCGCAGACGCTGGCACGCATTTTCGATGTGCCGTTCGTTATGGCTGATGCCACGACTCTTACCGAGGCCGGCTATGTGGGTGAAGATGTCGAGAATATCATCCTGAAGCTGCTGCAGGCGGCGGATTACGATGTGGAGCGTGCCCAGCGCGGCATTGTTTACATCGATGAGGTGGACAAGCTTTCCCGCAAATCCGATTCGCCGTCAATCACGCGTGACGTTTCCGGCGAAGGGGTGCAGCAGGCGCTCCTGAAGCTGATTGAAGGGACCGTGGCAGCGGTGCCACCACAGGGTGGGCGCAAGCATCCGCAGCAGGAGTTCCTGCAGGTCGATACCACCAATATCCTGTTTATTCTGGGTGGTGCATTTGCAGGGCTTGAGAAGCTGATCGAGGCCAAGAGCGCCAAGCGTTCGATCGGCTTTGGCGCTACAGTGGCCGCTGAAGGCGAACACGATATCGGTCTGATTTTGAAAAATGTCGAGCCTGAGGACCTGATCAAATTCGGGCTGATTCCGGAACTGGTCGGACGTCTGCCTGCAGTGGCGACTCTCAGTCAGCTCGATAAGGCAGCGCTACTGGAGATCCTGACCGAGCCGAAGAATGCTCTGGTGAAGCAGTACAAGGCTCTGCTTGGTTACGATGGCGTGGATGTCGATTTCACTGAAGATGCGCTGGAGGCGATTGCCGAAAAGGCGATCAAGCGCAAGACCGGTGCGCGTGGTCTGCGAGCCATTATGGAAGCCGCCATGCTGGACGTGATGTACGATATCCCCACGCTAGGCAATATCGAGAAGTGTGTGGTGAATCGCGAAGTGGTAATGGATGGCGCCAAGCCGCTGCTTGTTTTCCATTCGGAAGAGAAGAAGGCAGAAACAGGATCCTGATAAATTGGTTTGCGCCGGTACGGCGCAGGTTGGAGTGATTGTGGCAAAGTGGACGAAAGACACTGAAAGTGAAGTATTCGAAGTGAGATCGGGTACGGGTGAGTTGCCGGTATTGCCTTTGCGCGATATCGTGGTGTTCCCTTATATGATTGTGCCGCTGTTTGTTGGGCGCGAGAAGTCCGTGCATGCACTGGAAGAGGTGATGCAGGGGGGCAAGCAGCTGATCCTGCTGGCGCAGCGTAATTCGTCCGATGACGATCCAACTCCCGAGGCGCTGTACGATGTGGGGGTGGTTGGCAATATACTACAGATGCTTAAACTGCCTGACGGCACGATCAAGGTGCTGGTTGAGGGTGGCCCGCGTGTACATGTGAGTGCGATGCAGGATGATGGTAACCTGATTCTCGGCCAGTATCAGGTGATTCAGGAAGAGCCGGAGGATCTGCGTGAGCAGGACGCCGTGGCCAAGACGGTGGTTCAGAAATTCGAAGCCTACGTTAAGATGAATCGCAAAACACCTCCCGAGGTGGTGATGTCGGTTTCGGCGGTGGAGGATGTCGACAAGCTTGCCGATACCATTGCCGCGCATTTGAATCTTAAGCTGGAAGACAAGCAGGCACTGCTGGAGATTCATGGCACGATTGCGCGCCTTGAGCAGCTCTACTCCATGATGGAGGAGGAGATCGAGGTGATGCAGGTGGATAAGCGCATCCGTACCCGCGTCAAGCGTCAGATGGAGAAGAGTCAGCGGGAGTATTATCTCTCCGAGCAGATGAAGGCGATCCAGAAGGAGCTTGGCGATGATGACTCCTTCAACGAGCTCGAGCAGCTGACTGAGAAGATCAAGACGTTGGGCTTAAGCGATGAAGCGAAGACAAAAGCGGAAGCAGAGCTGAAGCGTTTGAAGATGATGCCTGCCATGAGTTCGGAAGCGACAGTGGTACGCAACTATCTGGATTGGCTGCTCGATATCCCGTGGAAGAAACGCACGCGCGTTTCCAAAGATCTGGCTGCGGCCGAGAAAATTCTCGATGAGGATCACTACGGACTGGAGAAGGCTAAAGAGCGTATTATTGAGCATCTGGCGGTGCTGCAACTGGTGCGCAAAATGAAGGGTCCGATTCTATGCCTGGTCGGCCCGCCCGGCGTTGGCAAAACCTCGCTTGGCAAGTCGATTGCTCGTGCGACCAAACGAGAGTTTGTGCGCCTGAGCCTTGGCGGCATGCGTGATGAAGCGGAAATTCGAGGGCACCGCCGTACATATATTGGCTCATTGCCGGGCAAGATTATTCAGTCGATGAAGAAAGCTGGCGTGAAGAATCCTCTTATTCTGCTTGATGAGATCGATAAGCTTGGTGCCGACTTTCGTGGCGATCCGTCCTCTGCGCTGCTTGAGGTGCTCGATCCAGAGCAGAATGTGAACTTCAATGATCATTATCTTGAAGTGGATTACGACCTCTCTGAGGCGATGTTTATCACCACGGCCAATAGCCTGAATATTCCCGCGCCGCTGCTTGATCGCATGGAGGTGATTCGTATCGCCGGCTATACCGAAGATGAGAAGCTGGAGATCGCCAAAACACACTTGCTGCCGAAGCAGATGCAGAATCATGGTTTGAAAAAAGGAAAGCTGACCGTCGAGCATGAGACGTTGCTGGACATTATTCGGCACTACACCCGCGAAGCAGGCGTGCGAAACCTGAATCGTGCATTGGCCAAGCTTTGTCGCAAGGCGGCGCGCAAGCTGGTGGCAACAGATTTTGCCGAACCGATTACAATTACCGCCGCTGATCTTGAGGATTATCTGGGTGTGAAGCAGTACCGTTTTGGTATGGCCGAAGCCGAGCATCAGGTCGGTATGGTAACCGGGCTTGCCTGGACAGAAGTGGGCGGAGAGTTGTTGCAGATTGAAACGGCACTGATGCCGGGCAAGGGCAAACTTACCGTGACCGGCCAGATTGGCGAAGTGATGCAGGAGTCGGTGCAGGCAGCGCTGACCTATGTGCGTTCAAGGGCCGAACAGTTGGGGCTTAAGCCTGACTTTCACCAGAATGTCGACATTCATGTGCATGTGCCGGAAGGGGCAATCCCGAAAGATGGCCCATCTGCAGGTCTTGCGATGGCGACATCAATGGTCTCGGCCCTGACCGGAATTCCGGTGCGAAAAGAGGTCTGCATGACCGGTGAGATCACCCTGCGCGGCAAGGCGTTGCCGATTGGCGGGCTCAAGGAGAAGCTGCTTGCTGCAGTCCGCGGTGGATTGAGTGAAGTGATCATTCCAGAGGAAAATGCTAAGGATATGAAAGAGATACCCGAAAAGGTTACGAAACACCTTCAAGTGCATGTTGTGTCGCACATGGATGAGGTGTTAAGTCATGCCTTGACAGAGCTTCCTGTAGGCATGAGCGTTGCTGGCAGTTTTATTTCACAGGCAGCAATCGCGGGCATCCGCTTGGACGAGGGTTCATCCGCGGCGCATTAGTGGAAAACACATAAAAGCACTAAAAAAAGCTGTTGACAGCCAGTGGGTTCGGACACGATAGTTTCGTCCATTGAACGTTACAGCGGGAGGCAAAATGAATAAGGCAGATTTGATTAACCACGTAGCTGCGGAAGCAGGTTTGAGCAAGAGTGCAGCTGGCAGTGCTGTTGAAGCAGTGCTTGGCGGCATCGCAGGCGAACTGAAGAAAGGTGGCACCGTAAGCCTAGTTGGTTTCGGTACTTTTTCCGTAGCAGCACGTGCAGCACGTACAGCGCGTAACCCGCGCACTGGTGCAACCATTCAGGTTGCAGCATCCAAGGCTCCTAAGTTTAAAGCTGGTAAGGGCCTGAAGGACGCAGTTAAGTAAGTTAGGTTCCGACCTTTTCGGTTTCAAGGGGTCTGATTCGTCAGACCCCGTTTTTTGGGTGAATAGCTCAGCTGGGAGAGCAACGGCCTTACAAGCCGTAGGTCACAGGTTCGATCCCTGTTTCACCCACCACGGAGCGGTAGTTCAGTTGGTTAGAATGCCGGCCTGTCACGCCGGAGGTCGCGGGTTCGAGTCCCGTCCGCTCCGCCACTATTAAGAAAAAGGCTGCTTTGGCAGCCTTTTTTATTTTGATTCGGCACCAATCTTCCCTATGTAAAATAAATCCGTTAGCTTGCCTATCACTCAAGCGTTGGCTGCGATGGTGTGCAGCGCTGAATAAACGGGGGAGGGGCTATAATGATTACCTTGAACAAGATTGCACAGGAAGGCCCGAATGGGGCGGCAATGATGCCGATCATTCAAGGGGTGGGCCGTGCCGGCATCGAAATTTCGGCACTGTTGCGGGGAGCTGTTTTCAGGGGTGCACTTGGCGCTGCCGGCGGCGAAAATGTGCAGGGTGAGCAGCAGCAGAAAATCGATGTGCTGTCCGACGAAATATTCCTCGATGAGATGCGCTCAACAGGCCATGTATGCGCTGTAGGCTCGGAAGAGCAGGAGGAGCTGCTGGTGATTGATGAGTATGCATCCGCCGACTGGGTGGTGCTGGTGGATCCGCTTGATGGTTCTTCCAACCTGGATATCGATGGGCCGGTCGGCACGATTTTTTCCATTGTCAAACGCAAGTCGCCAAACAGTCAGCGGCCGGATGTGAGCGATACCCTGCAGTCCGGACGTGAAGTGGTTGCGGCGGGTTATGTGCTGTATGGCCCTTCGACCATGCTGGTTTGTTCAGTGGGTGCAGGCGTAAATGGTTATACCTTTAATCCTGCCGATGCCCGTTTCGAATTGAGTCACCCGGATATTCGCATTCCGGCCAAAGGCGGCTACTACTCTGTGAATGAGGCGAACGCCGATAAGTGGTTACACGGTATGGGAGCCAAGCTTGAAAGTCTGAAAGGACGTACCGGCCTCGGTATGCGCTATGTTGGCTCGATGGTGGCGGATATGCACCGGACCTTGCTAAAGGGCGGCGTGTTTCTCTATCCGGCAGATGATAAAAATACGACCGGCAAGTTGCGCCTGTTGTATGAGGCGATTCCAATGGGGTATTTGATGGAGCAGGCGGGTGGTATGTCGCATACAGGTGAACAGCCAGTGCTCGATGTAGCTCCTGGTGCCCTGCATCAGCGTGTACCGGTCTATCTTGGATCTTCCGAAGCGGTTAGTTTGCTGGTTGGTTAATTGCCCGACGATTTCGATTCCTATTATCTGAAACAGATTGGCGTGCTAACGCCGGCAGCATCTGCGCTGCCCGCTGTTGTGCGGCAAGAGCCCGCGCAGCTGGCTTCGCCGGCGGCCATAGAAGAAGAGAAGCCAAATAAGGGCGATACATCCGCTGATCTCGCTGTCGGTTTACAAGAGCTGCAGGAGCAAGTTCGCAATTGCCAGGCCTGTGCGTTAGCGCGTACGCGTACGCAGACTGTTTTCGGCGTCGGCAACCCTGAGGCTGATCTGGTATTGATTGGTGAAGCGCCGGGTCAGGAAGAGGATCTGCAGGGAGAGCCGTTTGTTGGCCGGGCCGGAAAGCTTCTGGATCGTATGCTGGCAGCACTTGGATTCGATCGGTCACAGGTCTATATCATGAATGTGCTCAAATGCCGTCCTCCGAAGAACCGGGATCCGGAGCCCGCAGAGGTGCAGGCATGTGCCAAGTGGTTCGATGCACAATTAACGGCACTGTCGCCGAAAGTGATTTGTCTGCTCGGGCGGGTTGCTGCACAGACCGTGCTGGAAACGGATGCTTCGCTTGGCTCTTTGCGAGGCGGTTGGCATAAGCTTGGCGATATCCCGCTGAAGGTGACCTACCATCCGGCCTACTTGCTGCGTTCGCCAGCGCAGAAGAGTAAAAGCTGGGAGGATCTGCGTGCGGTTGCAGCACGTTTATGCGAGGGTCAGTAGAAGAAGATAGCAGCAGATTGTTAATCTCTATTCGTGTGGTTTATTGTCAGCTGGTTTGACGCGTACCCGTTTAATCCAGTGCCCCTCGATGCGAAGCACCTCAATACGAACGTTGCCGATTATCAGGCAAACACGGCCGTCCGGCTGATCCCCCAGAATCTCGAAAATCAGGCCGGAAATGGTGGTCGAGCCCTCCTCCGGGAGGTCGATATCCATGGCTGTGTTGATATCGTGCACAGAGGCAGTGCCGGTTACCACCATGGAGCCATCAGGTTGTTTCCACATTTCAGGCAAACTTGGCGCATCGGATTCGTCGTCGATTTCGCCGACAATCTCCTCAATGATGTCTTCCAGTGTAATCAGTCCATCGATATCACCAAACTCATCCACAATGATTGCCAAATGCTGCCGCTGGCTCTGAAACGCAAAAAGTTGTGACAGGGCGTTTTTGCTGGCCGGAATATAAGGCGGGGTTTTCCAGATGACAGCATTAACCAGCAGCTCGCTTTTTTGTTCGATTTTGATCAGGTCGCGCAGATGCACAATACCAATCAGGTGATCGGTGGCGCCATGGTAAACCGGGTAGCGCGAGTGGGGGTGTTGCATGGCCTTGGCAATACAGCGTGCGACGCTCTTGCCTGCATCCAGAAAAACCACGTTTTTCCTTGGCGTCATCAGGGCTTTTACCGGCACTTCGTGCAGGTGTAAACTGCTCATCAGCATCTGCTCCCGTGCCTGGTCAAGCACGCCACTTTCGGCGCTGAGATCGATGATGGTCGACAGCTCCTGATGTGTTAGCCCGGTGTCCTCCTTATCGGGAACCCGGAACAGCCGCCTGAATATGTGCACGATCAGCATCAGTAGCCAGACCAGTGGATAGATAAGTTTCTGTATCCATCCAAGCAGTAGAGCCACTCTGCAGGAGACAGCCTCGGCATGGGCCACGGCGAAAGTTTTGGGCAGAACCTCGGCAAAAATAACGAAGATAATGGTGGAGGCGATGGTTGCGTATACGGGACCTACGCGATCGCCGTAGAGCACAACAAAGATCGCTGTGGTGAGCGATACGGCAGCAAAGTTCACAAAGTTGTTACCGATCAGGATGGTGGAAAGCATTTTCTCCGGAGCCTTTTGCATGGCGATGGCGCGTTTGGCTCCACGGTTGCCCTGCTCGCTGAGCAGTCTCAGGCGCACCTTTCTTGCGCGGGTTAGCGCTGTCTCTGAACCAGAAAAGAAGGCGGAGGCCAGCAGCAGGAAAATAAGTATGCCAATGGTAATAACTAAGGGGATGTCGGAAGTTTCCATGGATGGATCAATTCATGCCAAGTCGAATAAACTTCACACCAAAATATGCCAGCACGAGCATGATGTAAGCGGCAATGACCATAATGCTGCCCTTACGCCCCGACCAGTTAGCACGTTTGCGCATGACCAGCAGCATGACGAGCACCACCCAGGAAAATATAGCCAGCAGTATTTTATGTGTTAGCAGGTGAAAATGCGCTGCTTCGCGCCATTGCCATGTCAGGCCGGTCAGAATGCCGATACCGAGCAGCCATGCAGCTCCCAGTATCTGGGCATACATATGCTTTTCGATTTCAGTCAAAGCCGGGAGTGCTTTGAGCAGGGTGCCGATCTGTTTGCGTTTGAGTGAGCGGTTCAGTTGCAGATACATCAGTGCATGAATGGTCGCCAGAGTCAGAACCGCATAGGCCAGTAACGAAATAAGCAGATGCGCATCCTGTAGTGGCGATTTGGTTTGTATCCAGGAGGCCGTGGCATCCGAGTCTGAGAGAAGAGGAATCAGGAGCAGCGGCAGGGCGGTTGCCGGCAGCAGAATAAGCCCGAGGCCGCGGATGCCGTGGCGTATCAGGCCGAAAAGATAACTGGCTTGAATCAGCAAAGTGGCGGTCGCTAATCCGGAGACGAGACCAAAATAGAGACCCTCCGGTTTGATAGGTTCCCGAAGGAGCAATCCGATCAGGGTCATGCCTGTGGAGATAGCCACCAGTGAGGCCAGGGCACCGTGTTTCGGCTGGCCGGGCTCGCTGCCCAGAGCTGTTTTCCAGATCAGAAGTGTGGCGATGGAAGTAACAATGCCTGCCAGCGGGAATAATAATACGGAGGTCACGGGAATGTCCGGCGAATCAGGTAGGTGGTTTCGATCATAGGACGGGTTATATCTGATGCGGGAAAAGCTGGCAATGTCTTGCAGACGGCAGCATTGACCTGCGAGGCGGATACAGCACAATCATGCCATGGAAATTTGCGTACTTCTTCTTGCCGCAGGTAGCGGTCGCCGTATGGGAGGCGATGTGCCCAAGCAGTATTTGTCTGTTGCCGGGGAGCCGATGATTCGGCATACCTTGCGCTATCTGGGCGGGGATGCGCGCATCTGTTGGGTGTTGCCGGTGCTGGCGCCGGAAGACTCATATTTTGCCGAGGCAGTGCAGGGTGAGCATTTCCCATTTAAATTGTTGCCGCCGGTGACCGGAGGCAAGGAGCGCGCCGATTCGATGGCGGCAGGTCTTGCTGCTGCCCCTTTAGCGGCGGAATGGATTGCCGTGCATGACGCCGCAAGGGTGCTGCCTGGCGCCGAGATGTTGAAGGCGCTGTTCGATATGGCAGCCCAACATGGTGCTGCCGTACCGGGATTGCCGGTGAGTGATACCATCAAGCAGGTCGATGCGGAGGGGCGGGTGCTGTCGACGCCGAAGCGCGAGGGTTTGCGGGCTGTGCAGACACCGCAGGTTGCCCGACGTGACTGGTTTCAAAGCGCCATTGAGAAGGCCGGAAACGAGATTGCTTCGCATACGGATGATGCTTCGGTGATCGAATCGGCGGGGTATCCTGTCTATGTCAGCAAGGGTGATCGTCGCAATCGCAAGATCACCACCCCCGAAGATATCGACTGGCTTGAACAGGAGCTTGTCGCAATTCATGGCAGGCAACAGGAGACGGTATGAGCATGAGAATTGGTCAAGGCTTCGATGTGCATGCATTCGCCGAGGGGCGGAATCTGATCATTGGCGGTATTGAGATCGAGCATCATCTTGGACTGGCAGGACATTCGGATGCGGATGTGCTGATTCATGCTTTGTGTGATGCCATGCTCGGTGCAGCAGGGCTTGGCGATATTGGCAAGCATTTCCCCGATAGTGACCCGAAATACAAAGGGGCAGATAGCGGTGAACTGTTAAAACAGGTGGTGAAGCTGGTGGGTGAGCAGAATTGGCAGCTTGAAAATGCTGATCTTACCGTGATTGCAGAGGCTCCGAAGCTTGCACCCTATATCGATAAAATGCGGGATCGGTTGGCTGTACTGCTGGGCGTGCGCCCGCAGCAGGTGAATGTGAAGGCAACCACCACCGAGAAGCTCGGCTTTACCGGTCGCGGAGAGGGCATTGCTGCACAGGCGGTTGTGCTGCTTGCAGCATCATAACCAGCTTCTCTGCTAGGATAAGAATATGGCAGAAGCAACGCTTGCAACTTTTTATGCGATTTGCGACTCGTCGCATCGCGAATTTTACTCTGTGCTGATTCGTGAATGGCAGGAGCTTGGGTTGCCGTGGGCGTGGTCAGATGAGAATGTGGCTTTGTGCGGCCGTTCGGTGGCGCGCGGTGATGAGAATGGAATGGTTGAGCTTTTCGTGCTGAAGCCGGGTCGGCTTGGGGCGGATTCAGAGATCACGGTGAATGGTGATCATTGGCGCAACCTCTTTGGGCAGGAGGAGGCCGATCTCTTTTTGCGTCAGGCTAATGAAACTCCCGGTCTCGATTTCAAAACTCGCGGTGCGGTGTTCAGCATGCTTGATACCGCGCATGCTTCCGGCCCCACGCAACAACACTTGCGAAACCTGTTGCAGTATTGGGGTCGCAGGCTTCCGGATATTCTGGCTGCCTGACGCGGCTACTTCTTAACGGCCGCCTTCAGCGTAAAGTCGCCAAGGTTCTCCGGCACACTCTCCAGCACCAGAATAAAGCCGCGTTCGGTCAGGCCGGGGATGGGCAAGGTGTCGTCTGCCGGTTTTGCATAGGGGGCCGAACGTATCGCATCCATGGTGGGCGGCTGTGTTATGGTGACAGTCTGTTCGCCAATGGGCTCTTCCGGGCGCCCGGGTGCGAAGAATTGTATCTGAATCATGGGTGGCGGCAGAGGGCAGTGTAATCGATTGCGCACGTCTCCCTGGATGACCAGTACCTGTGAATGATCGGAGCGGGTAAGCCACTCCGCATGCAGGCTGCCGGGTTTTACCAGCCAGTCGCTGTCGCGAATGTCTGCTGAAAGATGCAGGCGGATCAGCTGGCTGCGCAGCCACGGATGCTCGAGCCATGTTTCGTGATTCAGCCAGAAGCCGGTGCCGGCAATAGCAACGAGCATGGCGATGATCCAGGGCCAGATGCGCGCTTTTTTGCGAGTGGGAGCTTGCAGCAGTAGCTCTTCGGCCAGTAAAGGAGACGGTGGCACTTCGTTCTCCTGAGAAGATGTCTCTTTTTCGCCGGATGATTTGGATGGCTGATGGTCGAATAGCGAGAGCAGTTTTTCCGCAGCCGCTTTGGCTTCCTCGGATTCTGGAGTCGGCAGCATGGGGTTGCCTTCGGCATCCAGCGCAAATTCTGTTTTGCAACGATGGCAGACCAGCAGCGCGTGTGGCTGCTGGTTTTTGAGGTGGTAAACGGCCTGACAATGAGGGCAGACAATATGCATGGCCGCATGCTGAATCATCGGTTCGGCTTTGTCAGTATTTGGCCTTGTTTTGGGAAGCTTCCCGCTGCTACTGTTGCCCTCATGTCGCACGATGAATCGATGATCCAGATGCAACAGCTTATGCTGCGTTATAAAACCGGCAAGACAGCGCTGGCCGGTGTAACACTTTCGATTCAGCCCGGCAGTTTTGTCTATTTAACCGGAGAGAGCGGGGCGGGTAAATCGACGCTTTTGCGCATGCTCTATGGCGATCTTCGCCCAACCTCCGGGCAGTTGTTTGTGCAATCCACCGATGTGCGTGAGGCCAGCGAACGACAGGTGCGTCAGCTTCGTCAGCGTATCGGTGTGGTGTTTCAGGATCACAAGCTGCTGTTTTCGCGTACGGTGTTCGAAAATGTAGCGCTGCCGTTGCGGGTGCAGGGCTGGAAGCTCGACAAGCTGCTTTCCCGAGTGCGCAAAGTGCTCTCATTTGTAGGGCTGGAGGATCGCATGTGGTCCTATCCGGAAGCGCTTTCCGGTGGTGAGCAGCAGCGTGTGGCCATTGCTCGCGCGATCAGTGCCGGTCCGCCTTTGATTCTGGCGGATGAGCCGACCGGTAACCTCGATATCGAAACGGCACGTCATATTATGGATTACTTTACAGCACTGCATCACGCAGGCACCACCGTGCTGATGGCGACGCATGACCTCCATTTGCTGGAATCTCACCCGGGTCGCTTGCTACAGCTGCATGCAGGGAATCTTGTCGGCGACTCTTCGGTCGCGGAAGTATCGAATGTCTGAGCGTCCCGATATTCCCGACCGGATCAATCCAAGGCTTCCCGGTGGTTATAGGTTGCCGCCATTCGGGGTGCACCAGTTTCTGGCACTTTCGATTGTAGCCGTGGCTTTGTGGTCGCTGGGTGCCGTCTGGCTCGGGATGCAGGCCGCTCAGCAGTGGGTTGGCAGCTGGCAGGGAGAAATCCATTTCCATGTCTACTTGCCGGATGAGAAAGCGAAGCAACTTGCGCCGCTGGAGGTGGCGCTAAAAGCGATCAAAGGCGTTGCTTCAGTTCGCACAGTATCCCAACAGGATGCTGCGCGCTGGGTTGAGGAGTGGCTGGGCGCGACAGGTATGGATTTGAGCGAGCTTGCCAAACGATTACCGACTGCCTTTGAGATTAGCGTATCGGGTGAAGTCGGAGAGTTTTTTATGACCGATCTCCGCGATGCGGCGGAACGCTTTGGCGCATCACTCAACGACGATGAGCTGGGCCTTGCCCAGGCGCATGAATGGCTTCAGGCCATCGAGTCCCTGGTCTGGTTTGCCAGTAGCCTGCTGGCATTGGCAATGGCGCTAATTATTTCCAATACGCTGCGTATGACCATTCTCGCCCGTGTTGATGAGGTGAGGCTGATGCGACTTCTGGGTGCGGCTGAGTGGTTTGTTCGCATGCCGTTTGTGCTTGAGGGAATCGTGTTGGGTGCCGGAGCCGGACTGGCTGCCTGGCTGCTCACATGGCCGCTGATTGTGCTGGGTGGTGACTGGCTGGCAAGTATGGCGGTTGATCTGAATGGTTTCGTGTTACTTCTGCCCTTGGTGCTGGGTGGGGCGCTGACCGGTTGTCTGGGTGCATGGATTGCAACCACAAGGCTCGCTTCAAACTGAAACGGATTTGACAAGCAAAACAACTTGGAATACATTTTTAGCACTCTCGCTATGAGAGTGCTAATTTTCTGAATGCGAGGAGCATGAGATTGAATAGTCCTGCCGTTGATATGTCGAGCCTCTCTCTGTTTTACCGGGAAGTGCGTCAAACTCCGCGTCTGAGTCGTGAGGAGGAGGTGCGCCTTGCCCATGCCTGGCGTAATCAGGGCGATCGGGAAGCTGCACGGCAACTGGTGGTTGGTAATCTGTATGCGGTGGCCGGGATAGCCCGTGAATATCGCCATTTCGGGTTGCCCGAGATGGATTTGATTCAGGAAGGCACACTCGGTCTGATGCACGCGGTCAAGCGCTTCGATCCCGAGCGAGGTTTCCGTCTGATGACCTATGCTGCCTGGTGGATTCGCGCCTCGATTCAGGACTACATCCTGCGCTCGTGGAGTATTGTTAAGCTCGGCACAAGTAAATTACAGCGTAAAATCTTTGCAGGCCTTGGGAAGGCCAAAGCCAGTATCGCAGCCATGGAAGGGCGCGGTGCCGACGAAGTGGGCGCTGAGTATGGTCTCTCCGGTATTGAATACCAGGAGGCTGCGACCGCATTCCTACAGCGCGATGTTTCGTTGAGTGCCGATGAAGAAGGGCAGGCGATGGTGGAGTCGATTCCAACCACTCTTCCCGGACCGGAGGAGCAGGTGGTTGAAAGTGATAGTGAAAACTATCGTCAGAAGATATTGCAGTCGGCATTGTCTCAGCTCCCCAAACGAGATCGCGCTATTATCGCACAGCGCCATCTCACTGATACACCGGCGACCTTAAAAGAGCTTTCCGAAACTTACGGTATTTCGGTTGAACGTGTACGCCAGATCGAATCTCGTGCCATGCAGAAGTTGAAGGCGCTGGCCTCTGCCTGATCCAGGCCATTCAAGGCTTTAATTTGCGGCCCCGAGACCGCATCATTACGCTCTTTCAATCGGTACGGGAGCAAATTAGGTGTCAGACAAGCAGATTGCGTACGAAGCACAGGCCGTCGAGGCCAAGTGGCAGAAAATATGGGCTGAAGCCGGTGTGGATGCTGCAAGTGAAGATGATTCACGTCAGAAATACTACTGCCTCGAGATGTTCCCCTATCCGTCCGGAAATTTGCATATGGGGCATGTGCGTAACTACTGCCTGGGCGATGCCATAGCCCGATATAAGCGGATGCAGGGCTTCAACGTGCTGCATCCCATCGGCTGGGATGCCTTCGGTCTGCCTGCCGAGAATGCAGCTATCAAACACAGGCGTCCGCCTGCCGAGTGGACCTATCACAACATCGATCAGATGCGTGTGCAGCTCAAGCGTCTCGGCCTCTCCTATGACTGGAGTCGTGAGATTGCCACCTGCAAGCCCGACTACTACCGCTGGGAGCAGTGGCTGTTCACTAAACTGGTGGATAAAGGGCTGGCCTACCGTAAAGAGGCGGAGGTGAATTGGTGCGAGCCATGCCATACCGTGCTTGCCAACGAGCAGGTGGTGGATGGTGTCTGCTGGCGTTGCGATACGCCGGTTGAGCGCAGGAACTTGGCGCAGTGGTTTATCAAGATTACCGCCTATGCCGAAGAATTACTTAACGACCTGGATAAGTTGTTCGATTGGCCTGAAAAAGTGGTCGGTATGCAGCGCAACTGGATTGGTCGCTCCACTGGTGCCGAGGTCTCCTTCGGTGTTGAGGCCGATGGGGCACAGACTGATGAGGTGCTCGATATCTTCACCACCCGCCCCGATACCCTGATGGGTGTTACCTACATGGCAGTGGCGGCAGGTCACCCGTTAGCCAAACGTGCTGCCGCCTCCAATCCGGAACTGGCGAAGTTTCTCGAAGAGTGTTCCCACGTCTCCACCAAAGAGGCCGATGTCGCCCTGATGGAGAAGAGGGGTATGGATACCGGCTTCAAGGCCGTGCATCCGATCACGGGCGAGACGGTACCGATCTGGGTGGCCAACTTTGTGTTGATGAGCTACGGCACCGGTGCGGTGATGAGTGTACCGGCCCACGATGAGCGTGATCATGCTTTTGCAAAGAAATACTCATTACCGATTAGACCTGTGATTGTTCCTAATTCATGGAAAAACAAACAAATCGTAATCAACGATGGTTGGTCTCTTTCAGTTGAAAAAGAGGTGACATATCCATGGCTAAATAATGTTGCTGATGGAGAAGGTCTTAGCTGGAGAGATTGGTGTGATTCGCATGGCGAAGCTGGGGTGCTTTTTGATTCCGGAAAATACACCGGAATGAGTTCGGCTGATTCGATTGAGGCGATTGTTTCTGATCTTGAATCTAAAGGCTTAGGTAAAAAGCGGGTGCAGTTCCGTCTGCGCGACTGGCTGGTTTCACGCCAGCGCTACTGGGGTGCGCCGATTCCGATTATTCACTGTGATGATTGCGGTACGGTCACCGTGCCCGAAGAGCAGTTGCCGGTAGTGCTGCCCGAAGAGCTGCAGCCGACCGGTGGTGCCAGCCCGCTTTCCACGCATGAAGCCTTTGTAAACGTCGATTGCCCTAAGTGCGGCAAGGCGGCGCGGCGCGAAACCGACACCTTCGACACCTTCATGGAGTCGTCATGGTATATGAACCGTTATACTTCACCGCATTCGGACAGCGCCATGGTCAGTGCTGCAGCAATGAAGCAGTGGGCACCTGTGGATCAGTATATCGGCGGTGTTGAGCATGCCGTATTGCATCTGCTTTATGCCCGCTTCTACCACAAGCTGATGCGCGATGCCGGATTGTTTACCTCGGAGGCCGGTGGCGATGAGCCGTTCAAGAGCCTGTTGACGCAGGGCATGGTGCTCAAAGATGGCACCAAGATGTCCAAATCCAAGGGTAATACGGTCGATCCCAACGCCATTATCGAGAAGTACGGTGCCGATACGGCACGTCTCTTCACCCTCTTTGCAGCCCCGCCGGAGAAGGATCTGGAGTGGTCGGATGCCGGTGTGGAGGGCGCCTCTCGTTTTTTGAATCGCGTCTGGCGCCTGTTCGAGAAGTTGGATGGAGCTGGAAAGGGTGAAGATGATGCGGCGGCAATCAAAGCGATTCGCCGAGATATTCATCTCACGATTCGCAGGGTGACACAGGCATTCGAGCAGGGTTTTGCTTTCAATGTGGCCATCGCCGCGTTGATGGAGCTGTGTAATGCGCTGCATGCGTTCAAGGCCAATGGCAAGGGTGGTGCTGCCGCCATGCGTGAGGGTTTTGAGGCGCTGACCGTGATGCTCGCACCCTTCGTGCCGCACTTCGCCAGTGAGTGCCGTGAAAGGTTGGGGCATAACGATATGCTAGTGGTTTCCTCATGGCCGGAGGTCGATGAATCTGCATTGGTGCAGGATGAGATTACCCTGGTGGTGCAGATCAATGGTAAAAAGCGCGGCGAGATTGTGGTGGCAAAGAGCGCCGGCCAGGATGAGGCGATGGCAGCCGTGCATGCTTCCGAGGAGCTTTCCAAATGGCTGGAACAGGGTGAATTGGCTAAGGTGATTCTGGTTCCCGGTCGTCTGCTGAACCTGGTGGTCAAATGAGGCAAGGTCTTTTGGTCCGATTGCGGAGTTATGCTGCACTGCTTATCACTTTGGTGCTCAGCGGTTGCGGTTATCATTTGGCCGGGCAGGGAGCCGGAGCTGTGCCCGAGCGGATTGAGGCGGTGCGTTTGCTGCCGGTGGGAGGAAACGCTGAATCAATGGTATCCCGCTTGCTGCAGAAGCTGGCACAGCAGGATGTTCATTATGCGGTATACGCAGCCAAAGCAGAGATTCCTGAAACTGCCCGGATGGCGGAGCTACGTGTCGAAAATGTTAGCGAAAATTTTGTGCCGGTAGCTTACGACGCCAGCGGTATTGCTATTCAGTACCAGCTCACTTTTTCCGGTAGTCTTACCTTGGTCGAGAGCGGGAAGGTCATCTGGAGAAGCGGGGCGATTATGGTGCAGGGCGAGGTTTATTCAGGTGGTGATCCTCTTAGCCTTGAAGCGTCGCGTGCCCGGGTTACTACCGATCTCTCCGAGCAGTGGCTCAATGAGGCGATCCTGAAGCTGGGCTCCGGATTCTGATGAAGCTACCGGTCGCCAGGCTGTTTCCACCTTCACATCCCGTCTACTACCTGTACGGCGAAGACCGCGACACTATTTTCGATACCGCCGAACGACTGCTGCTCGAAGGAGCCGATGATTCGGTGCTACGCCTGCGCGTGGATGCTTCCGAGCTTGAACGGATCGAGGTGGAAACGCGCAGCCAGGGGCTGTTCGGTGCTTCGCATAGTTTTGCCATGGTGCGCAATGCCGAATCGGCCACGCCGAAGGAGAGCGAACGTCTCTTGGCGCTCGCCGAACGACTGCTGACCGATTCCGCCGGGCACCGGCTGGTGATCTGTGCGCCGGAGATGAGTTACAAAAAAGCACTGCACAAGGATTTGCAAGCGATGGATATCGTGGTGTGCGAATGTGCTTCGCCAACTCTCGAACAGTTTGGGCGGCGCCTGCACGAGTTGCTGGCGGAAACCGGGCTGAAGGTGAGCCGGGAGGCTGAGTCGATGCTCTCTGAGCGTCTTGTCGGTATGTGGGGGGCGGCCAGGCAGGCGGTAGATCGCATGCGTCTGTATGACAATGGCGAAGGTGCGCAGCTTGAGAGTGATGTCGTGGCAGAGTTGCTTGGCGAGCGCAGTCCGGAAGATTTGGGTGCCTACTGCGCAGCAGTGGCTTCTCGCTCTCCTCAGGCATTGTCGTTGTTGCATCGCCTGCTGCGTGAGCAGCAGCTTTCCGAAGTGCAGGTACTCTCCTGGTTATCTACTCGCCTGCAGCAGCTGTTGATGTATCTCTGGTTTCAGGCAGATGATCCTCGCGGTGCTATGTTCAAGGCCAAGGTGTTTGGTGATGCGAAAAAAACCATTGCAAGCGAAGCTAAGCAGTGGACTCCGCAGGAGCTGATGCTGGCCAGTTATCGCCTACTGGAGGCCGAGATGCTGCTGAAAGGGGCATCGATTGAAGATAAGCCAGTGGTGCTGGAGCGCTTGACGCTCGACCTGATTGGAAAGGCGCGGTTGGAAGCACAGTATGGCTGATTGGCAGGTGTTCGAGCGCGAGCATGTCTGGCACCCATATGCGCCGATGCCTGCCGTGTACGACGCCTTGCCTGTCGTCAGTGCATCCGGTGTGCACCTTAAGCTGAGCGATGGTACGAAATTGATCGATGGCATGGCTTCGTGGTGGTGCGCCATCCACGGCTACAATGTTCCGGAACTTAACGAAGCGGTGAAATCCCAGCTGGTAAAGATGGCGCATGTGATGTTTGGCGGACTCACGCACGAACCGGCGGCGGAACTCGCCAAACAACTGATCGAAATTACCCCCGACCCTTTGCAGTACGTCTTTTTCTCCGATTCCGGCTCCGTGTCGGTCGAGGTGGCGATCAAGATGGCGCTGCAATACTGGCAGGCGAAAGGCGAGAAGGGGCGGCATCGTTTGCTCACCATCCGTAACGGTTATCATGGGGATACTTTTGCGGCGATGTCGGTGACCGACCCAGTGAACGGTATGCACCACCTGTTCGCAGATATTTTACCTAAACAGATTTTCGCCGATGCGCCAACGGCGCGCAGCGATGTCGATTGGGACGATTCTCAGATCGCGGACTTCCGACAAAAGTTGCAAGCCCATCGCCATGAGATTGCTGCTGTGATTCTGGAGCCTATCGTGCAGGGGGCGGGTGGTATGCGCTTTTATGCGCCGGAATTCCTGCGGCAGGTGCGGGCACTATGCGACGAATATGGCGTGCTGCTGATTCTAGATGAGATTGCGACAGGGTTCGGCCGTACCGGAAAAATGTTCGCCTGCGAGCATGCCGGCATTGCTCCGGACATCATGTGCGTGGGAAAGGCGCTGACCGGTGGCTATATGACGCTGGCGGCAACTCTAGCAACGGAAAAGGTACGTGCGGGTATCCACGAGCTTGAAGGCAGTGTGTTCAACCATGGCCCCACTTTTATGGCCAATTCGCTCGCCTGTGCAGTGGCCTCCGCCAGCATCGATTTGCTGCTGAACAGTCCCTGGCAGCGCCGTGTTGCCGCCATCGAGCAAGGGTTGCGCGAGGGGCTTGCCGACTGTGCGCAGCTGCCCGGCGTGAGTGATGTGCGGGTGCTGGGCGCGATCGGCGTGGCGGAGACCCAAGCGCCGGTGGATATGGCTAAGGTAAAACCGATCCTGCTCGAGCATGGCGTCTGGTTGCGCCCCTTCGGCAGGCTGATTTATGCCATGCCGCCCTATGTCGTCGGGGAAAAAGAGCTCGCGGCGATTACCACAGCCATGGGCGCAGTCGCTGCGAACGCTGCTTAAAGCTTAGTGGGCTTAGTGGTGGGCGAGGAAGCGTTCCACATCGAGTGCGGCCTTGCAGCCTTCTCCTGCTGACGTTACCGCCTGGCGATAGGTCGGGTCAGCCACGTCGCCGGCTGCGAAGACCCCTTCAACCGATGTCGCTGTGCTCTTGCCCTTGGTGATGATGTAGCCGGTTTCATCCATCTCCAGTTGCCCTTTGACGAAATCGGTGTTCGGCTTATGACCGATGGCGATAAACACACCATGCACGGATAGCTCTTCGGTGGAGCCGTCTTTGGTGGATTTGAGACGAATGCCGGTCACGCCCGAGTCATCCCCCAGAATTTCGTCGGTCACGCTGTTCCACTTCATCTCGACGTTCTCGGCTGCAAAGAGTTTGTCCTGCATGATCTTCTCGGCCCGCAGTTCATCGCGGCGGTGAATGAGCGTCACTTTGCTGCAGATATTCGATAGATAGAGCGCCTCTTCCACAGCGGTATCGCCGCCGCCGACCACCGCGACCTCTTTGCCGCGATAGAAGAATCCATCGCAGGTTGCGCAGGCGGAGACGCCGCGCCCTGAGAAGGTCTCTTCGGAGGGAAGGCCGAGATATTTGGCCGAAGCGCCGGTGGCGATGATCAGTGCATCGCAGGTGTAGGTGCCCTCATCGCCCTTGAGTGTGAAAGGGCGCTTGGAGAGATCGGTTTCGTTGATGTGATCCCAGATGATTTGGGTACCAAAACGCTCGGCCTGCGCCTTGAAATCTTCCATCATCTCCGGGCCCTGTACGCCGTCTTTGTAGCCGGGGTAGTTATCCACGTCGGTGGTAGTGGTGAGCTGACCGCCGGGCTGGATTCCCTGGATCACCACGGGATCGAGATTGGCGCGCGCCGCATAGATGGCAGCGGTATAGCCGGCCGGGCCGGAGCCGAGGATGATCAGGTTGTGGTGTTGGGCGTCAGACATGCGAAAACCTCCGGAAGATGGCCGGGGAGCTTAGCTTTGGAGGCGCTTCAGGTCAAAGCGGTTTGCGCTTTCTTTCTAGAGCAGGAATGTTGTGGCAAGTCCGAGAAAGGTGAGGAATCCGACCACATCAGTGACGGTGGTGAGAATGGTGCCCGAGGCCAGTGCCGGGTCAATGTTGATACGCTGCAGTGTGAGTGGGATCAGGGCGCCAGCCAGGCCCGCAGCAACCAGGTTGACCAGCATGGCGGCGGCGATGATCAGGCCGAGCTTGAGGCCAAGGTCCGGAAACCAGAATGAGGCGATCACCCCGACAAGTAGTGCAAAACTGAGGCCGGTTACCATACTGACCAATACCTCTTTTTGCAGCGCTCGCCGTGATGTTTCAAAGGTAACACGCCCGAGTGCGATACCGCGCACGATCACGGTCAACGTCTGCGTGCCGGCAATGCCGCCCATGCTGGCCACGATCGGCATTAGAATCGCAAGTGCCACAATTTGCGCCAGCGTCGCTTCGAATTGCGCGATCACATAGGAGGCAAGAAATGCGGTGCCTAGGTTGACCGCCAGCCATATGCCGCGCCGCCAGGCAGTACGCCCGACCGGGTCGGAGAGGTCGTCGTTGCCGGAGAGGGCAGCAAGGCGGTACATATCCTCGGTGGCCTCTTCCTGTAGTACGTCGAGGATGTCATCGGCGGTGATACGACCGACCAATTTACCGTCCTCGTCCACCACCGGCATGGCCAGCACGTCGTATTTCTCGAACAGGTGCGCTACCTCTTCCTGGTCTTCGCCGGCGTGCACTCTCGGGAAATCCTTGCGAATCATCTCCGCAATCGGCGTTTCGGTTTCACAGAAGAGCAGGGCATGCAGTGGAACCACTCCCTGAAGCACATCGTCATCATTGATCACGTAGACGTAGTTGAGGTTCTCGATCTCCTCGCCCCAACGCCGTAGCACATTGAGTACTTTCTCAACGGTCCAGTCGCCGCGAACCTTGAACAGCTCGACCTGCATCAGGCCACCGGCAGACTCCTCATCGTGTCCGAGCAGAGACTGCATTTCGCGTCGGTCGTCCGGCTCAAGGCGTTCGATGATCTCCGTGGCGATCTCTTTATCGACCACTTGCAGAATATCGGCGGCATCATCCGAATCCAGGTGCTCGACCACGGCTCCGATGTGGTGAGGATGCAGTGCGGAGAGTAGCTCCTCTTGCAGGCTTTCCGGTAGCTCCAGAATAACCTCGCCGCCCTGCTTTTCGGAGATGTGTGAAAAGAGTTGCAGTCGGCGGCTGTCGTCTTTGCAGTCGATCAGCAGTTGCGCCAGTTCGCTGGAGTGAAGCTCCGACAGGTGCTCGGTAAGCAACGCCGGATCGGCAGAAGCCAGCTCAAGGGCTTCTGAAGCAGTCATTTTCGGCAGATCGATTTGTTCGGTTTCTGACGACATTCATTGGCTCCCGTTGCGACGCGCGGAGCCTACTACGTGTATGCAGGAATAGAAACCGGTTGCAGCATTGCTGTCGGCGGTTTTTGAGTTCCCTATGTCGTGGTTATTGCCTGCTATTCGGGGGCAACTCTTTTGCAGATGGCGGTGCCAACGAAGGTTTCCAGTAAGGCGAGCGGAGCTGCATAGAGAAGGATGGCGGCAGGCAGAACGCCGAGATTCCAGGTTACGATCCACATCAATACAAACCCCATGAACCAGCAGGTGAGCGTGGCCTGTAAAAGATCGAACTTTCGCGATACCAGATAGATCGCTACAGAAAAGGAAATCCCCCATAGTCCCCAGACGGCGCCGTTTAGAGGTTCGGAGGGAAAGGGTATGCCGAGGGACTGGTAGTGCTCCGTCCAATAAGTCTTGAGCAGGAGCTCGTTGCGAACGAATTCGGAGGCGTTCACCCAGATAGCGGTGAGCAGGACAGCAAAAATACTTTTTGTAATCGAATTCATCTGAGCTCCTGACGCAACGAAGCGGCGAGGGTTTCGCCTGCACGCCTCTTCTAAACGTTAAACCTGAAGTGCATTACATCGCCATCCTTGACGACATACTCCTTGCCTTCGAGCCGCATCTTGCCTGCCTCTTTCGCCTTCTGCTCGCCACCCAAAGAGACGAAATCGTCGTAGGCGATGGTTTCGGCGCGGATGAAGCCTTTCTCGAAATCGGTATGGATCACGCCTGCCGCTTTGGGGGCTGTGTCGCCGCGGTGGATGGTCCAGGCACGCACCTCTTTCACGCCGGCGGTGAAGTAAGTGATGAGATTGAGCAGCGTATAAGCTTCGCGGATCACGGTGTTGAGTCCCGGTTCACTCAAACCTAAATCTGCGAGAAACTCGGTGCGCGATTCGGCATCCATCTGCACCAGCTCCGATTCGATCTGTGCGGATACCACGGCGACGCGTGCGTCTTCCTCGGCCGCATGCTTGCGCACCTGCTCTACATACTCGTTGCCGTCGGGCAGTGAGCCATCGTCGACATTGGCAACATACAGCACCGGTTTGCCGGTGAGCAGGCACATCTCCTTGATGGCCTCCAATTCGTCGCTGGCAAGTTTTTGGCGGCGCACGGTGATACCATCTTCGAGGCCTTTCAGCACTTTCTGGTAGAGAGCGGCAGCAGCTTTTGCATCCTTATCACCCGACTTGGCGAGCTTCTCAACACGGGTGATGCCTTTCTGCACCGTCTCCATATCTTTCAGCATCAGTTCGGTGTCGATCACTTCAATATCGGAGAGCGGATGCACCCGTCCAGCTACATGAGTGACATTGCTGTCTTCAAAGCAGCGCACTACATGCGCAATGGCTGCGCACTCACGAATATTGGCTAGGAACTTATTGCCGAGGCCTTCGCCGGATGCCGCTCCCGCCACGAGGCCGGCGATATCGACGAATTCCACTGTGGCATGTTGGATGGCCTGCGGTTTGACAATAGCGGAGAGCGCATTGATGCGCGGATCGGGTACCGGCACGATGCCGACGTTGGGATCGATGGTGCAGAAGGGGTAGTTGGCCGCTTCCGCTCCGCCTCCGGCCAGCGCGTTGAACAGGGTAGATTTGCCGACGTTGGGAAGCCCCACGATGCCGATACTCAGTGCCATGAATCAGACTCCTTTGCCTTGCAGGCAGAGATGGATGCGATTGGCCGCGTGTGGCGCATCGCCTTGCAAAATGGTGGTGACTTCGGGCAGCAGGCAGTCGAACACCTGCGCTTCAATGATGCGGTCGTTCTCCGCCGCTTTGCCAAGCACCCATGGGGTGACCTCGCCGTGCACAGGACGGCCGATACCGAGCTTGATGCGGCAGTAGTCGGTGTTTTCCAGATGCTGGTTCAGCGATTTCAGCCCATTGTGACCGCCATGCCCACCACCGTGGCGAATGCGCACCTTGCCAGGCGGCAACTCAAGATCATCGAACACCACAGTGATCTCTTTTGGCTCAACCTTGTAGTAGTTGGCTAGTGGACCGACCGCCTCGCCCGAGTCGTTCATGAAGGTTTGCGGTTTCACTAATAGCACGCGGCCGACCGGGGACTCCCAGGTGGCGGTCTCGGCACGAAAACGAGGGGCTGCGCTAAAACGCAGCCCCTGAATTTCGGCCAGCTTGTCCAGAAAACGGAACCCGATGTTGTGGCGGGTCTCCTGATACTTGTCGCCGGGATTGCCGAGGCCTACCAGCAGTTGCACGGATGCAATTACTCCTCGCTGGCTGCTTCGTCAGCTGCTTCCGGAGCCTCCGCTTCGCCTTCTGCGGCAGCAGCGGTCTCTTCAACTTCCTCTGCCTTCTTCGGTGCGCTGATGTTCAGAATGGTGAAGTTCTGGTCGTGCTGAACCTCAACACCATCCGGAAGCTTCACGTCGTTGATATGAACGACATCTCCGATCTCCATGCTGGCGCAATCGATTTCGATGCTCTCCGGAATCGAGTCGGCACGGCAGGTCACTTCGAGGGAGTGGCGAATGATGCTCAGCGAACCGCCCTGTTTCACGCCCGGGCAGGTTTCATGGTTCAGTGCATGTACCGGCACTTCGATATGGATTTTATCGGAGGAGGATACGCGCTGGAAGTCGACATGGGTGACGGTATCTTTGATTGGTTCCCACTGGGTTGCCTTCAGAATGGCGGTGTTCTTGCCACTTGAGCCAGTAACGCTGATTTCAAGCAGAGTGGTGTGGAAATGTTCCTCTTCCAGTAGTTTGCTGATGGTGAAGTAGTCCATGGCGATGGACAGTTCAGGCTTACCGCCACCGTAGATGATACCCGGGATTTTGCCTGCGCGGCGCAGACGGCGGGTTTCGGCCCGGCCGGTTTTTTCTCTCAGTTCGGCTTCAACAACATAGTCAGACATTCGTATTCTCCTTCGATAGTACACCATCGGGACGTCCCGTTATGGCGGCTGCAGCGCAGCAATAATTTTAGTTGCCCCGGGCTTTACGGCTCCGAGGGGGCGGCATTGTAGATATTTTGCTTAGTTATACAAGCTGCTGATGGAGCGGGCATCGTAGATGCGGCTAATCGCTTCTGCCATCAGCTGAGCGACGGTAAGTGTGCGCACCTTGCCGGTGTTTATCACCTTTTCCGGTTGCAGGATGGAATCGGTGATCACCAGTTCATGCAGACGCGAGTTGCTCAGGCGCTCGGCGGCCGGGCCCGAAAGGACGCCATGGGTGGCATAGGCCGAGACTTTGGCTGCGCCGCCACGGTCAAGCAGTGCATCGACCGCATTGCACAGGGTGCCTGCGGTATCAACGATGTCATCAATCAGAATGCAGTGTTTGCCTTCGATGTCACCGATAATATTCATTACTTCGGCTACGTTGGGAGCCGGGCGCCGTTTGTCCACAATGGCCATATCCACATGCAGGCGCTTAGCAAGTGCACGTGCGCGTACCACACCGCCAACATCGGGTGAAACGACGACGACATCTTCTATGTTATTCTGTTGCTCAATGTCTTTGGCGAACAGAGGGGCCGCAAAAATGTTGTCGACCGGGATATCGAAGAAACCCTGAATCTGGGTGGCGTGCAGGTCCATGGTCAGTACGCGGGTGGCGCCTGCCGCCTGGATTATGTCAGCTACCAGTTTGGCCGAGATCGGGGTGCGTCCGGCACTCTTGCGATCCTGACGGGCGTAGCCGAAATAGGGGATCACCGCGCAGATGTAGTGCGCTGAAGCGCGCTTGGCGGCATCGATAAAGATCAGCAGTTCCATCAGATTGTCGTTGGCTGGCGCCGAAGTGCTCTGGATGTAGAAGGCATCCAGTCCGCGGATGGTTTCGCGAATCTGCAAAAAGATTTCGCCGTCGGAGAAGTGCTGGATGTGGATTTCGCCGAGAGGCATATCCATGTGTTCGCAAATCGCCTCGGTCAGCGAAGGGTTCGAGGTGCCCGAGAAGAGGCGGAGTCGTTTTGTAGTCATGGCCTTGTCGCTCCTGAAGGTATTTCTTTTACCATAGCTTAAATGGCTACGACAGCAACTTCGAGTATCTGGCTGGGGCGGCAGGATTCGAACCTACGCATGACGGGATCAAAACCCGTTGCCTTACCGCTTGGCTACGCCCCACTACTATATTTAATCCCACATATCGGCCAAAGGATGCCGAGGCATTAGCTGTCCGATATGTATCCAGCTTGCAAGCTTTTGGCTGCGAAGGTTTTCGGCCAGCTTCGCGGCATTGGCTTCGGATGCAAGACGGGCAACGCAGGCGGTGCCGCTGCCACTCATCCAGGCCTGCAGGGATGTTTTACGCATAGCCTGCAACAAAACATCGAGCTTTTCCGACATGCGGCAGGCGACAGGTTCAAGATCGTTTTCGCCGATTGGAACCTGTGCGTTCCGGCTGCCACCGTCAGGCGCGCGGATGGTATCGGCGCGCGGCTGACGGGTCAACGCGTCCTGCCCGTGCATGGCATCGTAAGTTTTGAATACTTCCGGGGTGGAGAGACCGATACCTGGATGCGCCAGCAGGATGGTATCCGTCGGCAGGTTGCCGGGGAGGGGGATCAATTGTTCACCGATGCCGGTGGCAAGGCTGGCCTGCCCAAAAAGAAAGCAGGGAATATCGGCGCCGAAGGGGGCCGAAAAATCAATAAGCTCGGCAGTACCGGCATGGATACCCCATAGTCGGTTGGCGGCGAGTAGCGCAGTAGCGGCGTCCGAGGAGCCTCCGCCAAGCCCTGCCTGCTCCGGTAGGCGCTTTTCTACATGGATAGAGAGTCCGCTACGGATTTCGTGTTGCTCGCGGAAGGCCTTGAGAAGTCGATAGACCAGATTATTTTCACCCTGCAACGTTGGGTTTGAGCAGGTGACGTGTAGTGTATCGAAGGGTTTGATACTTAATTCATCATATGCATCGATATATACGAAGCTGGTATCCAGTGTGTGGTAGCCATCCGGAAGGGTGCCGGTTACTTTCAGGTGAAGGTTAATTTTGGCCGGAGCAGGGAGCTTCAGGTGCACGTTATTTTCCTTCCGAAATGATCAGGGTTGCGGTTTTCCCCTGTGGAATGTCCGAAACAATCAGGCGCCTGCCTTCTGGCTGCCATGTTACCCGGATCAGGTGCTTACCATTGCTGCTTTGCTGGTGTCGTTCCCATATGCCACCGCCTTTGCTGCGAAACCCTGCAGGGATGTCGCCCTGTAGAAAGGTGGCCAGCTCAACCGGCTTTAGCACGATGCCATGCTCGGAAAGTTGCGCGTGGGATATCTGACTCCAGGCGGGAGAGTGTCCGTTATCTCGCATCTCCATGTTCTCTTGCTGCCAGCGCAACTCAATAATGCGTGAGGATGCGGCATGGGTCAGGCGGAGGTAGCCCTTGGCAGGAGTGTTGGATCGATAATCGATGGCGACTTGCCAACGTCCCTCCGGCGTAATCACCAGCAGGCGGCCGCTTAATTCATGGTAGGGGCCGATCAGCTTCGGCACATCGATGGTCGGTTTGATACAGGCGGTCAGTCCCAGGGCAGCAAGGCTGATGGTGGTAAAGCATAAGCAGGAGGCAATGCTTCGCTGCCAGCGCGGCATAGCTAGATGCCGTCCTTGAGCTTTTTGCGCAGGGTTTCCGGTTTCGCGTGCTTGAGGCTGAGCGCTTTCTGCCACGCTTCACGGGCCTCTTTCTGCTTTCCCCGTTTCCAGAGAATATCCCCCATATGCTCGTGCATGAGAGGATCCCCTTTTTCGATGCCAAGGGCTTTTTGCTGCGTGGCTTCGGCCTTTTTGTATTTTGCCTGTTTGAAATAGACCCATGCCAGCGAATCGAGATAGTAGCCATCGTTTTTTTTCAGTTTTAGCGCCTTCTGAATCAGAGCCTCGGCTTCATCAAGTTTGATGCCTCGCTCTGCGTATGAGTAGCCGAGAAAATTCAGCGCCTCAGCGTGTTCGGGATTGATGCTGAGAAGCTTTTCCAAGGATTTCTCAAGGTTGGGGTAGTCTTTCAGCGCGTCGTAAGCAATGGCGCGGTTGAACAGCAGCTTGAGCGGAAAGCCGTGCAGCTCCATGGCCGGTGCGGTTTCTTCAAGCAGAAGCTCATATTTCTGCTGGGCCAGGCGGGCGAAGGAGAGCATCGTGTAGGCATCAACATGGTTTTTGAAGATGCGAATGACTTTTTTCAGTCTGGCTAAAGCATCGGAGAGCTTCTCCTGCCGGATTTCGATGCCGGCAAGCCGGGTTTGCGCATCAGGATAAAGCGGGCTGCGCATTCCGATACTTTCGTAATGTTTGATGGCCTGGGGAAAGTTTTCCATCATTTCGAGGCAGCCGCCTATGTAGAAGAGGTTTTGATCATCCGGCTGTTTGGTTTGTGCCTCTTTAAAGATCTCCAGCGCCTGCCGGTATTCGCCTGTTTCGTAGAGAAGCATGCCAAGCGCGGACAGTATTTCCGGTCGCCTTCCGGTTTTGTCGGAGAGCTCGCGATAGATATCAATCGCCTCTTTTGTGCGGCCACGGCGAATCAAAATGCTGCCAAGCATGTTGCTGGCCCGAAGTGCATCCGGGTGCTTTTTCAGGAAATCCCGTAATAGCGATTCGGCGAGTTCAGGCTTATTTTGCTGCTCGGCAATTCGGCTTAGCAGCATGACGGGAGTATCGTTATCGGGCGCCAGCTTCTGCATGGCCTTTGCCGCCTGCCACGCCTCCTCTTTCAACCCCTGCTCCATATAGATATTTGCCTGTATTTGCCGCAGCTCGGGGGTATCCTGAATATTGATCGCCTCCTGTATTGCGAGATGGGCGTCAGTGTAGGCCTCGAGCCCTAATAGCAGACGAATTTGAAACTGCCTTGCCAGTAAGTGCTTACTGTCGCGATCCAGTATTTCATCGAGTGTGGCCAGTGCCCCTTTGCTGTCGCCGGCAATGGCCTGTACGCGTGCCTTGAGTAGCAGGGTGCTGTTTCTTTCTTCGGGATTCAGTGTGTTGCTGGCCAGCAGGTGATCGATATGCCTGGCAGCCTGCTTGGGTTCGCCGGTACTTAAAAGCAGGTTTGCAAGTTGCAGGCGCGGTTCTGTGGCATCAGGGACTTTAGTGACAAAGGTTTTCAACAGGCGGATGGCGAGGGCGGTGTTGCCGTTTTGCATGGCATCCTGTGCGGCAAGGTAGAGAAAGTCCGGCTCGAGCTGGTCGATGGGGATATTCCGCGTTTCCGTAGTAGCGGGTTTGCCGCCGGTGGCGCAGGCGCTAATGATAAGGCTACATAGCAGAGCAAGAAGAGTTCTGGTCATGTTTGGGTTTCCATTTGTGTGACGGGCGAAAAGCAGCGCTTGTCATGATGCTCTGCAAGCGTCCAGTAGAGAATATCGACGGCGTTGCCATTATGTGTGCTGATAATCGGATAGAGGTAGCCCTCCCATGCGCTGTCGAGATCAGTGGGCGATGGTCTGGCCGGGCAGTCGGGATGGGAGTGAAACACGCCAATGATCTCCTGTTCGCTGTCTCGCAGTTCGTGGTCGATGGCCTGGTAAGCGGCAGGGTCGAGCTGGAATCGGTCTGCGGCGCGTTCGGTGTTGAGGTTTTTCACCTGTCGGGCCTCTTCGATACGCCAGCCATGTTGGTCCGAGGTGCCTATAAGTAGTCCACACGCTTCAAGCGGGTAAGTGGCTTCGGCCGCCTGCTTCATCGTGTTGAGTGCGGCAGTGGAAAAGCTGCAATGGGCGGATGCGGGCACGTCACTGATAACCGACTGGTATTCCGGGCTGTGAAATCGTGCGGGCTCTTGCATTTAACCTCCGGCAGTTTTTGTAATTAATTAGTTAAATTATCAGGCATGGCGATTCAAGCATGTTGTGTGCGATTCGTCCACGCCGCTTTCGGAAGCGTGTCGCGCATCTTGATGGTGGGAAGCGGGTGGTTCGCAGGCGCTTGCAGGGTTTAATGATTTCTTTAATCAAGGGTTGTTTTTTTGTGGATGGCGGCGTTTTGCCTGCCCGGAATCCCTTGGAAATAAAGGTTATCGTCCTTTTTCTATATCGCAAGGAAAACGGTTAAAATTTTTTAAGATATGCTTGCACAACGCCGGAGAGTATGTATTCTTGCGCGGTCAATGCACTGTCCTTGGACTGTGAAGGGGAGTTGACCGTGGGGAAAGTAGCGATACCAGCTTCGGCTCGATGAAACTCAACAGTTCGGATATTGATATATTAATTTAAGGAAGAGAGAGGAGGTTATATATATGTCTGAACAGATTAAGCATTATACCGCTCACTGGCACACCAGCCCGTACCCGCTGCTCGTCGGCTTCGGTACCTGTTTGTTTATGCCTTGGGCATTCATGCTGCATTTTAACTATCACATGGCTCTGCCTGCGCTTGTTTGCCTGGCGCTGGGCGTAGTGATGATGATTATCGGTGGCGTGGGCTGGGCTGGTGAAACCATCGGCGTAATTGATGATGAAGGCTGGAGTCCTTCTGCAATGTTCATGTTCATCGGCACGGAAGTTATGACGATTGCCGGCGTGATGGCTGGTTACTGGGTTGCTCGTATCGGCGCTCCTGTTTGGCCACCTGAAGGAACCCCTGACATCGAGGCTCCGCTGATTGCAACCCTTATCCTGTTGCTATCCAGTCTCACCATCGGTCTTGCTCGCAAGAACGAGGGTGCTGGCAATGCTTCCGGCTATGTGATGATGGTTTTGGCGACGCTTGTGATCTGGGGTGGCTTCATGGCATCGGTGATCATGGGATGGGGTGCGCTGAGCGCTGAAGGTTTTACCGTTGGTGTTAACGCGTATGCAACCGCACTGTACGGCTTCACCGGCATTCATGTTGCTCACTTGGCCATTGGTATGCTGGTTATGTTGACTGCATTGCCGACTGCTATGAAGGGTCGTCTGAGCCCGTCTTACACTCGCTCCATGACCATGTATGTTCACTTTGTGAATATCCTGGGTCTGGTAGCGCTGATGCAAGTTTACTACTGGTAAGGAGGGAAGTATTAATATGAAAATCAAATCAATGATTTATAAGGCGCTGGGCGTACTGGCTTCGCTCTCCCTGCTTCCGGCAGTGGCGAGTGCATTCCAGACGAATCCTGCGCACCGTGAGAGCTACAACGGCCTTACGCCTCATGCCCACTGGGATGAGGTTTGGCACGAAACCATGGTGGATATCACCGTGATTGGCGTTCTGTTCTCGCTAATGTCCGTGTATGTGATGCTTGCCTATATGCGCAAGCCAGGACAGACCGCAGGTCAGTCTCCGAAGTTGAGCGCTCAGGCTCGTATCGGCATGGCTGTCATTCCGATGGTGCTGTTTTTGGCCGACGATTTGTTCCTGTTTGTGAAGGGTTTTGACCTGCACAATCACTATCGCGAAGTGCCAACCAACACTATGGAAGTGAAGGTAACCGGTATGATGTATAGCTGGACTTATGATTATGAGAACGGTGTAGAGACCTATGGTGAACTGGTTGTTCCTAAAGGTAAGCCGGTTGTTCTGCGTATGACCAGTGAAGATGTCGTTCATTCTCACTACATGAACAAGTATCGCGTAACCGAGGATTTGATGCCTGGTCGCGTAACTTGGCAGTGGATGATGCCGGATGAAGTCGGCGAATCCGTAGTGACTTGCCGTGAATATTGCGGTGTGGGTCACTCTGCCATGTTCGGTAAGGTGATTGTGATGGAGCAGGCTGACTATGATGCCTGGATGGCAAACGAAATGGCATCTGCTGCAGCACCTAGCCAGGTCGCTCGTCTCGCATCAGACGTATCAGTAAACTAAGGAGGAAAGAAATATGAGTGGTTTTATGGGTCACGAACCCGACGGTAAGCCGGGTTATCCTAAAACAGTCAAGGAATGGCTCTTCACTCTCGATCACAAAGTGATCGGTGTGTGGTACCTGATTGGCTCTGTGGCATCCTTCATCGTAGCTGGTCTGGCTGCGACTGCGATGCGTATCGAACTTGGCTCGGTTGGTCCAGGCCTTGCAGGTGGAGACGGTAATGTTTACAACCTGTGGCTGACCATGCACGGCGCTGTCATGATTCTGGGTTTCCAGATTCCTGCGCTGTTGGGCTTCTTTGCGAACTGGGCTGTTCCGATTATGATCGGTGCAAAAGATATGGCCTTCCCTCGCGTGAATGCAATGTCTGTCTGGATTCTGTGGTCAGGTATTCTGATCGCACTTGCCAACCTGGTGATTCCGGATTCATTCAACGGCATGTGGACCGGTTATCCGCCATATTCGTTGTCGGATGGCGCGGGTAACACTGCGCTGTACTCGCTCGTGGTTATCGTACTGGGTATGTCTTCTGTATTCGGTGCTGTGAACCTGGCTTGTACTGTTGCATTCATGCGCGCTGAGGGCATGGGCTGGTTCCAGATGAACCTGCTCGTCTGGTGCGTGTTCTCTGCGAACGTGATTCAGCTGATCTTCGTGCCTGTGCTGGCGGCCTCTGTGCTGCTGTTGTCCCTGGATAAATATCTGGGCTTCGGCTTCTACAACCCGGCAACAGGTGGCGACGTGCTGCTGTATCAGAACCTGTTCTGGTTCTATTCGCATCCTGCGGTATATGTGATTCTGTTGCCGTTCATGGGCGTGATGCTGGAGATCTTCTCCACCTTCTCGCGTAACATGGCGTTCAACTATCGCGCTTCCGTATGGGCGATCCTGGCATTCATCCCGGCTGGTGCGGATGTTTGGGTTCACCATGCTTACGTTGCTGGTCTTCCTGACTGGATTCGTATTCTGATGACGTTCTCAACGCTGCTGATCTCACTGCCTTTCGGTTTGTTGATGCTGAATATGATACTGACCCTGTATAAGGGCTCCGTCTCATACAAATCACCAATGGTATGGGCAGTATGTGCATTCTACATGCTGGTCATCGGTGCTTTGACCGGTATTCCGAACGCGCTGGCCTCGGTTGACTATGGTATCTCTGATTCCTATGTCATCATGGCCCACTTCCATTATGTGATGGCAGTGTCCGGCGCAATGGCCATTTTCGCGGGCGTATTCTACTACTTCCCGAAACTGACCGGTCGTATGTGCAACGAGTTCCTGGCGAGCGGTTCCGCTCTCGTCTGGTTTGTTGGCATGAACATCGTGATGGGCCCGCTGTATTTCGCCGGTATCGCTGGTATGCCGCGTCGTTACATGGACTATGAGATGTTCAAGGACAATGCAACGATCGTTGATGCGCAGGCGCTCTCTACTATCGGCATCTACATCACTATCGTGGGTGTGCTGCTGATGTTCGTTGCCTGGTTCCACGGTATGTTCGCTGGCGAGAAAGCCACCGACAATCCATGGAATTCCGAGTCTCTGGAATTCTCGCAGACTGCGGTTATCCCTGGTCAGGGTAACTTCCCGCAGCCGCTGCGTATTCCTGAAGGCTGGCATCCATACAACTACATCGATAATCCTAAACCGACCTATATCGAAGTAGCACATCATTAAGATGAAATGAGCAGAGTGGCCCCCGTTCGCGGGGGCCACAATGTTCTTAAGTTCTCGGCCATCGTGATAAGTGTTCTACCCGAGCTTTTATCAGGATCGTTGAGAGCAAAACGATCAGGGGGAAATCATGACAGAAAGAGTGCTGGAACAGATTGATCGTTCCCGCTCCATGCTGGGCCACTACATTGCAGTTTCCAAGCCGGGGATCGTAGGGCTGACGCTGGTTGCGGCGTTAACTGGCATCTATTTTGGGAATCTTGGCGTGATGCCGGATTGGACTGTCATTTTCTGGACCTTTCTGACCCTGGGGTTGGCGACCGCCGGCTCCTGCATGCTGAACAATGTTTATGATCGCGATATCGATCGTCTGATGGCTCGCACCAGTAATCGTGCGCTGGCGAAGGATGAGGTTTCGCATGATCACGCTCTGATAATCGGGCTGCTACTCACGATTCCGTCGCTGTTGTTGATGGCCTGGATGGTCAATCCGCTCACTGCCTGGGTGACCACGGTTGGTGTGGTGGGTTATGTAGTGGTTTATACCATACTTGCCAAACGCACTACGCCATGGGCGAATCAGCTGGGTGGTATTGCGGGCGCGGTTCCACCCATGATCGGTTACGCGGCCGTCACCGGTGAACTGGCTGCCCCTGCCTGGATTTTGTTCGCCATTATGGTGGTATGGCAGCAACCACATGCTTTGTCGCTGGCGCTGAAGTATCGCGAGGACTATGCGCGTGCCAATGTGCCGGTGATACCGGTTGCGAAGGGTGTGCTTGCCACCAAGCAGCGTATTGTCGCTTACTGTGTGGCGCTGTTGCCTGTTTCCATGCTGCCCTATTTCTATGATATGGCCGGAGAGGTTTATCTGGCGGTGGCAGTTGTGTTTGGAGTCGTATTCCTTGGGATGGCGCTACGCTTCCTGAACTCTTCGCGGGATTGCGATATGCGACTGTTTGCCTATTCGCTGGTCTACTTTATTGCCCTGTTTGGCGTTATGGTAGCCAACGCTTTCTAGACTGGCGCACTCCTGCGCATTGAATTCTTTCTGACATTCGGGTCTATTTCGCAGCCTATGCAGGCTTTGGTTCACTGTTCACGGAGGGCGAAATGAAAGCGCGTCAGCTTCTGGTATTTTTTGTCGGCGTTGCCGTTGTGATTGTCTCGGTGGTTGCACTGGTTGCCTATTTTTCGCAGCAGCCTTCTCCGGATCGTTCGGAAATTTCGCAGCTGGGTGGTGATTTTACCTTACAGGCCGATACAGGCACTGTTGCGCTTCAGGATTTCAGAGGCAAAGTGGTTTTACTGTTTTTCGGCTATACACACTGCCCTGATGTATGTCCAACGACGATGAATAATCTTGGCCTCGCATTTTCGGAGCTTTCCGCACAGGAGCTGGCAAAGGTGCAGGGATTATTCGTGACTGTGGACCCCGAACGCGATACGGCGGCTCATCTTGCCGAGTATGTGCACTTTTTTCATCCCAACATCAAGGGGCTGACCGGTAGCCTGCAACAGATCAGGCAGGTGGCGCGGGCTTATGAAGTTGAGTTTCTCAAAGAGTCTTCCGATGAGAGCTATTTGATGACACATAGCAGTTATCTGTTTGTGCTGGATGGAAATGGCAAAGTGGTTGATATGATGGGGCATAATACGCCACCGGCAGAAATTGCTGCTGCGATCAGGAAGCTAATTTAGTATTTAAGAAAGTTGTGATATATTGCCGCCGCACTGCGGTATGAGCGAGGTTAGTATGATGAAAAAAGGTGCGATATCAGCGATGCTGTTTGCCACGGTTCTGCTGCTTGGCGGCTGTTCCACAGAAACGGATGAGTTGCAGAGCTTTGCGCCTGCCATCAAGCCAAGCGGTGCGGCGCTCAGTGATCCCAAAGCTCTTTATGCTTATGGTCTGAGCCTTGCGCGTGGGGAAGGAATCAAACAGGATCTTGCAGCCGCCGCTGAGTGGTTCAGGCAAGCTGCGGATATGGGTAATGCTGATGCGCAATACCAGCTGGGGCTTCTTTACGGGCGTGGTGAAGGCGTATCGCAGGATTTTGTAAAAGCTCGGGAGCTGTTGCAAAAGGCCTCCATGGCCGGTCATCCGAAGGCGATGTATTTTTATGCAGAGATGCATGCCAGGGGGGAAGGCGGCCCGGAGAATGATCAGGAGGCCTGCATCTGGTACTGGCTGGCAACAAGTTTTGGTAATAAGTATGCGCAAAAGCGTTTGCGTGCCATTACTCCGCGGATCAGTCCTGAGGCCTTGATTGCCGCGCAAGAGAAGGCCGAAGAGCTGTGGGAAAAGATTCCGCACGACCGTGCTGTGAAGCTACCGTCGTCGATGCACTAATGCTTATGGCGACGAGGTTGCCAAATAACTACATTGGAGAAACAGATGCGTAACGATACGAGAACTGAAGCAGAAAAGGCCAGAGATAAAAAGAAAGTGCTGGGTGGTCTCGCTCTTGCGGTCGTGATTTTTGCCTGGTTCCTGTACTACTTACTTTCACATATTCCCGGCAACTAAGCCGGTAGAATAAGGCCGTGCTGTAAACCGGTCGGTGATTAACGCTTTTCGATCGAAAGGTGGTATTCCGCCCAGCCCTCATCGGTGTGGTAGATTTCGAGCGCCGGAAGCTTCAGGGCGTAACCGTGATCGCGCGCCCAGTCGCGCATGGCACTATAGGCTTTGTATGAGCCCATCATGGCGCCGCCATCGAAGGTGGCGATCAGTCCGTCGCGGGGCTGCATATTCTCGACTTCGAGTGGCCCCGGGATATAGGCATTGCGTTCAACAATAAATCCAACTTTGCTGCGGCGCTCGTTTTCGGGGATGCTCGAGGTGTCGTCAAGCATGATGGCGCAGGGTGCGAGCATCCTGACATTGGACGCCTCTAATATTTCACGCACCTGATCGAAGACCGGTTCGATTTCGTTATAGGCACCAGTGTGCGGAAGGTAGGCAATGCGGTAGGCCGGCGTCATGTCCCGGCGCACTTCGGCATCGGTAAACGAACCGAGGTAGTACATTACGATAAAGGTTCCAAACAGCGCCAGCAGCAGTGCAGCAAGCACGAAGGCCAGAAATGAACGGGAAGCAGGTTGGTTGGGTTCGATGGACATGCGTAATATACCTCAAAGCCGGATCGCCCGAATTGGCGTGTGTATTGGCTGAGCAGCATATATACTCGCCCGCGCAAGGTAAAGGACGCCATGGCTATTCCCTGGTTGAAGGTGATTTCGATGCAAGATGGTTTAACAGAAAAGAAATTGACTGAAGAGAAAGGAACGCCAGAAAGGCGAAGCAGCGGAAAATGGTTGTTTATGTTATTGGGGCTATTGGGTTTAGGCTTGATTATTCCGTTGACGATGTCCGTTCTTGATCACAAGCCCTCATTTAAGGTTGATAAATATGAACCGGATCAACAGCAGTTCAAGAACGAGATCACTACGATGGTACAAAAATACACCGTTCGTCATGAAGGAGAGGGTGAGAAGAGGATTGCGATCGTGCATCCGCCAGCAGGCTCGGATATCTACATGCTGGCGAAAAATTATGACTGGGGTGACCACATTCTGGAGCTTGAGAAGGGCAAAACCTATCGCTGGCATATCGCCTCATTTGATATGAAGCATGCCATTGTAGTGCGTCCATTGAAAATTATGAATCGAGTGAAGCGGGGTAAGGCGATTGTGCTGACGATTACCCCGCAGCTGGCCGGCAAGTTCGATATTATTTGCGGCGAGTTTTGCGGGCCCGGCCATGGCTCGATGAACGGAAAACTTTATATTGTTGAATAATGGCAGATAGCAGGTTCCAAATAGCCGCGTCGGATGCATGGATGCCTGCCGGTAGTCTAACTGTTATCATGCCGCTCCGAATTTATTCAAACTGGTGGCAGCCAGGTGGTGATTGTAAAACGGCACGACCGTAGAGGAAAAAGCAAATGAAAACATATTACTCCTTGCCTATTATTCCCGGCAGCAGCAGGCACCTTGCCTCCGGCTGGCTAACCATCGCAGTTGGCTTTTTGCTGGCTTCTGGTGTTTATCCGCTGCTGCTGGCTCTGGCACGCACCACATATGAGATGCCGTGGAAAGACTTTTTTTATACAGCACTGGTTTTGCATGTTGATTTTACTGTGCTCTGGTGGCTGCTGGCCATTGCCGGCGTGTTCTGGAGCCTGAATGAGGGGAGCAGGTGGCCCGGCATCAGTCGTATTGCCATGCTGCTGTTTGTTCTGGGCGGCGTGTTTGCCGGTGTAGCACCGCTTCTTGCGGATGCCAATCCGCTGACCAATAACTATGTGCCGATGCTGGAGAACAGGTGGTTTTTTAAAGGGCTGATGTTGCTTGGCGGTGGTTTGCTGCTGCTGGTATTGCGCGAGTTGTTGAGTGCACCATATGCCGGTTTTCGCAAGGCTGATGGTGAGAGTACGCTGCGCTTCGGTATCTGGACTGCGTCCATGGCTGCACTGGTCGCAATCGTTGCACTGGCATGGACCTATTTCCACATGCCAGCTATTGATGAGAGCCGCACCTATTACGAAACCCTGTTCTGGGCTGGCGGCCATGTATTGCAATACGCTCACACTGCTTTGATGGTGGTGGCGTGGCTTTGGCTGGCCACGATTTGCGGCGCAGATATTCCGCTTTCGCCGCGTCTGGTGATGCTGCTTTTCCTGGTGGGCGTTGCTTCCGTATTTCTGACACCGCTTGCCTTCGTGAACTATGAGCTGACAGATCCCGGGTTTTTCAAGTGGTTCGTCTGGCTGATGCAGGACGGGAATGGCGTGGCTGCATTTGTGGTGGGTGGTGCAGTTATCTGGGCGGTATTGCGAGGCTGCACAGAAACACATGGTCAGAGCTACCTTAAAGCCGCACTCCTTTTCTCTATCTTGTTGTTTGGCGTGGGTGGTGTGCTCGGGCTGTTTATTGGTGAGAGCAGTACTTTGATTACGGCTCATTACCATGGTTCGATTGTGGCTGTGACCATGGCATTCATGGCTATGACCTATTACTGGCTGCCGCTGTTTGGCTATGAGGCTCCAAATTTCAAGTGGGCGCGAATTCAGGTGTATGCGTATGCAACCGGCCAGCTGATCCACATTATCGGACTGGCATGGGGCGGTGGCCATGGCATGAAGCGCAAGGTGGTCGGCACAACACAGGATATTGGGGTGCAGGCGTTTGTAACTCCACAGGATCTTGTTGGTCTGGGTGGTGTGGTTGCCGTATTGAGCGGAATCCTGTTTGCAGCAGTGGTGTTACCGGTGTTTTTTCGTGGCAGGGCCGGGCAGAAGCAGGCGGAGGGGTAGTTTTGAGTGCAATAACAACTGAGTCCACATTGCGGAATGATCGGCAGATTGCCATATGGCTGCTGCTGGTCTGTGCAGCCATTTTTATTATGCTGGTTATTGGTGGTGCCACGAGACTGACCCACTCCGGTTTGTCGATGATGACCTGGGATCCGCTGATGGGCTGGATTCCGCCCCTGTCCGAAGCCGAGTGGCTGGAGTCGTTCGCACACTACAAAAAAATTCCGGAATTTTTTGAGCTCAACCCTGATATGGATCTGGAAGGGTATAAGGGCATCTTCATGCTCGAATATATCCACCGTGTATGGGGTCGACTGATCGGCGTGTTTTTTCTGGCTCCGTTTGGTTATTTCCTGATTGCAGGGAAGATCAGAAAATCATTGACGCCACAGCTGGCAACCATGTTTGTGCTGGGTGGCCTGCAGGGTGTGCTCGGCTGGTATATGGTCAGCAGCGGCTTCGATAATCCGCATGTCAGCCAGTATCGCCTGACAGCACATCTTCTGGCGGCTTTTGTCATTTTTGCCTACATCTTTTGGGTGGGTATTGGTCTGCTGTATCCGAAAAACAACGCCTCTTTGTATGACACCTCGCCTTTGCGCAGGCTGGTGGCTGCATTTGCATTGCTGGTATTTATAACGGTGGGCGCAGGAGGCTTTGTTGCAGGCCTGAAAGCGGGCTTTGCATACAATACCTTTCCGCTAATGGATGGTCATTTTATCCCGGAAGGTTATGGAATGCTGACGCCTTTCTACAAAAACTTCTTCGAGAATATTGCCGCGGTTCAGTTCGATCACCGCTTGCTGGCCGAAACTGTGCTGCTCTGCCTGTTTGCGCTGTGGTATTACTCACGCCGCTTCGACCTGGCCGGGCGCGCACGACTGGGCATGAACCTGATGCTGGGCATGGGGATCATTCAGTTTCTACTTGGTGTGACCACTTTGCTGCTGGCGGTTCCTGTGCCGCTGGGGGTGGCGCATCAGGGGGGGGCGATGCTGCTGTTTGCAACTGCACTGTTTACTCTGCGGACATTGAAATTGTCCAGAAATACCTGAACCTAAGGATCAAGCCTTGATGAATTCTCTGGAACGTCGCGGCACGTTTTCGCTGGCCGGTATTTATGGCCTGCGCATGTTGGGTCTGTTTATGGTGCTTCCGGTTTTTTCGCTCTATGCGGAGGGGCTTGAGGGGGCCACACACACGCTGATTGGTCTGGCGCTCGGTATTTACGGGCTGACCATGGCCATTTTCCAGATTCCGTTCGGCATGCTTTCAGACCGTTTCGGGCGCAAACCGGTCATTACCGCTGGATTGCTACTGTTTATCATCGGCAGTGTGGTTGCCGCCATGTCGGATTCGATCTGGGGTGTCATCATCGGGCGTGCACTACAAGGGGCGGGCGCGATTGCAGCTGCCATGATGGCACTATTGGCAGATTTGACGCGTGAAGAGGAGCGGACCAAGGCGATGGCGATTATGGGTGTATCCATCGGCATGTCGTTTATGCTGGCACTGATTATTGGCCCATTTTTGAATAATATTTTCAATGTTTCGGGTATTTTCTGGTTTACCGCTGTATTGGCATTGGCGGGTATTGCCGTGCTCTATCTGCTAGTGCCGACTCCTGTGATAAGCCATTTCCATCGTGATGTGGCGGCTGTGCCGGCGCAATTAAAAAACATTGTTTTTGATCGGCAGTTATTGCGGCTTGATGTCGGTATCATGATTCAGCATGGCATCATGATGGCGATGTTTACAGCGCTGCCTTTTGTGCTGCGCGATGAGCTCGGTCTGAGTAGTGACCAGCACGCCTGGTTTTATCTGCCGATCCTCGCCGCTTCGGTATTCGGTATGGTGCCGCTGATTATTATCGGTGAGAAAAAACGCAAGATGAAACAGGTGTTTGTTGCCTGTGTGGGCATGATGGTGACTGCCGAAGTCATGCTTGGTGTGCTGCATGAATCCCTGCTGAGCGTTTCACTGGGGCTCTGGCTGTTTTTTGTCGCGTTCAATGTGCTGGAAGCCAGCCTACCTTCGCTGATTTCGCGTATGGCGCCGGTGGACAGCAAGGGTACGGCCATGGGCGTTTACTCAACATCTCAATTTTTCGGGGCTTTTCTGGGCGGGGCATTTGGCGGCGCAATCTACGGCTCATTTGGCGTGCATGGCGTTTTTTTGGCCTGTGCGGCGGCGGCCTTTGTTTGGGTGCTATTTTCTCTCGGCATGCGCATGCCCGCATATTTGAGCACGCATATGATTCATTTGGATGGCGTGGACGAGCAAGGTGTAACCCTGCTGGAGTCCTCACTGGTCGGACTCAAGGGTGTGCACGAGGTCAAAATTATTGCTGAGGATCAGGTGGCGTACCTCAGGGTGGATAAGCAACAGTTCAATTCAGAGGAGGCTGCTCAACTGGCGGCATCTCACGCCTCGGCGTAATCATCAAAGCGGGTTTTTAGTCAGCCCACTTCAGCCAGTATCGCACCTTTTCTGCAATGTCATTGGGAGAATCGGCATGTCCAATCAGGTCGCCGAGCTCTCCATCCGGGCGTACCAGAAAAATATAAGTGGAATGTGCAATGTCATAGTTGCCCTTTTTGTTGGGCTTATCCTTTTCATAGCCGACCTTGAAGGCTTCGGCTGCAGCCGTGATTTCTTCCATGCTGCCACTTAAGCCGATCAGATCGGGATTAAAATGGTGTGCAAACTCGGAAGCCTGCTTTGGCGAGTCCCGTTCCGGATCGATGCTGATAAAGTAGCTTCGAACCTTCGCACGCTCGGCGGCATTCAGTTTTTTCAGAGTGGAGGAGACGGTTAGCATGGTGGTGGGGCATACATCCGGGCAGTGCGTATAGCCAAAAAAGATGAGTCCAACTTTTCCTTTCATCTCATCGGAGCTTACGCGCCCATGATCACTCATGAGACTGAACTTCGTCGAAATTTCCGGGAACTTCGGTGCCGGAATTTTATTCAGCTGGTAAAGCCCAAAAGCACTTAGTGAAAGCGCCAGTATCAACACGACTACGGGGATGATTAGCTGTTTTTTGGGCATGAGAAATTCTCCGGATCAATATTGGCAGGCATTATGCGCCGACAGGGTGTGGTGTTCAAATGTCCGTGGTGGAAAATCTTCAGATTTGCTTGAGGTAGCTGATGATGGCTTGCCGTTCTTTTTCGTCTTTAAGCCCAGGAATGGCCATTGGAGTACCCGGTTTGACATCTGTTGGTCCGGCCAGCCAGTGATCGAGTGCGGTTTCATCCCATACTTCGAACGGTACGCCGGTGATGCCTGGTTTTTTGCCATAGATGCCTTTGAGGCCGGGGCCAATTTTTCGGCGACTCTGGGTCAGGTTGTGGCAGGAGGCGCATTTTGCGCGTGCGAGCTCGGCCCCCTGACTGGTTTCGGCAGAGATGGTATCGAGTACCTGTCCGACGGATGATGAATCCGATGCCTGATCGGAGCAGGCAGCGAGTGTGAAAACAGCAAGCAAAATCAGTGCGGAACGGATCTGTCGATGCATGGGAGACCTCTCGGGCGCTTGATTGAGTGTAGTATACATCCAAACCGTTGCGGGCGAAATTGAGATGCAAACAGCGACAGGTTTGTTATGATGCCCGGCCTTTCTAGCAGGAGAATGAATGAGTTTGGTAGAGCATTTCGCAAATAAGTCCCCGGTGCTGCTGATCGTAATGGATGGCTGGGGATTGGGCTCGGGCGGAACGGAGGATGCTGTTGCCAGGGCTTCTACGCCCAATTTCGATCGTCTTTGGCGCGATTATGCGCATACACAACTGTTGACGCATGGTCCGTACGTCGGGCTGCCCAACGGCAAAGATCTCGGCGGCTCCGAGGTGGGCCATCTCACCATGGGCGCAGGCCATATTCTCGATCAGGGGCCGACCCGGATCAAAAAGGCGATTGCGGATGGATCGTTCTACGAATCCGGGGCTTTGCGCAAGGTGATCGCTACCGGGCAGCAGGGCGGCACGCTGCACCTGATGGGATTGCTCTCTGATGGCAATATTCATTCGCATACCGAGCATTTCGAGGCGCTGATCCGCTATGCGGCAAAGCAGGGCGTCAAGAGACTCCGCCTGCATGCACTGCTCGATGGTCGCGATGTTGGCATCCAGAGTGCGCAGAATTATATCCTGCCCATGGAAAAGATTTTCTCGGAGATGAATGGCAACGGTTTTGACTACGCTTTTGCATCCGGCGGCGGGCGAGAGCGTATTGTGATGGATCGCGACCACGATTGGACGAAGGTGGGTGAGGGCTGGGACATCATGGTGCATGGGCGTTCAGAGAGGCGTTTCCACAGTATGATGGAGGCGATTGAGCATTTTCGTGCCGAAACACCAGGGATCGTCGATCAGGACATCCCGGGCTTCGTGCTGGTGGACGAGGCGGATCGGCCGCTTGGCACGATCGAAGATGGCGATGCCGTGGTGATGGTCAATTTCCGTGGCGATCGCGCCATCGAGATTACCGAAGCCTTTTGCCTGGAGGATTTCTCCGGCTTCGATCGTGGCGGCGTGAATGGTAAAGGCCCCGATGTGGTTTATGCCGGCATGATGGTGTACGACGAGGATCGTAACTTGCCCGAACTACAGTTGATGGGCCCTACCAAAGTAGCTAATCCATTCGGCAGGCGTTTGCTGAGGATGGGAGTCAAACAGTTCCGTCTGACCGAGACCCAGAAATACCCGCATGTCACCTTCTTTTTCAACGGCGGTTATCGTGAACCGCTCGATGCCTCGATGGAGGATTATATTTTAATTCCTTCCGACAAGGGCATTACTTTTTCCGACAAGCCGCAAATGAAGGCGATGGAGATTGCCGATAAGGCGGTCGAATTGATTGCATCCGGCGGCTATGGGTTCGGCCTGATCAACTTCGCCAATGCCGATATGGTCGGCCACTGCGGCAAAATGGAAGCGGCAGTGAAAGCGATCGAGACGGTGGATGCAGCCTTGGGGCGGATTTGCGATGCGCTGCAAAAAGCCGGAGGGGCGGCGTTGATCACCGCTGATCATGGCAATGCCGAGGAGATGACGGTGCAGGCAGGCAAAGGCTCTGAAGCCTCGACCAAGCACTCCATCAATCCGGTGCCTTGCATCCTGTTCGATCCGGCCTATGACGGTTCCTATCATCTTCGCCAGCCGAGCGATTCCGATACGGTGGAATCAACACCGGGGCTTTCCCATCTTGCTGCAACGCTCTTGGAAATGATGGGGAAAGCGCCTCCGGCCGATATCAGTCCGTCGCTAATTCTCCAACAGTAACTGGGAGAGTCCGTTTTTACGCTGCGAAATTCGTAACTTGCGGCTAGTATAATCACATGATGGCAGTTTTCAGGGACAGGGCGCCCAAGAGTTTTTCCACCGGTGATATCTGGGGTGGGCTCTCCGCATCTGCGCTGGTATTGCCTCAGGCCATGGCCTTTGGTATCGCATTGTGGTTTCCCTATACACATGATGCCGCAAGCGCTGCACTTTCCGGCCTGGTCTCCGCCGCCTGTCTGTGTATTGCCTCAGGGGTTTTCAGGGGGACGCAGGGGCTGGTTAGCGCCCCGACAGGCCCGACACTGGTGCTGCTTTCCGGTGCGATTGCTGCGCTTGCCGCGACCGGGCTTTCCGGCGGGGTGCTGGTTACTGCAACATTGGTGACCATGGCAATGGCAGGGGTGTTCCAAATCTTGATCGGTGCTTTTCAGCTCGGGCATCTTATTAAATTTATTCCCTACCCGGTGGTTTCCGGATTCATGGTTGGCACAGGCATTCTGATGATACTTTCTCAACAGGCGGCTTTGAGCGGTAGCGGGGTTGATCTGACCCTCTCCGAGGGGGGCTGGATACCATCGGCAACTGCAGCCGCCACCTTGCTGACCATGGTGTTTTTGCCGAAATATGTTTCTCGCATACCGGGCACCGCACTCGGGCTTTTGGTTGGAACTGTTGTATTCCATCTGTTGTGCTGGTTGTTTGCGAAGAGTTCACCATCGGTATGGGTCGTGGGGGATTTGCCGCATATTGATGCCATCGAGTTCGGCTGGGATCTGTCGGGGGTGGTGGCACTGCCCTGGAAAGTGGTGGTTGCGTCGGCGCTGGCACTGGCTGTGCTCGCTTCGCTCGATACGTTGCTGACCAGTGTAGTAGCCGATGTGGCGACCGGCAGCCGCCACGATGCCCGACGCGAATTAATCGGACAGGGAGCAGGGCATGTGATGGCCTCCCTGGCCGGAGGAATGGCCGGAGCGGGCACGACCGGTTCGACCCTGGTGGCGATTCGTAGCGGAGGCCGGTTATGGACCGGTCTCGTCACAGGCGCATTTTTCCTGCTGCTTATTTTGTTTATGGGGCCTATTGCCGCAGTGCTGCCGGTGAGCGTGTTCGCCGGCATTATTCTGCATGTCGCTATTTTTGGCATGCTCGACAAGGATATTTTCCTGTGGTTGAAGACGCCAAGCGTGCGCATCGGCGGGGTGATCGCGGTGGCCGTGACAGCGGTGACGATATTTTACGACTTGATGATCGCTGTAGGACTTGGGGTCGTGTTGGCAGTCATTGAGTTTATTCGTGTGCAGGTTAGCACAGCGGTGGTGCATCGGCGCTGGACGGCGGCTGAGCGCTCCTCCTTACGACGCAGGCCCCGCAGTCAGCGCGATCTGCTTAAGGAGAGCGGCGACCGCATCGTTGGCTACGACTTAAAGGGAACCCTGTTTTTCGGCACAGCGGATCGTTTGTTCGATGTCATTGGCGAAGATATCAAAAAAATTGAATTTCTCATTCTTGATATGCGCCGGGTTGGGCAGGTTGATCTTACCGCCATCCGCATGATCGAGCAGCTTGCCGGAACAATGCGTAAGCAAGGTGGTGAGCTTGTTTTATCGCAGGTTCCGGGAAGCATGGGGTTGGTCAAGCGGGAAGGGCACCGGCATGAGCGGGTTGTGCCATACCATACCGATACGCGCTTTCGCACTTTTGCCGATGCTGAGCGGGCGCTTGAGTATGCGGAGGATCGCCTGCTGGAATCATTGGGTGAATCAGTAGATGCGCAACAAATTGTGAGTCTGGGTGAGAGCGAGTTGCTCTCCGGCTTCAAACCCAAGGCCCGGGCTGAGATTGAAGCTTTTTTTTCCACAAAACAGATCGCAGCAGGGGATTATCTGTTCCGGGTCGATGAGGAGAGCTCCGATCTGTTTGTTATTTTGCAGGGAGAGGTTGAAGTTTTGCTGCCCTATTCGAAAAAACGGCAGATTCGACTGGCAAAATTTGGGCCGGGTATGAGTGTGGGCGAGGTCTCTTTTCTGGAGCCCGGGAAGCGCCTTGCCGATGGTCGTGCTTCCCGGGATTGTGTTGTGGCGGTGATGAAACACTCAGCGCTCAAACGTTTGTGGAAGAAGAATCCTGGCCGTGGTTTGCAGCTGTTGCTTAGATTGGGCCATGATCAAAGTCGTAATTTACGTCGTGCAGATGAGGAGTTGCGACGACTGGCATCCTGAAGGGAGGCCTGACCAGAGACCTTCTAAATCGGTATGTTATGAAGCAAGCTGGCCAGCTCCGACTGCCGATTGGCACCTGTTTTCTGGAAAATAAGCTTGAGGTAACTGCGGGCGGTGCTAATACGGATGCCATTTTCACGGCAATAGTCTTCAAGGCTCATACCCTCACCGATACCAGCTGCCAGGCGAGCTTCGGCTTGAGTAAGTCCGAATAGTAGCTGCAGTAGTTCCGGATTGATATTTGAACCGAAGCCAGGGCAGCCGATCAGCAAGGTGGCGCGGACAGTATTTTTGGGCATGATCGGAAGAAATGCATTGTTGATAGGCGTCGCAATGATCGAGATAGGCGCGCATTTGTTACAACGCGTTTCAGGGCACTCCTGGTCGGCGATGCAAGGCACCGACATGGCGCCAAGCTGCATTGTTCCTTGCTCGCTAAAAGAGATTGCTTCAGCGAGCAGCTTTCTCAGTCGTTGTGAATGAGGTGCGGAAAAGGTGCTGAGTTGACCAGAGCTGTTGATTTGCAGGGTCTTCGAGTGTTTTAGCATCTCTTCGGCACGGCGGTTCATATAGGTGGTGGCCAGTGCCTCATCAACCATGATGATGGCCCAGTTCAGGCGATCCATTGTGGCTTCAAGACTGCTCGAGCGATGTTGGAGCTGAGTGATTTGCTCCGTGATTTGCAGGGAGCGCCGGATATGTGGCAGCAGAGTTTTGAGTGCCGTCATAGGCTCATAATGATTCGTATTCCGCTGGGTACAGCGCAGGTTAAAATGAGCGATAAAGTCACCCACATTAAAAAAGATATCCATCCCATCCGGATGAAGGAGCTGGCCAAGCGCTTCGTCGGTATTGAAGTGCTCAAGCGGCAGCAGCTTTTCGTTATCCTGTACGAAAAAGGATTCAGGCTTCTGTTCCAGTCTCCGTGCCAGGTTACCGATGTGTCGGGGAGGATGGTGCGGTTCAGGTTCCGGGCCTGAAAAGGCGCGCCAGTGAATTTTACCATCACCCGATGGTTTCAACAGGCAGAGTTGCAAACTACAGTTGCCTACTTCGGTTGCCAGATGCTTTAGGGTCGCAGGCCATACAGATGCATCCATACTGGGCATGTAGGTCCATTCGATAAGAGCTTCCAACGTCGGATGTTCGGGCAAAATGATTCTCCTTCCTCCCTTATAATGATAGAACCTCCTTATTGTTGGGAGTCGATTGGGTATTTCACCCCTCATATGGGGGGTGAATAAGCAATTTCTTTGCCTAGTGTTCGCAGGCTCGAAATTTCGGGAGGTCGATGCGTGAATATTTTGCTTGTGGATGACAATAGCCAAATTCGCAATAGTTATTGCGAATACTTGGCCGATCATGGTCATGAGGTGGTGGTTGCCGAGAATGGCAAACGTGGCTGGGAAATATTCAGTGTGTCGAAGGGAAAGATTGAATTACTGCTCACTGATTTGTGTATGCCGGTGCTGGACGGTCTTGAGTTGATTCGGCGGGTACGTGAGGTACATACTGAGCTTCCGATTGTGGTGATGACAGGCTATGCCGATGCCTGCGATATTGAAGCAGCGGCAGCATATGGTGCGGTAGTGCTGGATAAGCCTATAGATTTCCCAAAATTAAAGGATGCCTTTGCCAGGTTAGGAGTTACGCTGAAATAAATAGTGCAGGCCGAGGCGATGGATGGCCTATAGCTTCGGTATATAGCGGTAATGGCCGGTGATCGGATAGTCAAAAAGCATATCATCCAGTTTTGGACCCCAACCAATATTGTGCACAATCATCGGCCGCTTTGAGCCAGGCTTGTGTTTATCGGTGACGATACCGATGTGAGGCCGGCTACCACCTACGACCCAGGTGACCAGGTCGCCGGGTTTGTAATCTTCGGCATGTTGCGATATCGGTAGTTTTCTGCCGTGGCGACTGAAGAAACGTTGCAGGTTGGGAACGCGGCGATGATCGATGTTGCTGTCCGGCTTCTGCATTCCCCAGTTTTTCGGGTAGAGATCGAAATGGGTACGCATATCCTCATGTACCAGTTGTTGCAGGTCGATTCCCAGTGCCCGGTAAGAGCGGATCACCACATCGGTGCATACGCCGAAGTGCTCCGGCACATCGCCCATTGGGTAGGCGATTTTACGATAGCTGCCGTTGTAGATAACGAAATGTTCGGTGCGCTCAAGTGCGGCGGCAACCAGTTTTTCCGTGAAAGTTTCGGCAAAGATTGTGGCGGGAAACAACAGGCAGAATGCGAGAAGCAGGCCAAGCCGGAAGCGTGCCGATGAAGTGATGGCGGGCGGCAGCTGGCCCGCTGTGCGCTTACGCCAAAAGCGAGGCGATCTCTTCATCGGTAAATTTATGGCCGATTCTGGCGCCAAGCTGGCTGACAATGCGTCCGGCTGCATGGCTTCCCAGATGCCCTGCCTGTTTCCAGGAGAGGCCGTTGGTGATGCCATAGAGCACGCCCGCGGCATACATATCGCCAGCGCCGGTGGTATCGACCGCCTGCACGCTGACGCCTTCGATCGGGATAACTTGATCCTCGTGCATGATGATGGAGCCATCCTTTCCGAGCGTGAGGGCGACATTATCGCAGTGTTTGTGAATTTCGCGTGCGCAGTCCACCGCATCTTCCATGCACGTGAGTGCGCGGGCCTCTTCGAGGTTGCAAAATAGCAGGTCGACCGGGCCTTCGATCAGGTTCCAGAACTCATCCCGGCACAGGCCGATCAGGAAAGGATCGGAGACAGTCAATGCTACTTTCACATTGTTTTTCTTGGCCAGTTCGATTGCCTTCAGTGCCGCGGCTTTGGTTGTGTCGCCGGTGAAAAGGTAGCCCTCGACATAGATATATTTGGCCTTGGCGATTTCCGACTCGACGACATCGTCTGGCGACAGGGTAACGGAGGCGCCAAGGTGAGTTAGCATGGTGCGTTGCGCATCCGGGGTAATCAGCACCACACAGGTGCCGGTAGTGCCATGGGTTTTCGGAACCTCGATGGCGATACCCATATCACGCAGTTCGTGCAGGTATTGTTCGCCGAAATTGTCGCTGCCAACTTTACCTGCATAGGCTGCCGTGCCGCCAAAGTCAGCGATGCCGACAATAGTGTTGCAGGCCGAGCCGCCCGAGCACTGGTTGATCGGATGCTTGATCAGCGCATCCAGTACCAGTCTCTGCCGCTCCTCATCCACCAGCGTCATAATGCCTTTTTCGGCATGAATCTCTTTTAAAAAGTCATCGCTGGCGTGTAGTTGCAAATCCATGATGGCATTGCCAATGCCGTAAACATCGTAACTCATTTTTGGTGGCTCCCTCTTGTTTCGAGCCAAATTATAGCTTCGGGAAAGTAGTTTGTATCGGCTTAATCCTGGCCGGCGATGGTCATGTCCCCAATGGCAATGCTGGGTACGGCAGTTGAGCCGAACCAGGTGAGGTCGTTGCCGATGGCTGCGATGTCTGCAAACATCTTTTTCAGGTTGCCTGCAGTGGTGATCTCGGCAACGGGGCGCACGATCTCACCATTCTCGATCAGGAAACCTGCCGCACCGCGCGAGTAGTCGCCGGTGACACCATTCACCCCGAAGCCCATCAATTCGGTGATAAGCACGCCGTTGCCGATCTCTTTGAGCAGTTCCGGTTGCGACAATGCTCCCGGTTGCAGGATCACATTGGAGGTGCCGATGGAGATGTCGCCTGTTAGCCCCCGACTGGCATTGCCGGTCGGAGCGATGCCGAGCCGCTTGGCGGCATAGCGGTCGGCGAGAAAGCCGGAGAGGATGCCGTTTTCAATGATGTTGCGTTTGCCGCAGCGGGTACCTTCGCCGTCAAACAATCGGTTGCCGAGCCCTTTTGCGTGGTCGGGGTCCTCCACGATCTGTATCCACTCCGGGAAGATTCGTTCGCCTGCCGCCTCGGCCAGGAATGATCTTTTCTGTAGTACCGAACGACCATTGATGGCGCTAGTGAGGTGGCCGATCAACGAGATGGCGACGCGAGGTTCAAAGATAACAGTCGCGGTGCGGCTCTTGATGCCGGTTGGGTTCAGACGACTTGTGGCACGACGCGCCGCCTCTTCCCCTACCTCGGTTGCCGGGCGTATGCCATCGAGACCTGCGGCACGCGAGTAGGCGTAATCGCGCTGCATCGCAGCGCCTACGCCTGCGATCACCGAAACGGAGAGGCCCATCGAGCCGCGCTCATAGGTGCCGCAGAAGCCATCGGCGCTGGCATAGGCTACCAGCGAGTGGCCGAAGCCGGCGGTAGCGCCTTCGCTGTTACTGATCTCTTTCGAATAGTCCAGTGCAGTGGCTTCGCATTCGAGGGCCGCCTGTTTGGCCTCGACATGGGTCCAACTGGCGTGCAGCGGGTGGCTCTTAGCCCACGCAGCAAGTTCCTCTTCGCTCGGATGTAGCGCGCCTTTCGGCGGCATCGCATCAGGGTCAGCTTCGGAGATAGCGGCCATAGCCAGCACCTGCTGAACCAGTTTTTGCTGACCTTCTGCAGATAGGTCGGAGGTGGAGGTGGAGGCGAACGACAGTCCGTGTTTTGTCTCAACAAAAGCACGCAGGCCGATGCCGCAAGAGTCTTCGCGCTCGATCGATTCAAGCTTACCGTGACGTACCGTGATCGATTCGCTCATGCCGCCTACAGCCAATGCATCGGCATCCACCGCTCCCTGCTTGACGGCCAGCTCGACAAGATGGTGGCTGATTTCCTGCATCTTCATGACTCGGTACCTCCGACAATCATGTCGTCGATCTTTAGACTCGGAAGCCCTACGCCCACCGGTACCGATTGCCCATCTTTGCCGCAGGTGCCGACACCCGGATCGAGTGCAAGATCGTTCCCGATCATCGAGATTTTGTGCATGGTGTCCGGGCCGTTGCCGATCAGGGTAGCGCCTTTCACTGGGGCCTTGATTTTTCCATTCTCCACCAGATAGGCCTCGGAGGTGGTGAAGACGAACTTGCCGGAGGTGATGTCCACCTGTCCGCCACCGAAATTGACGGCATACAGTCCTTTTTTCAGCGAGCCGATGATTTCATCGGGGGCGTGGCTTCCCGTCAGCATGAAGGTGTTGGTCATACGCGGCAGCACCGGGTGTGCGTAGGATTCGCGGCGGCCGTTGCCGGTCGGTTCCACACCCATCAGGCGCGCGTTCTGCCGATCCTGCAGATAACCGGTGAGGATACCATCCTCGATCAGGATATTGCGGGCCGTAGGTGTCCCCTCATCGTCGAAATTGAGTGAGCCGCGCCGCTCAGGGATGGTGCCATCGTCCACCACGGTGACACCTTTGGCCGCTACCTGTTGCCCGATACGTCCGGCAAAAGTGGAGGAGCCTTTGCGGTTGAAATCGCCTTCGAGCCCGTGGCCTACCGCCTCGTGCAGCAATACACCCGGCCAGCCGGGGCCGAGCACCACCGGCATGGAGCCGGCAGGTGCGGCGATAGCATCGAGATTCAGTAGCGCCAGCCGCACCGCTTCGCGGGTTAGTTTGTTGGCTTCATCGCCATCGATCAGGCGCTCCAGCCCGAAGCGGCCACCACCGCCTGCGGAGCCTGTCTCACGGCGACCGTTTTGTTCGACTACCACCGAGATGTTCAGACGCACCAGCGGCCTTGCATCGTGCAAGTGCGAGCCATCGAGGCGCACGATATGGACGTTCGAAAAACTGGAAGTGATATTGGCAAATACCTGTACCACGCGCGGATCGAGATTGCGGGCAAGCCGATCCATGCGCTCCAGTAGCGATTTGCGCAGAGGCATGCCTGCACCGAGCATCGGGCTTTCCGGGCGATAGAGTTGCCGGTCGGGCGAGTATGGACGCACGGCGATAGGATTCCGCTCATTACGGTCTTCGGCGATGAAGCGGGCGGCGCGGGCGGTCTCCATCAGCGCCTCGGTTTCGAACCGGTCGGTGAAGGCGTACCCTCCCATTTCACCCTTGATAACACGGGCGCCGATACCCTGGCGGGTGGAGGCGGAGACGTGTTTCACGCGCCCCTCCTCCAGCGCCACGGATTCTGACTCGAAATGTTGTAGGTAGAGATCTGCATCGTCCGCATCGGCGGGAACCATGCGGTTCATCATATGCTCAAGGGTGGAGGTTTCGATCGGTAAGCTCATGGCGGCAACTGTTCATGCTCCCGCTCTTGTGTCAAGGCGTGTCTCACTTATGCTTGGCGTATGAAACTGTTGGCAAGGATTTCCGATCAGGTGCTGTTGCAGGTGCTTTCCGATGCGCTTTCCGAGCGTGGAATCGGTTTCCGCATCGATAATGCTGGTATGAATGGCTTGATGCCATTACCGGTGGTGATGGATGCACGTGTCATGGTGGCGGAAGAAGACCTCTCCGCAGCGAATCTGGTGCTCGCTGATCTGGAGATTCCGGGAGAGATCGATGCATGAGGGTATACTGAATCTACTGTCCGGCCTGAAACTTCTGCTCGCAGAAGCAGCTTTGCGCGCTGTGCTCTGGCGCATGTTGGGGTTACTGCTGGTCTTACTACTGTTACTCGCTGGGGGGGTGTTTTTTCTGGCGCAGTATCTGGCCGCGATGTGGATTCCCGAGGGGAGCGAATGGTACTGGCAGTTTGTTGGTTATCTGGCGTGGCTGGTGGCATCTGCGCTGGCGCTGGTGACCGGCGCGGTCAGTTTTTCGGTGCTGGCTTCGGCTGCGGTAGCGCCATGGTTGGATGAGTTGGCAACTCGCACCGAACGACTTTCCGGAAAAGAGGCGCAGGTTTCAAGTGCATCGTGGGTTGTGCAAAGCCTGCACGCGCTTTCCAATTCGGTGCGCCCATTGCTGGGATTGCTGGGATGGGGAGTCATCGCACTGCTGTTCATCTGGCTGCCGCCGCTGGCGACTGCGATCTGGGGCTATGCCGGTATCCGTTTTCTTAATTTCGAACTGATCGATACCACGGCTAGCCGTCACGATATGAATTTCGCGGCGCGAAAGGCATGGCTTGCCGAGCGCCCGTTCTACTGGTTTGGCTTCGGCGGGTTTGCAATGCTGATGCTGGTGGTGCCGGGGCTGAATCTACTTGTATTGCCGGCGGCAGTGGTTGCATCGACTCAACAGGGAGCTCCAAAGACGGCCAAATGACATCCGATAGGCTATGCTAGCGAGTAGCGCCTGAACCGGAGTATCCGGTTATGGAGGAGGGCCTATGAGTGTCGTGACCAATAATGCGCAGGTGGTCAATACTGACCATGCGATTCAGATTGCCGAGCGGGTATGGTGGGTGGGCCACTATTTGCCGGATGATGTGTTTCAATGCCACGCTTACCTGATCGAAAATGGCGACCAGTCTGTGCTGGTCGACCCCGGTTCCTCACTCACTTTTCCGCATACCCTGCGTAAAATCGAAGAGGTCATTCCCTTCCAAAATATTCGCTACTTTGTCTGCCATCATCAGGATCCGGACATCACGGCCGCCATGAGCGATATCGATGGTATGATCAAACGCGATGACGTTTTGCTGGTTACCCACTGGCGGGCGGCGGCGCTGCTCAAGCATTATGGACTGAAAATTCCGTTCTGGCAGGTCGAGGAGCACGAGTGGAAACTGGAGCTGCAAGATCGCACACTTGAGTTCATCTTTACCCCTTATATGCATTTCCCTGGCGCTTTCTGCACCTTTGATCATCAAAGCGGTATCCTCTTTTCCAGCGATATTTTTGGCGGCTTTACCGAAGAGTGGACACTGTTCGCCAAAGGCGAGTCATACTTTGAGAATCTTCGGCCATTTCATGAGCACTACATGCCGAGTCAGGATATTCTTTTGAGCGGCATGCTGACGCTGGAGAAGTACCCGATCAAAGCCATTGCACCACAGCATGGCTCGATTATTCCCGGCGAACTGGTGTCGTTCATGATCAACAAGCTGAAGACATTACAGTGTGGCCTGTATCTGATGGCTCAGCATGATTCCGATATCGCCCGCTTGATGCGGCTCAATCAATTTCTGCGCGAGGCGACCCAGACCTTGATCTCCTACCGCGAATTTCGTGAGGTGGTCGAGCATTTTTTTGCTGCTGCCCGTGAGGTGTTGCCGACAAGTTCGCTGGAGTTTGCGGTTATTGAGGCGGATGGAACCGTATTGCATTTTTCGCCGAAGAATCGCTATCACGGAGAGGCGAACGAGGTTCCGGTCTATTTGCGGCCGGTCATGAATCGTGAGAGCGAAGCCGGTGTTATCAGTCGTGGCAGTAATTATGACAAGGTGATTTGCGACAAGGATGGTTCGGTAGGGTTGGCGATTCCCCTACCTGTCACCAAGGAGTCGGGTCTGCGGGCGGTGGCGCTGTTCCGGCTTGAACAGGACACGCAGATCAGTGAAGAGATGAATGAGGTGCTGGGACGGATCAGTGCACCATTGGCGGTGGCTGTCGAGCGCGAGGACATGTACCGCGGCCTGGAATTTGATCGAAACCGTATCTATGAGCGCTCAATTCACGATCCGCTTACCGGTCTCTTTTCACGCTTTTATATGAACGATGCCGTCGGTCGAATGATCAGCGTACATGAACGCGACTCTGAGCGCGGTCTGGCGCTGATTATGTTCGATATCGATCACTTCAAGCATATCAACGACTCCTACGGCCATCAGACCGGTGACATGGTGTTACGCAAGGCCGGTCAGTTAATTATGCAACATTCGCGTGACATTGATGTGCCGGCCCGTTTTGGTGGTGAGGAGTTCGCGCTTTTCATTTTAACCTCCAAAATGGAGGAGGCTATGAAAGCGGCCGATCGAATCCGGCGTGAGATTGAGGCGTTGCAATTCAGTGCCGGCGAGAATGAGTTCAAGGTGACCATCAGTGCCGGGGTAGCCCTGCATCAGCAAAAGGAGACACTTGCCGAGATGATGAAGCGTGCCGATATGGCGCTCTATGCGGCCAAAGAGCAGGGCCGGAATCGAGTCTGCGTCTCCGAATCGGTGGTGCCGCCTTCGAGTGATTGATCAAATACGTTCGGTTGGTCCGATGCGCCGGGGAGGCTGATGGTGCCGGGCGGGGCTTAACCTGTTTGTACTTCCTGCTGCGTGGTACACCCACCCTTATCGGGAGTGGTTTGGCATTCTGGCGTGTAATTTGCTCTCGGAATCAGGAATACGAATGTTTTTTTCCTGGCTCGGGGGGGGATCGAGGTTGCATACAGATACGGATAATCAACTTCTCCCGGCTCTTATCGAGCTGTCGACCGAAGCGATTGTGGTAACAGACCACGCTCAAAATATTACAGTCTTCAATCATGTCGCCGAGCATCTGTTCGGCTATGAGTTTGCGGAAGTGCGGGGGAAGCCGTTAAGTGTGTTGTTGCCCCCAGAATATCAGAAAAAGCACGTGAAATATGTCGAGGAGTTCCTGGCTAAGCCCCAACCTTTCCGGCATATGCATCAACGTGGCGAGGTGATGGGTCAACGAAAAGACGGCGAGGCCTTCCTTGCAGAAGTTTCCATTGCGCGCTTCGAAGATGACGGTAAAGCATGCTCTCTTGCCATTGTGCACGATGTTTCGGAACGAAAGCTGTTGGAGAATTCGGCGCTCTACGATTCCTTGACACACCTTCCCGGGCATCAGTTGCTGCTCGATCGGATGCAGCATGCTTTTGAGCACACCAAGCGTAATGGTTGGAAGGTGGCCCTTGTGATTGTGGCGGTTGATCAGTTCAGGGGTATCAACGACATGTATGGCTATCAGGGTGGCGATCAATTGCTGCTACAGATTGCACAGCGCCTGAGAAGTTTTCTTCGGCGGGAGGATACGCTGGGTCGTTTGGCTGGTGACGAATTTCTCGTTGTGATGGAAGGATTAAAGTTATCGCAGGAGGCTGCCGTTCTGGCTGAAAAGCTTCTAGGGGCGTTTGCGCGCCCGTTTATGGTCAATGGACACGATATCTACGCCAAGGCAAGAGTCGGGATCAGTGTTTACCCAGACCATGGAGAAGAGCCCGGGCAGCTTGTATCGAATGCCGGCATGGCGATTAGCCAGATCAAAACGGGAGGAATCAATGCTTATGGTTTCTATCATCCGAGGTTGACAGAGCTGGCTGTTGAGCGCAGCAAGCTCGAATCCGAATTGCGGCTGGCAATGGAGCGCAATGAGCTGAGTGTGCATTATCAGCCGCAGGTATCGCTGCAAACAGGAAAGGTAGTTGGCGTCGAGGCATTGATTCGCTGGATCGATCACCCGGAGCTGGGGTGTGTGCCGCCGGACAGGTTTGTGCCGATTGCAGAGAGGAGCGGTTTGATCATCCCTTTAGGCGAGTGGGTTCTTGATGTTGCCTGCCGACAAATGGCGAGCTGGCTGGATGCCGGATACGATCTGAAGCGCGTGGCGGTGAATGTGTCCGGGGTGCAAATGCAACGTACTGATGTGGTGGCCATGGTGCGCAACACATTGGAAGCATCCGGGTTGCCGCCGTCCCATCTCGAGCTCGAGATTACCGAAAGCTATACGATGTATGAGCCGGAGCAGGTTGTTATGTTATTGCAAAGCCTACGCGATCTGGGAGTGGAGCTGGCCATTGACGATTTCGGTACGGGCTATTCGTCTCTTAGTTATTTGCAGAAGTATCCGATCCAGCGGTTGAAGATTGATCAGTCGTTCGTACAGGCCGCTACGCACGATCCGAATTCTGCCGAGATTGTACGTGCAGTAATCGCAATGGCACGTGCTATGCAATTACAGACGACCGCCGAGGGTGTCGAAAACAAAACCCAGCAGAATTTCCTGCGCGAAGAGGAGTGCGATGAGGCGCAGGGCTATCTGTTCGGCAAACCCGTGTCTGCCGAGGAAATCACAAAGTTTTTTGATCGTGTCTCATAGCTGACACCTTCCTGTCACACGCCTGACATACAGCCGAAGCATGATGCCGCCCGTGAGGTGGTTATGATCAGTGTAGAATCGGCCATTCGGCTCAATTATCCCCGTTTTTTCGAGTATCCGCCGTTTGTGTCGGCGCCCGTACTTGCTTTGTTGCGAGGGTTGTATCATGAGCGCGAAATTAATTCATTTCTGGAGCTGCATCAGGAGAAGGGTATTCCCTTCATCGATGCTGTACTCGACCACCTTGATATCTCATATTCTGCCGACCAGAGGGAACTGGAAAATATTCCGGCCATTGGCAAGGTCATTATTGCCGCCAATCATCCAATGGGAGCCATGGATGCCTTTGCACTGATTCGGTTGGTTAGCCAGATGCGCCAGAATCGGAAGGTGAGAATTCTGGCCAATCCGGCGCTGATGCAGATTCCGCAGTTGGCCGAATTGTTAATTCCTGTCGATAATATCACTGGCAAGGTATCGCGTGAGAGTGTGCGCATGGTGGAAGAAGCGCTGGAACGCGAAGAGGCGGTGATTATTTTTCCGGCCGGAGAGGTTTCGCGCTTTCGGCCATGGGGCGTATGCGATGGTTATTGGAAGTCCGGGTTCCTGAAATTTGCTTTGCGTACCCAGGCGCCGATTCTTCCGGTTTTCATTCATGCCAGAAACAGCCTGTCATTCTATCTTGCATCCATGCTCTACAAGCCGCTCGGCACCATGCTGCTGGCGCACGAAATTTTTCAGGCACAACATCTGCGACTGAAGTTCACCATTGGTGGATTGATTCGGGAGCGAGTGCTGCAACGTTCGGATCTTCCGCTGACGCGACATGCCAAGCTGTTTCGCAAGCATCTCTATCGTCTTGCCCGTGGTGCTGAGCCGATCTATGCCTCGGAGCAATGCATTGCCCACCCGGAGAGCAGGCAACAGCTCAAGCAGGAGTTGAAAGGACTGGAACGCATTGGCGCAACCAACGATGGCAAGCACATTTATCTGGCTGATTACGAACGGGCGCCGGCGCTGATGCGGGAGATTGGTCGTCTGCGCGAGTATACCTTTCGTAAGGTGGAAGAGGGCACCGGCGGCAAGCGGGATCTGGATAGCTATGACCGTCACTACCGCCATATTGTGCTCTGGGACGACGAGGCGCTGGAGGTGGTGGGCGCCTATCGTATCGGTGAATGTGAGTCCATTCTGAAAGAGCACGGCGAAGCCGGGCTGTATATGAGTGAGCTGTGTGAGTTCGATGTGCGGTTCAATAAACGCTATCTGCCGCAGGCTATCGAATTGGGTCGTAGTTTCGTGCAGCCGAGATACTGGGGGACACGAGCACTGGATTATCTGTGGCACGGCATTGGCGCCTATCTGAAGCAGCATCCAGAGGTGCGATATATGTACGGTCCGGTCAGCCTTAGCCATGCCTACCCTCGTGCAGCCAAAGATGCCCTGATCAGTTTCTACATGCTCTATTTTGGTGCACAGGATGGCCCGCTACTGCAAGCCAAAACACCATATCGGTTGCCGGAGACATCGCGTCAGGAGATGTCGGAGCTCTTTTCAGGGACCGATTATCAGGACGACTTCAAACGGCTGCGGCGGTATTTGAAAGCATTCAACGTTGCCGTGCCAACACTCTATAAGCAGTACAGCGAATTGTGTGAAGAGGGCGGTATCCAGTTTTTTGATTTCGGGATCGACAATGATTTTGGTGATTGCGTCGATGGTTATCTGTTGGCGGATGTGCAGGCGATTCGTGAGGAGCGCCGCAGCCGTTATATCGATAAGCCAGAAGGGCTTCCAGGCTAACAAATACCCTATCCGAAGCCTGATCCGGCAAGGGGGTGGCTATGCGAAGGTTGCTGTTATTTGTCGGAGTGTTTGTCGCACTCTATTCCTTTGCATTTATCCATATCGCTTTCAAGTCTTTCAGCTACGGTTGATGAGGGATTATGGGGACAATCTACTAAATACATTTATTAGATCGACGGGGAGTTCGTAGTCGGGATACGCAGCCTTGAAGGCTTCAAACTCTTTGCGAGCCTCCTCTTTTTTACCCTCTTTCAGTAGCGCCCTGATTTTCTCAATCCAGATTCCAGGCTCCAGAATCGCCGCTTCCGCTTCCGGAACAGCTTCTGTTTGCGTTGGTTTGCTGGCCGCAGGTGCTGCGACACCCGCTGCATCGCGCGCTCTTAATTGCGAGCGGCCCATGAACTCCTGTTTCATCTCTTTATCGGAGAAATTTCGTGCCGGAGCGGTCGCCGCATCTTCTGCCGCGGCAGGGGCGGCAGGGGCTGGTATTGGAGTTGGGGCGACAGCTTCCCGTTTTGCCGGCTTAGCAATTTCTGTCTGACGTCGCACATCTTTCATCAGCTTCTCTTTCAACGGTGTGCTCTCAGGGGCAGGGGACGTTTTTCCAAGCGTGGCAGGAGCAGAAAACTCTTTGGCCTGTTGTTTCAACGGGAGCAGTTCAGGCTGCTCCTGCTGTAAGTGAAAGAGCAGGGTGGCGGTGAGCAGGATGGCGGCGGTGGAGGAGAGTGGTACAAGCCAGCGCGTAAAATTGAAACGAGGTTTTTTCTCCACGGCGCGGCGTGCTTCGCTGAGCACCGACGAGTCGAGCTTCATGGGCGGTTCCTCAAGACGGGTTTGCTGGTAAAGGCGGGAGATGTCGTCGTGGTTGTCGTTCAAAGTAAATCCCCCATGCATTCACGCAACTTCTGCACCGCATAGCGCATGCGGCTTTTGATCGCCTCCTTGCCGGCGCTTAGTGCGTTTGCAATCTCCTCAATGGCGAGTCCGGCCTCCTCCTTCAGCAGGAACACCTGCTTCTGCGCCGCAGGCAGTAGTGCAAGGCAATCGAGTAGCCGCTGGATTTGCCGGTTGGCATGCGTCTGCACCTCGGGTTGTTCGTAGTCGGCAGCGGCTATCAGGCACAGTGCTTCTCCATCCGCTTCCAGCGCCTCGTCCCATTTGCCCTGTTTACGGTAGTGGTCGATCAGGAGATTCCCCGCGATGCGGTAGAGCCAGGTGGTGAATTTAGCATCAGGACGGTAGCTGCTGCGGGCGCGGATGAGCTTGAACCACGCCTCCTGAAATAGCTCCTCGGCCAGGGCTGGTTCGGAAACTGAGCGCAGCATGAAGCGGTAGAGCGCTCCTTTGTGGCGGGCATAGAGCGTTTCGAAGGCCTGCGCGTCACCGCGCTGGTAGGTCTGCATCAATGCTTCGTCGGAATGCTCATCCATGCAGGCCAATGTAACCTTTTGCAGAAGTGCCCGAAAGGGCCCCGCAAACGCAGGGCCCTCAAGGCATGGCAAACTATTCGATAATAAGGCCATCATCATAGGACACGGGATGTTCACGCAGAGGAACACGTGAATCGAGTCGTTTGGCGGTCTGCACCAGTTGTACAAATTCGCTTTTGTAGCCGAAGCCATCTTTTTCGCGCGAGTGGCGAGCAAGGGTTGCTACATCGTCGTAGGAGAAACCATTGGAGTATTGGCCACCGCGCAAGAGGTCACCGAAAGCGGCCACAGAGGCGGCGAAGCGGAAGCGTTTGCTGGTTTTGGCGAAGGATTTGATCATCTTGCGATGCAGCGGATATTCGATGAGTTGGCTGTGGTCACTTTCCGGTTGCTTGTAGCGCAGGCGCAGGAAGGCGATCTCATTCGATTTTTTCCCCGTTACCTGTTTGCCGTCATAACGCAGCGGATCGATCAGTCCTTTTTTGCCCTTCAGGGTGATTTCATAAAGTGCGGTTACGGTGTGGCCAGCGCCGATGTCACCCGCATCCACCTGATCATTGTTAAAGTCCTCGCGCTTGAGCATGCGGTTCTCGTAGCCGATCAGGCGATATTCGGCGACCATCGCAGGATTGAATTCGATCTGGATCTTCACGTCCTTGGCGATGGTCATCAGTGTGGAGCCGATTTCGTCGACCAGCACCTTCTGCGCCTCGTTCTCGGTATCGATGTAGGCGTAGTTGCCATTGCCCTTGTCGGCCAGTTGCTCCATCAGCCGATCGTTATAGTTGCCGGTGCCGAAGCCGAGCGTGGTGAGTGTAATCCCCGATTTACGCTTTTGATCGACGAGATCGACCAGCGCTTCGAAACTGACAGTACCGACATTGAAGTCGCCGTCGGTGCAGAGAATCACGCGGTTGATGCCGCCCTTGATAAGAGCGGATTCCGCCATCTGGTAGGCAAGACGAATACCGGATGCGCCGTTGGTGGAGCCACCGGCATAGAGGTTGTCCAGGGCCGCTGAGATGCGGCGGTGATTGTTGCCGGCGGTTGGCTCGAGCACTACGCCGGAAGCACCGGCATAGACCACCAGCGACACTCGGTCGCGGCGGGAGAGCTGGTGGGTCAGCTTTTTCAGTGCCTCTTTCAGCAACGGCAGTTTATCGGAGCTCTGCATGGAGCCTGAGACATCGACAAGAAATACCAGGTTGGATGGCGGTAATTGGCTTTTGTCCATCTCGAAGCCCTTGATACCGATGTGCAACAAATGCTTCTGATTGTTCCATGGTGCGGGGGCCATTTCGGCGGTCACCCGGAACGGCTGCCTGCGGCTTTTCGGCCCCTGATAGTCGTAACCGAAGTAGTTGATCATCTCTTCGATGCGTACCGCATCCTGTGGTGGCAGGCGGCCCTCATTCAGCATGCGTCGCACATTGGCGTAACTGCCGGTATCCACATCGATACTGAAGGTGGAGACCGGGTGCACTGCAGCCAGCTTCACCGGGTTGTTTTCGTAATGGGCGTAGTTCTCCCGATCCTGTGGTTGCGGGGGCCAATACGCTTGCGTTGGAGGGGAGTAGGCGAAATGCACGCTTCCCGCAGCACGGTCGGCCGCCTCCGTTTTCATTTTGGCCGGTAGCTGACGTCTGGTCAGGGTTGCTGCAGGGCGCCCGGCTTTAGCTTCCGCCTCTTCGCGGCCAAGTGCTTCATTGAGACGAGTTTCTTTAGGTACAGCCTGCTGAACCGTGTTTTGCACGGTGTCAGTCTCGACTTCAGTTTTCTTTTCGCTCTGGCAAGCGACGATGAGCATTGCTGTGCATAGTGCGATGGCCAGTTTGAGTGAGGTGTTCATAATTAGACTCCTTTGTCTTGTGTGGTATTCGGCGTTTGCCTGAACCTGTAAACGCAAGGAATGCAAAAAGGGGTTAAACAAAATAAAAATACTTTAATTTCAACGTCATACCTTCTTTAACACCAATGCTCACTATACGGCCTGTAAATGAAGTTATGCCCTGAGACGGGCGAAGGAGGTTGTTATGAAAAAAGTATTGGCGTTTGCCGGAACATTCGTGGCGATCTATTCGTTTGCGTTCTTCCACGTCGCATTCAAAACCTTCAGCTATAACTGATGACAAGTTTGTTTAGTCCGCAGTAAAAGCTGGACGATCTAAAGCGAAAGGCCCGCAATGCTGCGGGCCTTTTCTGTTTGGGGTCTATTACATGGAGTGCAAACCGATCATGTTGCCTTCCGTATCCACCACCAGTGCGATGAATCCGTACTGACCGATGGAGAACTTCTCACGTGCGATACTGCCGCCCGCTTCTTTGGCGCGGGCAGCTTCAACAGCGCAGTCCTTGCAGGTGAAGTAGACCAGTGTGCTGTTGCCGCCGGAGGGCATGCCTTCCATCTTCACCAGTGAGCCGGAGGCGCCGTATTGTTCCATGTCCGACGGGAATCCCCACATTTCGATCTCCGGACTTTCCAGTTTTTCCAGTGTGACCTGGAAGACCGACTCGTAGAAGCGTTTGGCGCGCTCCATCTCCTGAACGTAAATTTCAAACCAACCAATAGCATTTCCTTTCATGGTTTTCTCCTTTTGTCTAGAAAGTCAGGAAATTCTACGAACCCACTGCTGACAACAGCGTGTCAGCAGTGGTGAGATATTTATTTTATGATGTATCGGCGGCATGTTGCAGTGCCGCGATGTCGATCTTCTGCATCTGCAGCATCGCCTGCATAGCACGCCCGGCTCTGCCAGGATCAGGGTCGCTCAAAAACTCGCCGAGCTGTTTCGGCACGACCTGCCAGGTGACGCCGAACTTGTCGTCCAGCCAGGCACATCGGTTGTATTGCCCGCCTTCACCGAGCTTCTCCCAATAGTAATCAACCTCGGCCTGATCCTTGCAGTCCACTACGAAGGAGGTGGCCGGTGAGAAGCTGTATATCGGGCCGCCGTTGAGGGCGACGAAGCGCTGGCCATTCAGTTCGAAGCTGGCCGTCATCACCGTACCTTCCGGCATGGGAGCATTGGGGCCGTAGCGATTTACGCTTAGCACTTTTGAGTTCGGGAAAATGGAAATGTAGAACTCCATGGCCTCTTCCGCCTGATGGTCAAACCATAAAAACGGGGTGATTTTTTGCATAACTGTCTCCTTTGAGTGCTTATTTCGCAGGCGCGTAGAAGCACACCTTGGGCGAGGTTATTTTCCCTGCCTTCTTCAATGCAGAGATGAGTTTCCCGACCTCTTTCTGGTCGAGTCCGGTTGCAGCTGCGACATCCGCTCCTTTGACCGGTTTACCAGCCTGTTTCATCGCATTTAGTACGAGTTGTTCGTTGTTATCCATGTGTGCCTCCGTATAACTTATTTGATGGGATGATATGTCAATAGTACGTTGCCGCTCTTGTAGCTGCGGGTGCCTGTGCATTTGTAATCGATGCGGCGTTGCAATCCCTCGAAAAGCGACCTGCCTGCACCGAGGGTGACTGGATTTACCATGATCCGTAGCTCATCGAGGAGTCCGGCCTCGATAAGCGATACTGCAAGTGTATTGCTACCAAAAATCGCGATATCGCCGCCTTCACTCTCTTTTAGTCGCTGTATGCTCGCCTCAACGTTGCCACTTATCGATTCGGCGTTCTGCCAACCCGGGTCGTACGAGTCGTGCGAAACGACATACTTTTTTGTTTCGTTTATGAATTTTGCTGTTACAGGATCCATTTCGATTGCCATGTCGGACGGCCAGAAATTTCGCATCATTTCGTACGTGACGCGACCCATCAGGATGGCATCGGTCGTGACGGCGTGTTCCGCCTCCAGACGCTTGAACTCCTCATTCTTGGCGTTGTGCCAGGAAAGGTCGTGATCTTTGCCCTCGAAGTAGCCGTCAAGCGAGACCATCATGAACAGGAGAAGTTTTCGGTTTGCCGGATTGTCCGTTTGTTTCATTGCATCCGGAACGGGTTGTTCCCTGTTATCCACGTGTACCCCCGAGTTTATCAGCACTAAATGTGAACACCGTCCACACTGTAGCCATTGGATGTGGACGGTGTCAAGATTGGCGGGGATGAAAGATGACAGATTGAAACAAAACGAACCGAAACAGGGTGAGTCGAAACAGACCAAACGACGCAGTTATCATCATGGTGACCTGAAACAGGCGCTGTTGGAAGCAGGGGTCGAGATGGCTCGCGAAGGGGGAGGCCCCGATGCGGTGGCATTGCGCGAAGCGACACGGCGTGCCGGCGTGGCTCCCAATGCTGCCTATCGCCATTACACCAATCGCCATGACTTGGTACAAGCGGTGCGCTCCGCTGCTCTGGCCGGATTGGCACGTAGCATCGAGCAGGAGTTGGCCAAGGTTGACGAAACTGCTGGGCCGATGAAGTTCGGTCGGGACAGCGTACGTGCAGTTGGTACGGGTTACATCCAATTCGCAGTGAGCGAACCGGGGCTGTTCCGTGCCGCCTTCACCGTGCCCGACGCTCTGCAAGGTGAGGCAGTGCCGGAGAAGGCTGGTGAGAGTGGTATGAACCCTTTCCAGTTGCTTGGCCTGGCACTGGATCGTTGCATGGATGCAGGTCTACTGTCGCCAGAGCAGCGGCAGGGGGCGGAGTTCATCGCCTGGTCAGCAGTGCATGGACTCTCCATGCTGGTCATCGATGGGCCGCTGCGCGAACTGCCTCCCGAAGCGATTCACAAGCTTGGACAGCGCGTGATCGATATGGTGGAGGCGGGAATAGCACATCAGCCGTAAACGGCGATTTCAGGCCGGTTTCTGCTCGTCTTCCATGCCGACGACTTTGGTGATGTAGTGCTCCAGACTGCGCTCGGGATGGGCGGGATAATAGTCATCCAGTAGTTCGATATTCTGGATTCGGTCGAAGCGGAAGTTGCGGTACTCGTCGCGAAGTTCGCACCACGCCAGTAGTGTCCAGTGATCGCCCCAGCCGACCATGCCGAGCGGCCAGAGGGTGCGCGTGGTGACCTGCTCCTTCACATCGCGGTAGGTGACAGCGACCTTGCGGCGTGCCTCGCAGGCGATGCGTAGCAGGCCGTGTGTCTCCGCTTCGGGGTTGGAGAAGTTCGGGATGCGGTAGGGGAGCCGCGCTACGTCATTGAGCACCTGCGGCGGCAGCACGGCGAGAATCTTCGTCTCCGCCCTTCTTGCTGCTTCGGCAAGCTGCGGATCGGTCCATGCCTGCACCATGCGGCTGCCAACGAGCAGCGCCGTGATCTCGCCCGGCTGAAACATCAGCGGCGGCAGGTCGAATCCCTTGCGCAGGTAGTAGCCGACACCCGCCTCGCCCTCGATCGGTACTCCGGAGAGCATCAGCGCCTGCATATCCCGGTAGACCGTGCGCACGGTCACCTCCAGCTTCTCGGCCAGCGCCTGCGCCGTAATCGCCGTGCGCCGCCCCTGCAGGAGCGTCACCAGCTGGAAGAGGCGTTCGGACTTACGCATTCGCCTTCTTCACCGAAGCTTTTTTCGGTTTGCGCGGTTTGGGCATCGGCAGTTCGAGTGCAGTGACCGAGACCAGTTCGCAGAGCCAGTCGCCATCCTCCCATGCATCGGGATCTATTTGCAGATGCGGTTTGGCATTGGGGTAGGGGGGCGCAACAGTGGGGTCGGTCAACATTGCCCCACCTGCATTGGTTGGTTTGAGAAAGAGCAGATCGTCGCAGACGAGGCCGACAGGCTTGCCACTGAGATAAAGGCAATATTCACCGAACATTTTCTTCGCCGAAGCTCCGTTCAGCCCATTGAGCTGATCAAGCAGAAAATCGATGGTGCTTTGCGAGGTTGCCATGCTTACTCCCTGTCCGCTCCAATCCGTTTGCCATCGGAGAGAACCCGAACCGCTACGGCCGGCTCGCCTGATGCAGTAAAGAACGGCGTCTGTTGATAAGCGCCGCCGACCCAGGCCGGAATGAACTTCACCATAAAAGCGAGGATGGTGAATATCTGGCCGCGGGGCGGCTTCGGCGGTGTGCCGGTCGCACTCTGGTTGTTCACACGCATATCGATCCGGGGAAACGAACGCTCAAGCGGCCTCCCCAGACAACTGTGCACAAGGCCGACATAACAGAGGCGCCACTCCCTCGGCGTGTTGGCGATCGCCGTATTACAGCACTTCGCATACCAGCGTAGCAGGCCGTTTTCGGAGAGCGAAGCGCAGGCGAGGTTGTCGATGCCACGGGTGATGGTTACGTATCTGGCCTGCGTCGCCACGATATCGGTGCCGCCGTTGGTATCGAGTGTCTCTTCGGGCGTACCGAGCCTTCCGGCGTAGTCCTGACAGTCCTTGCAGTAGCAGATGACGCGCAGTGCCAAATTGGTATGGCTCACTTCGCCAGCAAGCTTACCGCATCGGCATTGGATGTGATGACTCATCGGCAAACCTCCCTGATATGATCATTCTCTCCTCGCTCTCTCCCCGGCATCCAGTAGTTCGAACGTATCCAGTGGGAGGGCATGACCGTTGATCACGAGATCGACGACATGCCTGCCTGCATAATGCTTCCTCGTACTCATTTCGGCCAGCGAGACCCGTTTCTGCAAACGGGTGGCGGCTCCCGGCGCCAGTTCGACCTCTTTGAGCTTGAACACCTTCGGCGCGGTTTTGCCACTCGCCTTGACGAAATGGATGCGGAAATCGACCAGCAGCCGCTGCGTCTGTTTCTCTTCGTTCGCCAGTTCGAAGGCGATGGTGACCGATTCGCCGATATGCACCTTTGTCGGCTGGATCGAAACATTGAGGATAGCAACCTCGGCAGCTCTGTCGTAACCCAGCACCGCCAGTGCCTCCGGCTCGCCGCGCTTGATCGCCGAGCGCAGGGCGTGGCGCACGATCCATGTTCGCTCCGCTGTTGCACCCTCCATCCAGCGAGCTGCCGTTTCGGCGAGCAGGACGGGGTGATCCTTGCCGATGTCGTTGAGGTTATTGGCTACCGAGCGGCGGACATAGAGCGATTCGTCATCCTTCAATACTTCGAGCAGTTTCAGTACCGGTGTTGGATCGCGCTGGAAGTCGCGCAGTCTTGGTGCCCAAGGCAGGCGGGGGCGGGTTCCCTCGGAGACCAGCCGGCGCACATGCGGACTCTCATCGTCTGTCCACTTTCGTAACTGTGCCAGCGTCGCCTCGGGATAACGCTCCAGAAACGGGCGGATGCTGAATTCGGCGGTGAAGCGCTGGGTCAGCGCACGTTGCGCCCGCATCGAGGCTTCGAAATGGTTGAGCCCCTGTTTCTCCACGAAGATCGTGTGCGGCCAGTAGCGGAACGGCGTCATGCCGTTGCCTTCGGTGTTGGCGAGCGGGGTGGGCAGCGAGTCGATCAGAATATCGACCGCCTCCTCGTAAGCTCCGGGCAGGTGCCGGGTCAGGCTTGCAGCAACCTGTTCGGCCCGCTGCTTCAGCTCCAGTGCTTCGAAACCCTGCGAGGCGTTGCGGACAAAGGCGGCGGCAGCAAACTGCGGATGAACTGCGCCGATTTCATCGGCGATGGCCACAATTGTCTTCTGTGTGAATTGATCCTTTAGCGCATCAGCCATGCAGTTACCCCTGGATTTCTACCTCGCTGAACTGGATCACCGGTTCGATGTCGGTGTAGTTCGGCATATCGCCCTGCAACTCTTCCGCATGCGGCAGGAAGACGGCCATGAAGTCGTCGATGGTGTCGAATGCATACTGGCAGAGGGCGAAGAAGGTAGGCGGTGAATCGGGAGTGGCTCCGCCAAGTCCACGCTCGACCGAGACGCCGCGATAGCCCTTGCCTTGGCTGAGCAGTTCGATGGAGCGTGGCATGTGAGTATTTAGATAATACTCCATGTCGAACCGGCCGCCGGTGGGATAGAGAATGTTGATTCGAACCATATGTCTCTCCTTCTCGAAGTCGCCGGGCTTCCCTGCCTGCGTGAGAAGGCTAGGGGGGAGCTACTGACAACGTTCTGTCAGCAGAAAGCGAGAGTTTGTTTGCAATCTGGACAGGTGGCCTTCTGTTTATAACAATGGATAGTATCTGATCGGAGTGCGGAGATGCTTTAAAGCAACACTGTGCCGGTCAATCGGCGAGGGATTCAGCATGAGTTTTTTAGTACGCTTCGCAGAGAAACGACGCATGAATGCGATCCAGAAGAGCATTCTTCCATGGGGATACAGATACTGCTCCGAAGCGGATATGCCGCAGGATATCCTTGAAATTGAGCGGTTTGCCAATCAGCAGGATTTGGAAATTTATCACGTAATCAAAGGGCGAACTGAGAAGAGCGACTTTGTCTATTTCGATATCCGCTACGTCGGCGAGCTGATAGATAATGCCTACGCTACTTTCCTGAAAAGCTATGTTGCATTCAAAACCAGCGAGCCAATCCCCGACTTCGAAATCGAACCGAAGAATCTGATGTACCGCTTTTTTCAGTTGGTTGGATACGTGTTGGAGCGTATCGAAAAAGAGAAACTGCCCGACCCCGTTGCCTTTCCGAGTGATCAGGAGTTCAACAAACGATATGCCGTGAATTGCGACGATGAAGCCTTCGCCAACCGCTTTGTCACCGATGCTCTGCGCCGAAAACTGTGCGGTGACAAAGAGAAGTGGCTTTTTCGAGGGCATGGCAACTGGGTCGTCATAATCACCTACCATAAGGATGGCCTCACCGGCGATCACCGTGTGAAACCGGCAGAGATCAAACAGCATGTCGAAAAGTGTTACGGCTTTTTCAAGTTGGCAGGCAGTGGCAGTGAGGAGACGTAGCCGGAGCGACAAACTCTCTCTTTTGTAGAGCCGCTCGAAATGCATGGCTAGACTCACTCCAATGCAGGACAACAGAGATAAATCCACCCGCTACCAACGCATCGGCGGTGAAGGCGTTATCCTCAATCTTGTCGAGAGCTTCTACCGGCATATGGATGATGCCCCCTGCGCGACGAGCTGACGGCAGCCTTCTACAACATCGCCGAACCTTGCCGGCAGGAGAAGGTTAAATAGAAACTACTGACAGCGTACTGTCAGCAGGGATCAGACTTTCTTTGCAACAACAAACAGTGCCTTGGTCTTGCCCGGTTGCCACTGCTGATCGATTTCAAATCCTGCATCGGCGATGCATTCCACCAACTGTCTTCCGGTAAAAAACTTCACTGTTTCCGGCGCTTTCCCAAAACAGTGCATGATCGAGATCACCGGCTTCAGCAACCGCATAGGGCCGCTAAGGCATGCGGTGCTGCTGACAAACCAGCCGCCCGGCTTGAGCATCTTATACACCCTGCCGATCGCTGCCTCTTTATCTTCCAGCAGGTGCAGGATGCTGTGCATCATCACCATATCCACGCTCTTATCCGCCACTTTCAGATCATCGATGGCTGCACATTCAAATGTGATGTTGGTGATGCCTTTTGCATCCGCCTTGGATTTGGCGATTCTGAGCATCTCCGATGAGATATCGACCGCCCGGATATGCTTTACAAACGGTGCGTGAACGATGGCGGTCGAGCCGGTTCCGCACCCCAGCTCCAGCACCTCCATATCGGGCTTGAAGAGCCGTTGCGTTATTTCCAGTTTCTTTTGGTAAGACGCCTCATCGGCAACTGGCTGCCTTGCGTACTTCTCCGCAATCTTGTTCCAGAATTTCGCGTCTTGCTCCATGTTTTCCACTCCCTGTGCAGCCTCTATTTATTCTCTTCACCCGTATCAATGCGTTCAGATGATTACGCATTGTATGTATGCATCATTCGCATGAATATGGCACTATCCGAATATTATGTATGCATATTTGCATAGGAGAGGGGTTTAACCAATATCATGGATTGGCGATCTATCACTTTCGATTGGAACCGGGCCCGGGCTTTTCTTGTTACGGCGGAGGAGGGGTCTCTGGCTGCGGCAGCTCGTGCCCTGAAGATGTCGCAGCCGACTCTGAGCAGGCAGGTGGCCGCTCTCGAACGCGAACTGGGAGTGGCACTGTTCGAGCGTGTCGGCCGGGGGTTGGAGCTCACGCCAAACGGAATGGACCTGGTCGAGCATGTACGCGCGATGGGTGATGCGGCCAACCGATTGTCGCTAACGGCCAGCGGGCGCTCGAATTCCATCGAAGGAAACATCGCGATTACCGCACCAGAAATTACATCGGTACTACTGTTACCACCGATGATCAAGAAGCTTCGCCGTATCGAGCCGGGTATACATATCGAGATCATCGCATCGGACAGCGAAAGCGATTTGAACCGGCGGGAGGCGGATATCGCCATTCGAAGCTTTCGCCCTACTCAGCCAGACCTGATCTGCAAAAAAGTCTATGACGTTAAGGCCCGCCTGTATGCGAATCCCGACTACCTTCGGCAACTAGGCAACCCGAAAATGCCCGAAGATTTCAGCGAAGCCGATTTTATGGAGTTCGATGGATCGGGGCGTCTGCTCGCCATGCTCAATGAGCGCGGACTTCAGCTGACCACCCGTAATTTCCCTCTTACAACCAAGAGCATCATCGTGCAGTGGGAGCTTGCCAAACTTGGTGCCGCTATCGGCATTATGTCCGAAGAGATTGGAGATGCCGAGCCACTGGTCGAGCGGGTTTTGCCGGATCTCGAACCGCTGACCGCCGAGGTTTGGCTGGTCGCCCATCGCGAACTTAGAACAAACCGCCGTGTTCGATTTGTCTATGACTTCCTGGCTGCCGAAATAGAAGAGCGCTTCCGGGCGGAAGCAGCCTTCGTAAGTCAGCCTGGTCCAAAATAATCGCAATTCACTTTTCTACATTAGGCAATGCATCGAACTCCTTCCTTTTACTTTCAAACCATTCATTCATCGCATCGGGGTTCTGCATCAGTGCCTGCATCTCCTCCATCGCCTTGAGGTGTGCCGCATCCTGCTGCCGAAACATCTCCATGCCGTGTTGCTTGCTCAGTTCGGCTATCTCTTCAAATGTATCGGCGCTGAACTCCAGATCGCAGGCCCCGCCCAGCTGTTTGCATGTCATCGTTTTCATGTTACCTCCCGAATCAGCCGAACCGGCTGAAACTATTCTCCTTTCGCGTACTTAAGCGCCTCGCGGATATAGCGCTCGTACTCATCCTCGTAATCGAGCGGGATGATCACCCACTCCCTGAATCGCTTCTTGGTGAAATTGAACTCCACCCCATAGCCCTCTTCGATCAGTTCGTTCACCCGCTCGGGGGAGACCTTGATGATCAGGCCGTTGCCCTTGGTGAACATCATGGCAATAAATGCACCTCTGTAGCGAAGGCAGGGCGAGCCCATCATTGTCGAGCGCTCCACGCCCGGCTCCATCAGCAGTCGTTGCACTGCGGTTTCATAACCCATGACATCACTCATGGCAGATTCCTTTGGATGTAGTCCCGTATGTAATCAAGCAGCTCGGGATTGCTATCGAGCTTCCTCGGCCCCATCAGCATGCCGGTCATTCCGTGGGCCTTGAGGTGGGAGAGCCCGAGCGGGCTCTCCTTGTCGAGAGGGATGGAGAGCGTCGGGCGCAGCTTCATGAATGGCTTTGCCGCCTTCTCCTGGCTCGGCGAACCTTTGATGAAGGAGCGCACATACGGCATCACCATGTCTGACGTGAAACCGGTTCCGGCCACCTCGCAGAGGAAACCGATCTGCTTGTAGGGGGCAGCGAGATAGATCAGCACCACATCGCCGGTTTCGACCTTCGTGTTCATCGGCCAGAAGGTCTCCTCCTCAGCCAGTGCACCGAGCACGTCGTAATATTTCGTGTTGGCGGGATAGAGCCAGTGGGTCATCTTCTTCTCTGCCATCAGCCGAACTCCTTGCGAAACTCCTCGGCATCGTAATAGACACGAACAGCTCTTATTTTACCGCTCTTCACCTCATAGACCTCGGCCATATCGAAGCTGATCTCTTTGTCGCTCGGTGCGGCCACGGTGAAAACGCCCTCCAGCAGCGCGAAAACGCCCTGCCCGAAAGCGGAGATCGGCTGGTATCCCCGAACCATCGGGAAGAAGCCTCTGTTCAGTTCGATAAATGCATCTTTGCCACGAACCACCCCGACTGCTGGGCCGGTGAAGGTGATGTCATCCGTGATCATCTTTATCCATTCATCGTTCCCCTCTCCCATCGATTGCTGATACTGCTGCACGATCTCTAAAGCACTGTTATTCGTATCGGTCATATTTTTCTCCTTTTTGAATGACGATACTACTTAGACAAATGAGCCGTCGATTTCGGACGAACCTCCAGTACGTTTCTTTTTTTGCCCTCTGCCACCCACGCCTCGCGGCTCTCCAGCATGAAGGTATTCATGAGTGTGTTGGGAGCGTTCAGCGGATCGATGGAGCGGGTCAGCGCCAGTCGCAGGTTGAGCAGATGCTCGCGATCGGGCGAGTCGCCCTCGCGGACCATGGCGATCTTGTTGGCCTCGACCTGCGCATCCTGTTCGGGGTTCAGAATCCCCTTGAGCGCCGTGCACTGGTCGCAGTGGCCCTGCTTGGAGACGAAGGAGCAGCGCTCGTCGAAAATCCTGATCATATTCCTGCGCGCATCGGCGATGGCATGCTTCACCTTGCCCTCGGAGAGCCCGGTAATGCCCATAATCTCGCTCACCTTGAACTCGTAGATCTCTTTGAGCAGCAGGCAGACCTGTTGCTCGGTCACGAGCGTCTTGTTGATGCAGTTCAGGCAGTAGGCGATGTGCTCACGGATTTCGTACTGCTTGTGGGGTGTGGAATCGAACACCTCGCGGAATAGCGCCCAGTGTTCGGGGGAGTGCTGATGCAGCAGGGCGCCGTAGTCCTGACTGTTCTCCTCCCAGCGTTTCTGTCTGCTCATGAGGTTCTTCGCCAGATTCAGCGCAATGGTGAAGACCCATGTTTTGAAGGAGGAGTCGCCGCGAAACGAATCGATGCTCTCATGCACACGTATCCAGGTCTCCTGCACGATATCCTCGGCATCCTGACGGTGAGCCAATAGCCGGAAAACGAAGGAGAGAAGTTCGCCTTTGATCTCCAGGAATGACTCGGTTGCCTCGGTTTTACTCATTGATCGCTCTCCCGTTCCACATCTTCCAGCTCCATCAGCAGCGCCAACCTGTCGTATTTGGCCACATCCTGCCAGCGACGACCGGAGAGCATTCCCTGCAACGCCCAGAGAAGATTGAGGCTGCAGTTGGTACCACTTCGCTTGACGAGAACATAGGCGCGAACCGCCCCCAGTTCTCGCAGTTGTCCGATGGTGTGGATGCCCGCCTGTGCCAGCATTTGCTGCGACTTGGGGCCAAGGTTGGCAAGGTCGGCGATTTTTGCCTCGCCGCTCTTCATGCCCGTTTATTGCGCATGGCGTAAAATTTCTTGATCGATCTGTCATGGACGAAGCGCTGGTATTCGTCGCTTTCGACAGGACAGATCGCGATCCGGCCCTGCTCGTCGTAGTGCGCTCCCCAGCCGTACTTCTTGGTTAAAGGCGAGGCACGCATGCAGGCGTGGGGTCTGGAGAAGAAGGCGTCCCATAATGTCTGTCGTTCTACCCTCAGCTCCGCCTCTGGAATTTCCTTGCGCCTTACCTCCACTTCAAATTTCAATTCTTCGAGGTTGAATCGATAGGGGTGAGAGGAGAGAAGATCGTATTCGATGGTTGCGATGGTGGGTTTGCCGCTTCTCTTCTGTGGCGCGATGGCCCTCTTGAGTTCGCAGTCGGGGGCGATTTCGATGAACTGGTTGACCGGATTGTCCACTCTGTCCTCCTCGCATTTGTTAAAACATAGACTGTCGGCTCCTATGCATGGGCAGCATATTTTAGCATATTATCTGCTGACACCATTGTGTCAGCAGTTTGCCAATGCTTCGGCACTGCTATCTGCCAGTGGAGTGGTTGAGCGGCCGATCAGGCGGCTCAACTGGCAGCCGTCATCGAACAATGCACCTCTGGCGATACCGGTCTCGGCATCGGCCAGTGCGGCGGCGAAAGGTTCGGGGAACCCGATCCCGACCAGTGCCTCGCGGTAGTCGCTCTCCGGCATATCCTGGTAGGCGATGGCCTGGCCGCTCTGCTTCGAGAGTTCGGCAGCAAAGTCGGCCAGTGTCCATGCCGTATCTCCCGCCAGTTCGTAGATGCGGCCGGCCTGATCGTTTCCGGTCAACACGGCTGCGGCTGCGGCCGCGTAGTCGGCGCGGGCCGCCGAGGAGAGGCGGCCGGTTCCGGCGCAGCCCATCACGGCGCCATTCTCCAGCGCAGCCGGAATGCCGGCGGTGTAGTTCTCGGTGTACCAGCCGTTGCGCAGCAGCACGTGCGGCAGGCCTGAGTCGCGTAGCATCGCCTCGGTCTCCTTGTGTTCGGCTGCCAGCATCAGCGGCGAGTCATCGCAGTGCAGGATACTGGTGTAGGCGAGCAGTTCGACGCCGCTCCTCTTTGCCGCTTCGATTACCGCCATGTGCTGCGGCGCTCGCTTGCCTACTTCGGAGGAGGAGATCAGCAGCAGCTTCTCCACGCCTTTGAAAGCCGATGTCAGCGTTTCGGGCCGGTCGTAGTCGGCCTGACGAACTTCGACTCCCTGCGAGGCGAGATCGGCAGCCTTATCGGGGGAGCGCACAGCGGCGATGAGTTCTCCTGCCGGCACAGTTTTCAATAGTTCCTTGATAACGAGCCGGCCCAGCTGGCCGGTGGCTCCGGTAATGGCAATCATGATTGGCTCCTTTTAATTCGTGGTGCTCACTAAAGCCGGCCATTCATGGCCGGGTGGCGTAATTTCATTTTGGACGCGGCAACCTTAACGACTATACTTTCGATTTGTAAGTACGCACAAAGAGGTAAGTATAATGGAATCGGTAAAATCTTCTGAAAACGGAATTTCGGAGCTAATGCGGCGGGGCGAACTGTTTGCCGTTGCCTGTCCGTCCCGCGAGATACTTCGGCATGTCACCAGCCGCTGGGGTGTGCTGGTGCTGGTGGCGCTTCGTTCCGGTACGCACCGCTTTGCCGAATTGCGCCGCAAAGTGAATGGTGTGAGCGAAAAGATGTTGGCCCAGACTTTGCAATGGCTGGAGAGCGACGGCTTTGTGAAGCGTGTCGCCTATCCGGTGGTGCCTCCGCATGTGGAGTACAGCCTGACGCCACTCGGCGAGGAACTGGCCGTACGCGTCGAAGCGCTGGCCGACTGGATTGAGGAGAATTTGCCGCAGATCATGCAGGCCAGAGGCCGCTGATCCAGAGGAGGTAACAATGAGAATTGTGAATATGTTTTGGGTGCTGGTGGCGATGGCCGTGCTGTGCGCACCTGCCGCAGCTATTGCCGAACCGGTAATGCCGCCATTGGCCAAAAAGTCGATGTGTGCGGCTTGCCATAAAATCGATGGCAAGCTGGTTGGCCCCGCTTTTTCATGGGTGGCCTACAAATACAAGGATGACAAAAAGAAGGGTAAGCAGGCGATTATCGACCAGATCGTCAATGGCGGTAGCAAGCAGTGGATCCGGTATACCGGCGGGGCGATGATGCCGCCGATGGGAGACCAGACGACCGAGGCCGAGCGCAACGAACTGGCTGACTTTATTCTGAGTCTTGAGCCGGTGGCTCCGCCGGAGTATTGATCCCGATCTTGCGTCCAGTCAGCTATCCAGAAGCTCCCGGATCGTGCGACTCACCCGGTCCATATCGAAGGGTTTGGCCAGAATTCCGGTATCGCTCAGAATTGCCTCTTTATTTTGCGGGCTCTCGTAGCCGGTAGCGAAAAGGAGTTTTATGTCGGGATCAATTTCCCGAATCCGCTCAGCAACCTTCGGCCCTTTCATTTCCGGCATAATGATATCGAGAATAACCAGATCGATATCGGCTGCATGTTGACGGAAGAGTTCAACCGCTTCGAGTCCATTCCGGGCCTTTAACACATAATACCCGAGCGATGTCAGCACGTCCGCCAGCGTTTGCAGCACTGCGATATCGTCATCGGCCAGCAGGATGGTCTCGCCTTTTCCTTTCAAAATATTTTTTGACTGAACAGGAGCGTGAACGGTTTCAGTATCCATCAGAAGTGGCAGGTAAACGGAGAAGCAGGTGCCTTGCTCCGGCGAGCTTTTCACTTCGATTGCACCATGGTGCGATTGCACCACGCCGTAAACGATTGCCAACCCCAGCCCCGTACCTTTTCCAATCTCTTTGGTGGTAAAGAACGGGTTGAATATCTGCTTTTGGTATTCCGGTGCAATGCCGTGCCCGTTGTCGCATAGCTGCAGACAGGCGAAATCTTCGACATGGCTGACTTCCGGATGGTGGTTGCGGAAATCTTCGGTAGGTTTGTAATGCCGAAGGGTTATATCGATGCGTGCTCTCTCTACCCCTTCCACGGCATCACGGGCATTGGTCAACAGGTTGAGAAAAAGCTGCTGAAGTTGGGTGATGTCGCCTGTGATAGGGAGCGGGTCTTCTCCGTAATCCACTGAAAGGTGGATATTTTCCGGAATGGCAACCCGGTTGAGTTTTGCCGACTCCTTGATGAAGTTCACCAGTGTTACCGGTGCCATTTCTACTGTGCCTTTGCGTGCGAAGGTCAAGAGCTGTTTGACCATGTTGGCAGCTTCCATACTCAGTGTTTCCACCGATCTCAGGCGGTCTGCCGTCTCCGAGTTTTTATCGATGCTATTGAGTGCCAGATAGAGGTTTCCGGTGATGGCAGCCAGTTTATTGTTGAAATCGTGGGCGATACCACCGACCAGCGTGCCGACCGCCTCCATTTTCTGTGCCTGCCTCAACTGCTCCTCAACCTCTTGCTGATGTGTAATGTCTTGTACCGTGCCAACCGAACGCAATGGGTTGTCATTGCTATCGTAGTCTGTGCGCCCTTGCGCCTGGGCGAATTTGATGCTGCCATCTTTCATTAGCAGGCGATAGACGGCTTCGTAGTTGCTATGTTCCTTTACCGAGTCCGTATAGGCCTTGTCGACCATGTCGCGGTCGTCGGGATGAATGGTGCCCAGAAACGCTTCATAAGAGGCACCGAATTCCGCTTTATCAATTTCGAAGATTTCATACATCTCGTCAGACCAGGTCAATTCGTCAGTTACGAGGTTCAACTCCCAGCTTCCCAGTTTGGCAATGCGCTGTGCTTCGGCCAGATTGGCCTGGCTCTGCTCAAGCTCCTGCACTGCACGATGCTGTTCGGTGATATCCCAGAAGATACCCAGCACGCCGGTGACATTTCCTTCCGAATCTCGCATTGGCGTTTTGACGGTATGCACCCATGCTTTTTTGCCATTGGCCTCGTATGGCTCCTCGACAACTTTTGGCACTCCTGATTTCATCACCGCTTTATCGTCAGCCTGGTACTTTTCTGCCAGATTTGCAGGAAACAAATCGAAGTCGGTTTTCCCTACCACCTCTTCCGGTTTAATACCTCTCCCTTCGGCAAAGGTTTTGTTACAGGATATATATATGGAATCGCGATCCTTATAAAAGACATGCTGGGTAAGGGTATCCAGCAGCAGTCGCTGTAGCTTTTCACTCTCCGCAAGTGCTTCGGTGGCTTGCTTGCTCTCGATGCGGGTGCGCAGATTGGTGATGCCGTAGGCTAGGTCTCCGGCCAGCTCTTCCAGCAGGCGGATTTCATCCGGGCTGCTGGCATTTTTCTCTTCGGAGTAGATCAGCAGGGTGCCGAACGGTTCCCCTTTCGCGTCCTTCAGCGGCAAGGCAATGCCGGAGTGGTAGCCATGCTGCAGAGCGCTCTGCTGCCAGGGCTTCATAAGCTCAGAGTCTTCAAAATCCTCAACATAGATAGTTTTGCCAGTGCGGATGACGATTCCGGCAGGGCCTTTTCCGTGTTCCAAATCCTCCGACCAGCTCAGTTCGGCATTGGCGATATAGTCGCTACCCTCTCCAGCCCAGGCGACAGGCTTGATCGTCTTGGCCTCGTCGTTTTCGGCATAGCCGACCCATGCCAGCCGGTATCCGGCCTCGTTGCATATGATGTTGCAAATATCGTTGAGGAGTGCCTGTTCATCCGTGGCCATCATTAGCGCCTGATTGCAGTTGCTGATTGCATGCAGTTCGCGGTTCAGACGATACATCTCCATCTCCGCCTGTTTGCGTTCAGTAATATCCTGATGGGTGCCGACACGCTTGATCTCTTTGCCGCTCTTATCGGTAATCCGTATCCAGCGATTATGAATCCAGCGTGTTTCTCCGTCCGGCCTGATGATTCGGAACTCCTGCTCGAACTCTCCATTTTTATTTGCCGATAATTCCATGTCTCCTTGCAGCAGTTGATAGTCGTCCGGGTGGATCAGAGAGAAGCCGAGTTCGACCGAGGGCTTTTGAGGCGGGATGCCGAGGATATTGAAAAACTCCTCCGACCAGTACATTTCTCCCGTTACCGTGTTGTGCCACCAGTTGCCGATTTTTCCTATGCGCTGGGCTTCAAGCAATTGCTCCTGTTTTTCCCTGATGGCCTTCTCGGCCAGTTTGCGCTCGGTGATATCCAGTACCACGCCCCGTATCCTGAAGGGCTTCTCCTCTTCGTTCCGCACCAGTTCCCCGCGCGCCAGCATCCACTTGCCGCCTTCTTTGGTCACCATCTCCAGTTCGAGTTCGTAGGGGGTGCCGGTTTCCGCAACCTCTGCGATGGCGGAGCTCAAACGTTCCCAGCTCTCCGGAGTGAAGAGCTTCGCCGACTCGGTATAGAGCGGAGGCGGAAGCGCCGGGTCGTAGCCGTACATCTTGTACAGCTCTTCCGACCAGAAAACCTCGTTTGTCGCCAGGTCCATATACCAGCTGCCCATGTGACCGATGCGCTGCGATTCGATCAGTTGCTCCTGATTCTCCTTTAACTCCTCTTCCGCCTGTTTGCGTTCGGTAATTTCTTCAATCGAAGCGATCATTCCATCGAACTGGCCCGATTGATCAAACAGCGGTGCAGCATTGACAGAGAGGAGTACACGCCGTCCATCGGGCCATTGAATGGCATGCTGCACATCCCTGACCGGTTTTCCGGTCGCTTTCACGCGCGCGAATGGCAGTTGATCATCGGGGAACGGTGAGCCGTCAAAATTGGAAATGCTCCATGCATGGTTGTTGTACTGAAGCTGTAAAAGATCCCTCTTTTTCAGTCCCAGCACCTTTTCTGCCTGAGGATTGGCATCGATAATCTGCCCGTTTCGATCGAGCATGGTGATACCCACCGGACTGGTGGCGTAGATGCTGCGTAGCTGATCATGCTTGCTGCGCAGCGCCTCTTCCGCCCGCTTACGCTCGGTGATATCGCGCGCAATACCGAGTACTGTTACCACCTCGCCATTCGCATCGTGTTCCGGAATCAGAAGCATATC
>JBNLAN010000007.1:0-15508 GCA_050302175.1 Mariprofundaceae bacterium | reverse complement strand
TCGATGTCGGCTCATCACATCCTGGGGCTGGAGCAGGTCCCAAGGGTTCGGCTGTTCGCCGATTAAAGTGGTACGTGAGCTGGGTTTAGAACGTCGTGAGACAGTTCGGTCCCTATCTACCGTGGGCGTTGGAGAATTGAGAGAATCTGTCCCTAGTACGAGAGGACCGGGATGGACAAACCTCTGGTGTTTCTGTTGTTCTGCCAAGAGCATTGCAGGGTAGCTACGTTTGGAACGGATAACCGCTGAAGGCATCTAAGCGGGAAGCCGGTCTCGAGATTAATTCTCCCGGAGCTTAAGCTCCCTAAAGGGCCGTGGAAGACTACCACGTTGATAGGCTGGGTGTGGAAGTGTGGCAACACATGGAGCTGACCAGTACTAATTGCCCGTGCGGCTTGATCATGCAACGTTAAGACATTAGAGACATTAAATAATTATATAAAACTTCAACTTGATACCAGTTTCCTGGTGTCCATAGCGAGGAAGAAACGCCTGATCCCATTCCGAACTCAGAAGCTAAGATCCTCTGCGCCAATGGTACTGTAGGGTTCCCTACGGGAGAGTAGGACGACGCCAGGATTTTTTTACAGCCCGCCGTAGAGCTTATGCTCCGGCGGGTTTTTATTTTGCTGATCATTTATTTCCATGTGCAGCAGGAACGCTGCAGGTTTCTCTTCCTGGAAAAATCATCCTGCGGTTGTTTAAATCGACTATCACATGTTGTGATTTGTCACTCCAAACCTAGCCCAACGAGTTTTATCTTCCATACACAACGTTTAAGGGTCGCAGGTGATTGCGAAGGATGTGAAGTTAAGCCACTCTATGGTAAAATAGATTGATTAGGGGAGGGGTATGAAAATGCGCAAAACAAAGTCTGGCCTATTGATTGGTCTGATAAAATTTTCTTGATGGGAGTTCTCAAGAAAATATCTGTTCCTTCTTTTCCATTATTGCAGGAATCTATATTCATAGTTTTTTGTCTGCTTTTGTCATCATGCAATTTGTTTTATGTGCCAAAGAGCGAGGATTACAGCATTTACGGTAAGCTGGTGAACTTCGACTGCACACCGGTCTCAGGAGGTGAGCTTCTTTATGCAACATATCGAGAAAGTAGAAGCCAGGTTTGTGGTGGGCCTGCTTCATGGGGCTGCTATCATCCACATGTCCCAACCGTAAAAACCACACCCGTGCAATCTGATGGCACGTTTACAATCATGGAAAAATCTTCATCACCAATTAGCATTTTTTCTCAAGAAATTCAGTCTCACACCATTCACCAGATAAAAATTATCCATTCCATGGGGACCCTGGAAGATCCAGTACGATTGTATGCCTACCCTGCAGGTGTGGTTCATTACTACAATACCAATCCTGAGCTGCATTTGAATTCCCACAGCAATACATTTCTTTCAATCGTCGGAGGGAGGTCTCATCAGGCAGGGATTGTTTATAGCCCATATGTTATATTATGGCGTTACACCGAAAATTCTTACGATGGAAGCATAGATACCCCCGTTTATGGAAAAAACTTCCGGTTGGATTTTACCTTGACAAAAATAAAGAGGAAATACGCACTCACCATTCATGGAGGCCCGAGTATAAGACTTGCGAAAACCAGTCAGGATTTCTCCAAATCAAAACGCCCATATCATTATACCGAAAGGCTTATGCTGTATTTTTCCGAAAGAGACATGAACAAAACCGTTAAAAGCCTTGCTATTAAAGTGAAGTTTATGAACAAGGGCTACGGGAATTCATTTGCGAATGTTATTGCTTCAATGGTACTTTTATCTTCTGATACCATTGCCAAGATATCGCCTGCCGGAATGTATCAAGTAAAAACACCAGGTGTATACGGTGAAGTATCCATGAACGGTGTTCAGGTTCTAAACAACTCTTATTACAGAGAATACCCCAAGCCGACTGATCCATTGATACCATCAGGCTATAAATGTGGCGGACCTGACTTATATCCGCCGGTCTTCATGCACAAGCCATCATTGGAAGATGTTCTGGTTCATACCAGGAAAGAATGACAGGAATACAAGGGGTTCGAGGCAAGGACCTTAGCACGATGCTACAGCAGGGGTTCCCTACGGGAGAGTAGGACGACGCCAGGATTTTTATACAGCCCGCCGTAGAGCTTATGCTCCGGCGGGTTTTTCTTTTTGTTGCTTGCAACTTTGCACTGCCAAGTCTATCAACCTGATATGAACAGTTTTCAGAACCGCATCGTGGCGCACCGCGGAGATCAGACACATCACCCCGAAAATACGCTGGGCGCATTTCAGGCGGCAGTGAATGCCGGTGCTCGATGGCTTGAAGGGGATATTCAGCTGAGCAAGGACGAGGTGCCACTGTTTATGCACGATGCCGATATTTGCCGCATGTGCGGAAAAGAGGGGATGGTTTCCAAGCTTCACTATGCAGAGTTGAGCGAGCGATGCGCGGAGCTCCCGCTGCTTAGTCTCGTGGATTTTGTTAGCTGGTTTGCAGCGTTGCCGTCAGCGCCGAACTTTTTCCTCGAAATCAAGCAGGAATGTCTTGAGCAGATGAGTGCAGACCTGGTCATCGAAGTGGTTTCCGGGATAGTGGCCGCGTTCAAATCACGCATTGTGCTAATCAGCAGTTCACCGTCGTTGATCGAAGCTGCGCAAAAGGCCGGCTTCGTAACCGGTTGGGTCGCCGAAGGGGTGACAAATTTCGTCAGGGTTCCGGAGTATGTTTTTCTGGATGTGACGGATATGCAAGCTCTGGAGCAGTGGCGAGCGTCAGGCACAAAAATTGCTGTGTATACCTGCAATGATGCAGCGGAGGCGGAGCGATTGCTGAATTTAGGGATCGACATGGTCGAAACCGATTACTTCTGCAGGGTGGCTGGTTCGCTGTAGCTGAGGTTGGCTTTGGTGCAGCGTTGCGGCTAAGCTGGGAAATATCTGACATAGCTCTGAGGAGGTGAGTATGGCGGGCGACTGGATTCTCTATACGTTGATTTTGGCATTTATTTTGATGGCGGCGCTGATTGGTCTGATTGTCGTCCGTGTGCAAAAAGAGGGGTTTACGGTAACCGCCACGCCTCGTGGCGAGCATTTCAAGCGCTCCATCGAAGAGGTGCAGAAGCGCATCGAAGTTGAGCATGCCACCCATTCGGTCGCTGCGGATACCAGTGAGAGTAAGAGCCATGGGGATATCAAGTTTGCACGCTACGGTTTCGGCTGCGAAGTTTCGATGGGCTTCGATGAAGCGATTGAACGTGTTACTGCAGCACTCAAAGAGGAGGGGTTCGGTGTGCTCACCGATATCGATGTTGCCGCTACAATGAAAGCCAAGCTGCAGAAAGATATGCCTCCTTATCGAATTCTGGGTGCATGTAATCCGCCACTGGCATCGCGCGCACTGGATGCCGAGCCATCCATTGGTTTGTTGCTTCCGTGTAATGTGGTGGTGCGACAGGATTTATCAGATACGATTCATGTGGAGTTCATGGATCCGGTTTCCGTGATCGGGATGGTGCAGCGACCGGGCGTGGATGAGGTGGCACAGGCAGTGCGAACCCGATTGCTTCGTGTTATTCAGTCGATCTAACTCGCTGATCTAAAAAACAATTATATCAATAAGGCCTCATCACTAATCTATACTGTATTGCTCTTCTTTCTAAATAGGATAAGATTGGTCCTGTTTTAATCGAGGTGGCAATGCTAAGACTGACCAAATTGACCGACTACGGCATCGTGCTGATGACCTATATGGCGACATCCGATGTGCGTGTGCACACGTCCGCAGGCCTTTCCGAGGCCACGCGCTTGCCATTGCCGACTGTGAGTAAAATTCTGCAGATTCTTTTACATGGCGGCTTCCTGCAATCCACCCGCGGTGCCAACGGCGGCTATTCCCTCGCCAAGTCCGCTGAATCCATCAGCATGCGTGAGCTTATAGATGTGCTTGAGGGCTCCATTGCGTTGACGGAGTGCAATTTGGATGAGTGCGATTGTGAGCAGATGCCACATTGCGCCAATAGCGCCAACTGGCAGCGCATCAATGATGCGGTGCGGCAGGTGCTCAGCACCATCTCATTGGCCGAAATGGCTGAGCCCGGATTTCTGCCAATTTTCAAGCTCGAAAGAGCGACAAACATTCCGATTCAGACGAGTGGGCAATCCTAATGACAGACCGACAAGCGGAGGATTTTGCCAAGCGAGAGTACACCGCAGGCTTCACCACTGACATTGAAGCGGAAACGTTGCCGCCGGGATTGAATGAGGATGTGATTCGGCACATCTCCACCATGAAGGAAGAGCCCAAGTGGCTGCTCGACTGGCGTCTTGAAGCGTTCCGGCATTGGCAGACCATGACCGAGCCGCACTGGGCACATGTGGAGTATCCGGCAATCGATTACCAGACGATCTCCTATTACTCAGCACCCAAGAAAAAAGGCGATGGGCCCAAGAGTCTCGATGAGGTTGATCCAAAATTGCTGGAGACCTATGCAAAGCTCGGCATCCCGCTGCGCGAGCAGGAGATGTTGGCGGGCGTAGCCGTGGATGCGGTGTTCGATTCGGTATCGGTAGCCACTACCTTCAAAGGCAAGCTGAAGGAGGCGGGTGTGATTTTCTGTCCGATTTCTGAGGCGGTGCGCGATTATCCGGAGCTGGTGCAGCAATATCTTGGCACCGTTGTTCCCACCACCGATAATTTCTATGCCGCATTGAATTCAGCGGTTTTTACCGATGGCTCTTTCGTTTATATCCCGAAGGGAGTGCGCTGCCCGATGGAGCTCTCTACCTATTTCCGCATCAATGCGATGAACACCGGGCAATTCGAGCGCACGCTGATTATCGCGGATGAAGGCGCTTACGTCTCCTACCTCGAAGGGTGTACGGCACCGCAGCGTGACGAGAATCAGTTGCACGCAGCGGTGGTAGAGCTGGTGGCGCTGGACGATGCGCAGATCAAATATTCCACCGTTCAGAACTGGTATCCCGGCGATGAGAATGGTGTCGGGGGCATTTACAATTTTGTGACCAAGCGCGGCGAGTGCCGCGGCAAACGTTCGAAGATCTCCTGGACCCAGGTGGAGACCGGTTCCGCCATCACCTGGAAATATCCCGGTTGCGTGTTGGTGGGAGACGATTCCGTTGGCGAATTTTATTCGGTGGCGCTGACCAAGATGCACCAGCAGGCCGACACCGGTACCAAGATGGTGCATGTCGGAAAAAATACGCGTAGCACCATCGTCTCCAAGGGAATATCGGCAGGCCATGGTCAGCAGTCGTATCGAGGGCTCGTCAAAATTACCGGATCGGCAGATGGGGCTCGCAACTACACACAGTGCGATTCGCTGCTGCTTGGCAGCAACTGTGGCGCGCACACTTTCCCGTATGTCGAAGTGAAGAATCCTGGCGCGATTGTTGAGCATGAAGCCACTACCTCGAAGATTGGTGACGACCAGCTCTTTTATTGCATGCAGCGCGGCATCGGCGAAGAGGATGCGGTGAATCTGATCGTGAATGGCTTCTGCAAAGATGTGTTCAACGAGTTGCCGATGGAATTTGCAGTCGAAGCCAATAGGCTGATGGAAGTGAGTCTTGAAGGTGCTGTTGGTTAAGAATGAGAACCGCAAAGTACGCGGAGTAACGCAAAGCAAATCGGTGATGCACGTATGGCTCCGATGCAATCAGAAAACTTTGCGAACCTTTGCGTCCTCTGCGGTTAGGAAAGGAATAGATCATGCTTAAGATTGAAAATTTACATGCCTCTGTCGACGGCAAGGAGATTCTGAAAGGGATCAATCTCACGGTGAAGGCTGGTGAGGTGCATGCCATTATGGGACCGAACGGCTCGGGCAAGAGCACGCTCTCCAATGTGATTGCCGGGCGCGGCGGCTACGAAGTCACCAAGGGTACCGTGAGTTTCAACGACAATGATTTGCTGGAGATGGCACCGGAAGAGCGTGCCTGGGCCGGTGTGTTTTTGGCTTTCCAATATCCGGTCGAGATTCCCGGCGTGAACAATGTTTACCTTTTGAAAGCGGGGCTGAACGCCAAGCGCAAGGCGCAAGGGCTTCCTGAGCTTGATGCCATGGATTTCATGCAACTGGTGCGTGAGAAATCGAAACTGGTCGAGCTCGATCCATCTTTTTTGCAGCGCTCGGTGAACGAAGGTTTTTCCGGTGGCGAGAAAAAACGCAACGAAATTTTCCAGATGGCGGTATTGGAGCCGAGTCTTGCGATTCTGGACGAGACCGACTCAGGACTGGATATCGATGCACTGCGTATCGTGGCCACCGGCGTGAACAAATTGCGCGATGCCGAGCGCTCCATCGTCATGGTGACGCACTATCAGCGCCTCTTGAACTACATCGAGCCGGACGTAGTACACGTGCTGGCGGATGGCCGCATTCTCAAATCCGGCGGTAAGGAACTGGCATTGCAGCTGGAGGAGCGCGGCTACGATTGGGTGCGTGAAGAGGCGGCCGCATGACGCTGGTGCTTCCCGATATCGCCACGCTGCCGGGTTCGGCACACGATGTGATTCGTACACACCGGCAGGCGGCACTCGACATTTTGCAAGCAGCCGGCTTGCCGGAAAAGCGCGATGAGGATTGGAAATATACCGATATTTCTCGTGTGAGGGCATTGCTGGAGAGCACAGATACAGCGGTAATTAAACTTGGCTCGGCGAATGTCGAAGCCGCAATGATTCCCGGTCTTGATGCCTACCGGTTGGTGATCGCCGGTGGGCGGTTCTTGCCTGGACTCTCCTCCGAGCTTCCGAAGGGCGTGAAGGTTGCCACCATGGCCGACCTGTTCGAGCACGACCCGGAACGTTCGCTGGCATATTTCGATGTGCCGGATACTGCGCCGCTGTTTAACGGTTTTGTTGCCATGAATGCGGCATTGGCAAGCGATGGTATATCGGTCCGGATCGCGGACGGGATTCGTCTCGACAAGCCGTTGTGCGTGATTCACCTGGGCAATGGCGAACCTCTGCACATCCGGCACAGCATCATGCTGGGGCGCCAGGCCGAAGCGGAGCTGATCGAGCAGTTTGTGGGTGAAGCAGACTCAGGGCTGACCAACATCGTTACACGGATTCGTCTCGCCGAAGGTGCACAGCTTTCACACTATCGAATTCAGAAAGAGGGAGCCCGGCAGTTTCATGTCGGTCGCCTCGATGTTGCCCAGAGCCGAGACAGCCGTTATATCTCGCATGCGGTTGCGCTGGGAGCAGCGCTCTCGCGCCTTGATGTTTCGCTGGAGCTGAATGAGCCGGGAGCTGCCTGTGAGCTCAACGGCCTGTATCTGACCGATGGGCGTCAGCATAGCGATCACCATACATGTGTCCGGCATCTGGCTCCTTATTGCAGTAGCCGGGAGAATTATCGTGGTGTGCTATCGGGTCGCTCGCACGCCGTATTCAACGGCAAGATCGTGGTGGCGGAGGGTGCTGTGAAAACCGACTCTGCCCAGTCCAATGCCAATCTGCTGTTATCGAAACAGGCTGAGATCGATACCAAGCCGGAGCTCGAGATTTACAACGACGATGTGAAGTGCGCGCATGGTGTGACGGTCGGCCAGCTCGATGCAAATCAACTGTTTTATTTGCAGAGCCGAGGTCTTTCGGAAGCAGAGGCGCGCGAAGTTTTGACCGTCGCTTTTGCCGATACGGTGGTGGCGGCGATGGCAAATGCTGATGTTCGTAGCTTTGTCGAGAAGGTTGCCTTCACCAAGATTCCGCATGGCGAGTCGGCCGGGGAGTTGTTGCATGAAGTTTGATGTGGAAAAGCTGCGGGCGGGGTTTCCGGTTCTGCATCAGCAGGCTTACGGCAAGCCGCTGGTTTATCTCGATAATGCTGCGACCACGCAAAAGCCCAAGAGCGTGATTGAGGCGATTAATAACTATTACGAACGCGACAATGCCAATGTACATCGCGGCGTGCATATGCTCTCCGAACGCGCCACCGCAGCCTATGAGGGCGCACGCGAGAAGCTTCGCCAACTCATCAACGCTACGTCCACAGCGGAGATCGTGTTCGTGCGTGGTGCCACCGAAGCGATCAATCTGGTCGCTACATCCTGGGGTGGCACCAATATCGGCGCGGGTGATGAGATCCTTATCTCGGAGATGGAACACCACTCCAATATCGTGCCGTGGCAGATGCTGTGCGAGCGTAGTGGTGCTGCGCTCAAGGTGATTCCGATTAATGATGCCGGTGAGATCATCATGGAGGAGTTCAGGGCACAACTGAGTGAGCGCACAAAGCTGGTCGGCGTCGTCCACCAGTCCAATGCGTTGGGTACAATCAATCCGGTGGCGGAGATCATTCGACAAGCCCATGCTGCGGGCGCGAAAGTGCTGGTGGATGGCGCGCAGTCGGTGGCGCATATGCCGGTGGATGTGCAGAAGCTGAATGCAGATTTCTACGTGACCAGTGCGCACAAGATGTATGGCCCGACCGGAATCGGAATCCTGTATGCAAAGGAGGCGTTGCTTGAGGTGATGCCGCCGTATCAGGGTGGCGGCGATATGATCGCCATGGTCACTTTTGAGAAGACCGAATACAACTCGCTACCTTACAAGTTTGAGGCGGGCACGCCCAATATCTCCGGCGCCATCGGTTTCGGTGCCGCGGTCGATTTTCTTGCCCAGGTTGGCATCGAGGATATTGCTGCGCATGAGCGCACATTACTTGAATACGCCACAAAGAAAGCGGAAACCTTTGAGGGGCTACGCATCATCGGTACAGCTGCGAACAAGGCGAGCGTGCTGTCGATGGTGTTTCAGGGGATGCACCCGCACGACCTCGGCACCATCCTCGATCGGGAGGGTGTGGCGATTCGCGCAGGGCATCACTGCGCTATGCCGGTGATGCAGCATTTTAATGTGCCTGCCACGGCACGCGCCTCGTTTGCAGCCTACAATACACGCGAAGAGATTGACGTACTGTTTGCAGCGCTGAAACACGCACAAAGTTTGTTGACATAGTCAAACAAACCTGTTGAGAATGCGCCGCGTTTATGTACGGTGCGATTCTTTTTCTCTGCAGGTGGATACGATGAGCAGCACAGAGACGGTCAAATGGGATTTGTTCGTCCGGGTCTTTCATTGGAGCTTGGTGCTTTCTTTTGTACTGGTCTGGTTTACCGGCGAATTCAGCGTGGATGATTTGCATAGCTGGTTTGGCTATCTCATTACGCTTCTGATCATCGGGCGCTTCATCTGGGGTTTCATCGGCGGCGTCAATGCCCGTTTTAAAAATTTCATATATTCGCCGGTAGAAACCTTTTCCTATTTCAAAAGTATTGTAATGAACAACCCTAGGCACTATGCCAGCCATAATCCGGCAGGCGCCCTGATGGTATTTGCGTTGCTAGGCGTGCTTGCGGTTATGGTTGGATCGGGATTTGTATACGAGGCCTGGGGTGAGTATGAAGGGCCGCTATGGGCCATGCAGGTTGCCATCAGCGATGCCTGTGGGCATTTGGCCAGGAGCCTGCACAAGTTTTTGCCGGAAGTGCTGCTGGCGATGGTGGGGCTGCACCTGTTGGGCGTACTGGTGGCCACTATTCAGCATAAGGAGAACTTTGTGCGTGCCATGTTAGATGGACAGGAAAGGCAGCAAGACTAAAATTCGCTGCAGCGCGTTCGTCACGCACAGCCAAAGCTGCGGCAAGACTCAATAGAAGAAGGAAGATTTAAAATGAAATGGACACATTATCTCTTTGCGACCGTAGCGATTTTCGGCCTGTGCACGGGACAAGCACAAGCTGCCGATGAATTGAGGCTTGATACGGCGAACATGAATTTTTATCCATCGCTGTATGATCATAGCACCATTGAGCTTGCAGCCAATGCAACGGGTGCAGGTTCGGATGCGACAATGGGATACCAGTCTGAATTCGAGGAGTCTGCATTCACCCTGAATAAAATGCATGGCTATGTTGGTGTGCTGTCGCTGGTGTCTGCGCTGGCCGCAGGGGCGACCGCTCCTGAAAATGACAATCCGGCAGCAGCCGGTCAACCGGCCCAGAAGGGATTCCATCATTATGCGGCAATATCGGCTGCAGCATTGGGTGGTGCGGCGGTCATGTCCGGGTTGTTGCTGCACGCCGACGATTTGACTCCTGATTTTCTCGATCCGGATACCGCACATATGATCCTTGGCATTCTCGGAACCGCTGCATATGTGCTGGCCGTTTCGAAGGGGCCTAAAGTCTATGGCTCGAATTCGAAGGGAACGCATGCCGCAGCCGGGATGGCCGGTGCCGGATTGATGGCGACGGCAATTTATCTGGAGTTTTAACATATGAACCCTTCATCAAAACTTATTGCAGCCCTGTTATTCCTTTTTGTGTCTGGTGCGGCATTTGCCGCCAGTAGCGCCATTCCGGAAAGACTGAAGAGTTATGAAGCCGAGGGCGCCAAAGGCTTTTCTGCTGCGAGAGGCGATAAAATGTGGCATCGAAAATTTGATGCTCCTGATGGCGGTCCACAACGCTCCTGCACCTCCTGCCATGGCACCGATCTGAAGAAAGTAGGAAGTCATAAAAAAACCGGCAAGGTGATTGAGCCAATGGCGCTTTCGGTTAATCCTGAGCGTTTTACCGATGCAGCCAAGATCGAGAAGTGGTTTCTGCGCAACTGTAAATGGACGATTGGTCGCGAATGCACTGCTCAGGAGAAGGGTGATGCGCTCAAATATTTGAGCACCCTGTAGCTAGACAAATACCGTTGAATAAGAGAGAAAATAAATGAAAAGAATGTTCCTGTTATTGATCGCTGTTGCAATCTATGTCCCGACTGCCGTGGCTTCGGACAAGTTCCTCGGCCTGTTTCCAAGGCACAAGGGTGTAGCTCCGGTTGTCGATATCAAGTATGCCGAGAGCTGCGGTGAATGCCATTTTGCCTATCAGCCTGGCCTGCTGCCGAAGCGCTCCTGGATGAAACTGATGGAGCCGAAAGAGCTGGAGGATCACTTCGGCGAAAATGCCGAATTGCCGGAAATGGATCGCGTAGCTGTATTGCAGTTTCTGACCAGCAATTCAGCGGATTCGACTATTCGCTATAAGCGCTCGATCAAGATTCGTCGCTCGCTGGACGATAATGTAACGCCGCTGCGTATTACCGAAGTGCCGTATATCAAGAAGAAGCACGATGAGATTCCGCGCAAGATGATTCAGGACAATCGACAGGTGCGCTCGCTCTCCTACTGCAATAAATGCCATACCGAGGCTGCGAAGGGTGTATTTGATGATGATACCGTCGACATTCCGAATTTCCCTGACTGGGAAGACGAAGTCGATTAAATCCGGCTGTGACACGATGAGGGGCTCCTTGCATGCAAGGGGCCCCTGTTGTTTGATAGCACTGAAAAGTACATGGGTATAAATGCTTAAAAAAAAGCAGCTTAGCGCGTAAAGTCGTGGGTTCGGAGAAATGAAACGTGTTTGATTTACGAGATCTTTATCAGCAGGTGATTCTCGATCACAACAAGAGCCCGCGTAATTTCGGCACGCTTGCCGGAGCCAATCGTGAGGCCGAGGGCTATAACCCGCTATGCGGAGACAAGTTGCATATCTATCTCAAGGTGAATGATGAAGGTTTGATCGAGGATGTGCGCTTCGAGGGCGAGGGGTGCGCCATTTCGGTGGCATCGGCTTCGCTTATGACCGAAGCGATGAAGGGAAAACATGTCGATGAATTTCAGCAGCAGTTTCGCAATTTTCAGCATATGGTGACCTCCGATCTGGAAGAGGCACCGGATGAAGAGAAACTCGGAAAACTGGCAGTGCTCTCCGGTGTGCGTGAGTTCCCCAGCCGTATCAAGTGCGCCAGCCTCTGCTGGCATACCATGAAGTCGGCGGTCGAAAATCGGCACGAAGTGGCAAAAACGGAATAATCGTGACTTACGAAGAGCCGATCACCACGACTCGCGACTGCGATGCAACGCTGATTCCGCTGGGGACCCCGATTACCATCCCGGTGGGTACAGAGGTGCGTATCACCCAGCAACTGGGTGGCAGCGTCACGGTCAGCGTGAATTACAATCTGGCACGTATCGAGGGTAAGGATATCGATGCGCTGGGTTTGACAGTGGATGATCTGGAGGGTGTGCAGGAGAAAGAGCCGGAGAAAAAGGCTGCCAATGGTCCGGTGGATGAAGCCGAGTTGTGGAGTGTGCTGAAAACCTGCTACGACCCGGAAATTCCGGTGAATATCGTCGATCTGGGGCTAGTGTACGATTGCCATGTAGTGGATACCGATGCAGGAGGTAATCATGTTGATGTGGTGATGACACTGACCGCACCCGGCTGCGGCATGGGCCCGTTTATTGTCGATGATGTGCGGCAGAAGATATTGTCCGTGCCGAATGTGACTGATGTGAACGTAGAGCTGGTATTCGATCCGCCGTGGGATCGTTCCATGATGAGTGATGAAGCTCGCCTGCATCTGGGGATGTTCTGAATGGCTGAATGGGTTGATGTGTGCCGTGAAGAGGCTCTTCCTGCGGGAGCACGTACAATCGTAGCATCCGAAATCGGTCCGATAGCTGTATTCAATCTCGATGGCGAGCTCTATGCCATTGCCGATGTCTGCACACACGATGGCGGCGAGCTGGCGAGCGGCACGTGCGAGGGCGACCAGATCATCTGTCCGCGGCACGGTGCGCGCTTCTGTATTCGCGATGGCCGTGCGCTCACGCCACCGGCTTATGAGGATATCGAGACCTTTGCTGTTCGTATCGAAGACGGGAATGTTCAGATCGATATCGGTGGCTAATTCTTTCTCTTGCAGGCTTTCTACTTACAGGAAATCAGAGGCCTGAGGGATCCAGCGGCAATCTGAGTTCGAAGCAGCTGCCGCCGCCTTCTCGCGGCAGGCATGTCACCGACCCGCCATGCCGTTCGGCAATCTGCCGGACCAGCGACAGGCCGAGACCAACCCCGCCATGCGAGCCTTCTGCCACATCCGCAGGCCGGTAGAAGGGTTCGAAAATGCGGTCGCGCTCTGTTGCAGGAACGCCCGTGCCGCGGTCGCATACGGTGAGTATTGCATACCCTTCGTCATGCCTTACTTCCGCATCGACAGGAGTTGCATCGCCGTAGCGTTGCGCATTCTCCAGCAGATTGCGCAGCAACCGGCGCAGCAGGTGCGCTTCGCCTTCAATCATGACGGACTCTCCGCCTACATTGGCACGGTAGTGGGAAGCTTCTTCGGCCAGCAGTCCGAGCAGGTCCAGCACTTCAAGCGGCCGATGATTTTCGTTTGCCTCCAGTTTGCTCGATAGAAGAATTTCGTCGATCAGGCGGTCTAGCTCCCGGATGTTCTGCTCCAGTTCCGTTTTCAGTGCCGGCCTGGGGTCGGTTGCAAAGAGATCGACCGCCATGCGAAGGCGGGCCAATGGTGTGCGTAGTTCGTGCGATGCGGTGGCCAGCATGTTTTTCTGCGACTTCACCAGTTGTTCGATATGTCCGGCGGTGTGATTGAAGCGTTTCGCCAGTTCGGCAATTTCATCCTTGCCTTCGATGGTGACCCGTGCCGAAAGGTCCCCTTCGCCGAACCGTTCCACGCCGCTTTGCAGGCGCTCCAGCCTGCCGGTAAGGCGCTTGGCAAGCAGGTAGACGCCCAGCGAAAATACAACGATTGCCAGTATAAACAGCACAGGCCCAAATGGCGCATGTTTGCCATGTTTGTGAGCTGCGATAAGTGTGCGGCCATCCGGCAGGTGCAGGACGATGACTGGTCCGATTTTGCGCATGAATTGCCAGCCGCCGTGGTTTTCCCGGGGCGGAGGCAGTGGCCTGCCGCTGGAAGCGATGAGTTTTCTGCCGGGGCCGTACAGGCTAAGACGCACATCCAGCTCCCGGGCCAGGGCATTGATGGCTTGTTGCTGCTTGCCCATAGGTGCTGCGATTGGTGGCAGGCCCTTTGCTGCAAGTTTGCCCAGCGAATCGTAGATGCGCGTATCTTCAGTGGGTGGACCGAACATCCACCAGCCGAGCGGTGCGAGGATCGCCACGGCGGCGATGATAGCGAGAAACGAGAGATAGATTTTTAGGTAAAGGCGGCGCATCGGCTTAGTCCTGAACCTTGCTGAAAACGTAGCCTGCACCGCGCACGGTTAGGATACGCCGGGGTTGTTTCGGATCTTCCTCGATCTGGGCGCGGATGCGTGAAATATGCACATCGATGCTGCGGTCGAAAGCTTCCAGTTCGTGCCCTTTGAGTACATCCATCAGTATATCGCGGCTCATCACCCGCCCTGCATGCCGGCTAAGCGTATGCAGGATGTCGAACTGATAGCCGGTGAGGTTGAGCACTTTTCCGTCCAGGCGCGCTGCACGCTCGTCCGGCGCAATTTCGAGGCGTCCGAAACGCTGGGTCGAGTCTCCCGGCTCCGGCCGCCCTCGCCGGAGGATTGCCCTGATGCGTGCGAGTAGTTCGCGCGGGTTGAACGGTTTGGGCAGATAGTCGTCCGCTCCGATTTCCAGCCCCACGATACGGTCGGTCTCCTCACCTTTTGCCGTTAACATGATGATCGGGATATTGGAGAGGCTGCGCACCTTGCGGCAGATGTCGAAACCGTCGCCATCCGGGAGCATCACATCCAGCAGCAGTGCATCGTACTGGCCGGCTTCAAGTTCGCGCAGGCCGTCAGCCGCCGTATGGCAGGCGTGCAGTTCCATGCCCGAGCTATCGAAAAAGTCCTCGAGCATGGATGCCTGGCGTGTGTCATCTTCGATCAGTAACAAGCGTTTCATAGTCGTTCAGCATGGCACCGGGCAGAAGAATCATCAATCGCCGGAGATGATACTGCCTTTGCCGAAGCGACCGGTGAGCCGCAAGCCATCCCTGATGTTCAGAGCCATGAGCAGCAGGTTGGTTGCGCCGGCAAGCAGCTCCAGCGTTTGAGCAAGGTAGAATGCCGTGCCGAAATCTCCTGCTGTGGCCAGGTGGTCGAGATAGATTGCCGCCGGTATCAGGATAGCGATTCCATTTGCTGCGATGATCGGCATGCGCTTTTTCTTTGCGCTGGCCAGGTTTGAAATGGTGTTCTTGGCAAGCACTGCTCCCATGGCGCCAGTAATAGCGATGGCAGGTACCAGAGCGAACAGTCCGTAGACGATCCACTGTTTGACGCTGGCAATAGCCTCCTCGTTTCCGGCCAGCTCGACCGCGACAGTCGAGGTGAAGAAGGTAAGTATAAGCAGAAAGGCTGTGATGCCTGCAATGGCGTGAATGGTTGTTTTCATCTCTCCTCCGTGGTTGTTTGTGTAGTCGATCGCCTGCTACATACCGCCGGCCGAAGCCGGCGGTATGTATTCGCGCTGTGGAGGAGATTAATCCCAGTGGCGGTCATGATGACGCTCGAAGCGCTTCTGCATATTCTCGGCCAGTTGCTTGCGCTGCTCAGGAGTGAGCACTTCAGCGATATCGGCCAGCATGGTGGTCATTTCGCGGCTGGTCTGGTCCATCGAGGCGATTTTCTGCTGACGCAGGTTTTCGA
>JBNLAN010000006.1:0-48715 GCA_050302175.1 Mariprofundaceae bacterium | reverse complement strand
CCCCTGTTTTTTGGCAAGGTGAATCAGCTCATTCAGGCGCGGATGCGTTTTCCCTTTTTCGATCAATAGCTCGGCGATGGGTTCGCCTGCTTCAAGTGCGTGTTTCACGGCATGAATGCCGGCAATGGTGTGTGACATGCGGCAAGCCTAGCCCGGATTTTTCATGAGATCACGCGTTCAACTTGCCGAGACTCACCACCATTACATTACGAACGCGCTAACGGGAGCAGCATTGATAAGTTTTATATGTAAGCGGATTCACAGATTCTCCAGCTCCGCCTTCAAATCATCAATATTGCCAGTGGTTCGATCGCCCGCCGCTCTGTGCTGCTCAATCAGGCCGATCATTTCAGCCAGATGCTCTTTCGTGAGCTTTCGACTCAGCAGTGAGGCCAGTTCGATTTCCCGTGCAACACCTCGGCCGGCATAGCTTTTGATGATACGCTCTGCTTCCAGCTCGCCGGCAACGCAGATACTTGAGATCAGATCGTTATAATCACGATCACTCTGATCAAAAATATAGAGATCGTAGAAATTACCGTTTTTTTCAAACATCAATTGCGTGATGTATTTACCCTTGGCGTTTTCCCCCTTCACGAGGTATCCCGAATAACATTGCGTTTCCAGGTGATATAGCTTTCCATGCTCAAGCCAGGGCGGCACCAACACCGCCTTCTCGACCAGAACATACGTCAGCCAGATATCCCCGATCAGGTTCCACCAGCTGAAATCGTCCCGTTGTGCACGATACATACGATCAAGGTCTCCGAATCGGGAATTGGGGAAAAAAGCCCTGTACAGCCAATTTCCATTCTCCGGCATCACTTGGTCGGGATCTCGATACAATAACATGCCTCTGACAATCGCTTCCTTGTCGCCAACAGCTACGCTCATGTGATTCATACGATGGTTCTCAAACATCGGGAAAAAAGAGCCAGAAAACAGCTCCGGGGAAAACGGCAGCCTGAGCCCCATGAGGAACACTTCGCCGACATCAGTCGTGGCGACTGGTAATTGGGTTTCGTGCACGGTGGTATCCACTTGTTGTAAAACAGGATCGGCGAATATGCTTATGACCGCGTTGAGGGTAAAGATAGAGCCCATCCAAACGCATGCGATCCACGTTAGCACAATGGCAGCTCTCACCCTCTTGGTTGCGGGCTGGCTCACCTGCCTGTTTCTGTCTGGCAGGAGCAACAGAATAATCAGGCCAGGCAGTGAAAGAATAGCGAGCGGAGTAAGCCACTTGGAGTATCCCTTGCCAGTGATGAGATAAAAACATCCCCAGGTATAAATGGCCCAGCCGATGAGTGTCGTGATATTAAGCGCAAGCGACCATTCGGGTTTGGATGGTTCGAGAATGGCTCCACAAAATTGCAGCGTTATTCCCGGCCCGATGGAGAGAGCTGCGCGAACTTTACTCCTGAGTATCACCCGGCATCCCTTGACTCACCGGGCTACAGTGAAGCTGCATCGTTTTTCCCGGCAACCCCCGGCATATGCTCGTCCATGAGCTGCGCCATCAACTCGAGCTTGTGCGACGTCACCTCTTTGCCATCGTGATAAAAGGAGATCAGTTCCAGCCCGTGGCCGGTCACGGCCTTTTTCGCCACGTGGTCGGGGCTGATTGTATAGCGCCCCAGCGCCTTTTCTGTCGGCCAGTTCATATCGGTATAGGCCGTATAGACCAGCTCCGAGCAGACGATTTTATCGGTCGTCTCCACATCGAAATTGAAATCATAATCTTTCCCCACCTGTTTCAGGGCGAGCAAGATATGTTTCGCCTTTGCCTCCCGGGTTGTGACAGGGCTGCGCAGGATCGCCAGGTCATCCACATTGAGAAAATGGTGCATCGAATTCATCTGCACACCAGATCGAAGCGCCTCCACCACGGAGGCTCCGGACCGGATTCTACGGTGATAGGGCACCACTGCCGGATCATTCCAGATGCCCAGCGCCTTCAATTCGTTCTCGGTACCGATCCAGATTGCCGCATGCCCCCAGTGACCGGGAATCAGTTTGTCAGTAAGCCTGAAAGGCGTTTTTTCCAGCAGGATATCCCCGGCGCGCAACTGGCCTGCAACATGCCCCAACACCTGCGAATCATTGTATAGCTTACCTTTGCGAGATTCGACCAATCCCATGAGGTTGCCGAACAGGCCGCTGAAGAGGTTCACTCCCTCACTATGCAAGTCGACGAGATCATCCTGAGTTACGGCAGCCATAAAAGCCAAATGCTCCCCAAGATAGCGCAGAGTCGAGTTGCGCTTCAGCATATTATAGGAAGGGCTCTGATTGATCAGGGTATTTAAATAGATGAAGTTCTCATCTTCAAACCATTCGGGGGAAGCCTGCGCCAGTTGCTGCTCATAAAACCTGATTGAGTCCCGAACCATCTTTCGTTTCAGGCTTGATTCGTATGAGCGTGTCAGTCGATTGAGCGCGTTCGCGCTTTTATCATAGGCCTTGTCCTGCTGATTCAAAAACCGCCGCAGCTTGCTGCTCTGATCAAACATGGAACTCATCATCAGGTAATTGTCGTAAAGAATCAGCGCAGCGGAAAGTGAAAGCATGGTGCCCTTCATCTGATTTTTAGCACTAAGGGGCTGCATCCCCAGCTTTTTGTAAACCCGCCGGGATGGCTTGTACCAGCAGCTCTGCGCATAGGCCACCTGATAGAGACTGGAACGGAGATTCAGATGCTGCATCAAGCCTGCATTCAGCCTGTCCAGATCGTAGCCGCTTAGCGGCACACCTCCATCCACCTTGCCCTCTTCCTGCAAACGATCCATCACCCGAATCGCCACTTCACGGTGCATCAGCGACTCTTCGACCAGTGGTTTGTAGGCTTCAATCGCATCATCCAGCCGGGAAGTCATGGCTGCTTCCGTCAGGCCATAGTGAACCGACGTTTGCTGCCAGCACTTTTCAGTGGTGGGCATTCTCCCAAACTGCGAACCGCCCTGCGCAGCAGCAAGGCCAGGCAGCAAAAGCAGCGAACAGCAAACAAGAGCATTAACTTTCATCGCCGCTCCGCTCGAATATCCGTATTAATGTATGACATGCGGCAAGCCTAGCAGCGCAGGGCACCACGATGGAACCGATATTGCAGTTCTATTCAAGATTTTCCGTAGCAATCCGGCAGCCTGGGCATCAGCTCGCTCCCCGGCTTGAAATGGCACAATAGCGAGAAACTATAGCCTGACTATTTCAGATTGAAGAATAAAACCTTGGCTACCACGATTCAGCCATATTGGACTGCAACCCTGTTCATTCGAAGCCCCTCGCCATACGATTACCGCATGCTTCCATTTGAACTTCTCGAATCAGCCACTGAACACGGCACCACCCTCCGCCTCTATCAGCGCGGCGCGGAATTCTCGATAAGGGTGGACAAACAGGGCGACCTGATGAACAGCCGGCTGCACAACTCGGAAGATGCGCTGGCGAAGCTCGCCTGCGAACACATCACCGGCACCGAAAACCCGCAACTTCTGGTGGGTGGGCTCGGCATGGGCTTCACGCTGGCCACCGCTCTCACTCACGCCCCGCAACATGCCACCATCGTGGTGGCAGAGCTGATGGAGGCGGTGGTGCGCTGGAACCGGATATTCCTCGGCAGCGTGGCCGGGCATCCTCTGAAGGACGAGCGCGTGCAGGTGGCGATTGGGGATGTGGGCAAACTGATGAAGGAGCGCAAGCGCAGCTTCGATGCAATCATGCTGGATGTGGACAACGGGCCGGATGGCTTCACCCGCGACGACAACGATGCGCTCTACGGCCTGCGCGGGCTGAACAATGCCTACGAAGCGCTGAAGCCCGGCGGCGTGCTCACCGTATGGTCGGCCTATACCGATCGCGCCTTCACCCAACGCATGCTGAAGGTGGGCTTTGATGTAACCGAAAAGAGCGTACGTGCGCAATCGGCCGGACGCGGCAGCAAGCACAATATCTGGATCGGTGTGCGCTAACTCCGCATTATTTACGAAATGGTTTTTTTCGCGCCATAATGGCGGCGAGGAGGCCAGGCATGGGGGACGGATTTTTCACACCGGCGATCATTACGTTCATCGCCTTCACACTACCCGCCGCGACTATCGCCGGGCTTACCATCTGGGTAGGGCTCGAGCGCGAAGTGCGCTGGCACCCGGTCGAACCGCTTCTTGTCTATCTACCCTACCTGATCCTGTACAGCTTCATCCGTATCACGAACGATAGTATCGCAGACGCAGTGATCGAAATGGGGCTCAAAACAGCCGGCACCATAGCCATCGCTTTCACCGGCGGCATCATCAGCGGCATGGCGCTTCTGCCACGGCTGATCTGGCCGGAAGAGGTGGTTCCGCGGCTGACACTCACCGCAGCCACTGCCTTCTTTATCGGCCTGCTATGCCTGAAGATGTTTGTGCTGGCAGTGGTGGTGGTTAACCCGCGAGCGCTCGTGCCTGGTTGATCTCCGGATTGGAGAGCGCAAACAGGAATATACGCGAGAAGGCGAACAGGCCGGAGAAAGCCAGCGCGCTCATCGTATTCACCAGCACACGCGACGCGGTGGTTTCGGCCAGCACAAAATAGCGCGGCATCAGGATAAAACCGCCGATGATACCGGCGGAGATCGACTGCAAGCCCCAGAAATACATCCAGATACCGCTACTCTTCTCGAAATAGTCGATGGAGCCGAAAAAGATAACCCCCATGGCCAGCAGCGTTAGCCACGGCATGAACAGAAAAAGCAACTCGAAGGGATAGATTTTGGACAACACTCGCCCCTTGGAGTGCACAAGCGCACCAATCACAGCTGCAAAGGCGAGATAGAGCAGAAACGATATCGATAAAGCACCCATAACGACTCCATAAGCAATACCTTAGTCTGAAACCAGGGTATTATCCACTTACGCTTTGTAGGGAAACTGGGGTAAATCCTTACGAAGGTGACAGAAGCGCCGATACGTCGACCTACTCCGCCACCGGCTCCGCGATCAGGTCGTACTCATTCGAATCGATAATCTCCACGTTCATAAAGCTGCCCGGCGCGGCATCCGTTGCTCCCGGGATAAAGACGATACCGTCCACCTCCGGCGCATCGGCATAGGAGCGCGCAACCGCCCCTGTTTCGGTCACTTCGTCAACCAGCACCGTCATCTCATAGCCCACCTTCCCGGCCAGCTTCTCCTCGCTGATCCCGGCCTGCAGTGCCATGAAGGCGGCAAGGCGCGCCTGTTTCTCATCTTCCGGCACGTGGCCGGGCAAATCGTTGGCCTGCGCTCCTTCGATATCGGAGTAGGCGAACGCTCCCACTCTGTCCAGCTTCGCTTCGCGCATAAACTCCAGAAGTTCAGAAAACTCCTTCTCCGTTTCGCCCGGAAAGCCGACGATGAAGGTGGAGCGCAGCACGATCTCCGGGCAGATGTCTCTCCATTTCGCAATTCTCTCCAGCATCTGCTCATGGCTGCCGGGGCGCTTCATGGCGGCGAGGATATTTTGCGAGGCATGCTGCAACGGCACATCCAGATAGGGCAGCACGAGACCGTCGCGCATCAAGGGAATCAGCTCGTCCACATGCGGATAGGGATACACATAGTGCATGCGCACCCAGGCCCCCAGCTTGCCCAGCTCTTCGGCCAGCTCATACATGCGCGTTTTCACCGGGCGACCTTCAATAAAGTCGGTGCGGTATTTGAGATCGACACCATAGGCCGAGGTATCCTGCGAGATCACCAGCAGCTCTTTCACGCCGTCGTCCACCAGATTCTTTGCCTCGCGCACCACCTCACCGATGGGGCGGCTCACCAAGGGGCCTCGGATATCGGGGATAATGCAGAAAGAGCAGCTGTGGTTGCAGCCCTCGGAAATCTTCAGATAGGCATAGTGGCGCGGGGTGAGCTTCACGCCCGAAGCCGGAAGCAGATCGACATGTGCATGCCTTTCCGGCGGCGGCAGATGCGCGTGCACCGCTTCCATCACCGCTTCGTAATCGTGCGGGCCGGTCACGGCCAATACCTCGGGATGACGGCCGGTCACCTTCTCAGCATTCTTGCCGAGGCAGCCGGTGACAATCACGCGCCCGTTCGCCTCCAGCGCATCGCCGATAGCGGAGAGCGACTCCTCCACCGCCGCCTCGATAAAGCCGCAGGTGTTGATCACCACCAGATCGGCATCGTGGTAGTCGCCGGAGAACTGGTACCCCTCCACCTTGAGCTGCGTGAGGATACGCTCGGAATCGACGGTGGCCTTCGGGCAACCGAGACTGACAAAACCGATGACTGGGGACTTCTTTTTCATGCGGCAGCAGGCTGCGAAGCGAGGCTTCCTGCGTCAACAATCACGAAAAGCATTGCAGGGTGTATTTGTCATATCCAATATCCCGGCTATAGTCTCACAACCTAGGAGCAACTATGGATAAATCCGCTTCGAACAATTTCATCCAGCCAGTTTATACGCCATATTTGGCGTATAATATATGTTATGCCGCCACTTCGTGGCGCCATAACGCGCTGCGGATTCACCCGCTTGCCATGCCACGAAGCGTGGCATAACAAACGGATTAAGGAGACACGACAATGCAATATAACTACCGTTATCTCACATCGCCGCGCTCCTTATCCGCAGCGCGTTAGGGCAAAAAAGATCATGCCAAGAAAGCAAAGAACAGCCGAAGAATTACAGGAAGCCTCGAACCATCTCCATTACGAATTGTGGATGCTGAGTTCATTAGCACAAGCCATTGCATCAGGCATCTCCAATCAAGGTTGGTTAACTAATGCTCTTTTAGAATCCTTTGTTGTTCATGTGCGTGGAGTAATGGACTTCCTTTATAACGACGCGCCTCAAAAGGATGATGTTGTAGCACAGGATTATTTTGCTTCATCTGATGAGTGGTCCGATATTAGACCCAAACTCTCAGAGTTACTGAGCAAGGCTAAAAAGCGAGCAGGGAAAGAGGTGGCACATCTTACGTATGCCAGGCTTTCTGTCACACCAGAGACAAAACCATGGCCATTTATAGATATAGCTAATGAAATCACATCGATAGTGGAAGTATTCTTGAATAATGTGCCAAGAGAAAAACTGGGTTCACAATGGAAGAGAAATGCTGCGCCCTAACACGGCGCTCAAAATGGACGCCAAATCCGCTACGCTACATTGGCGCCCTTTAGCTCAACGTTAGGCATCAGAAGAGATGGCGCAACTCGACCGTTCACTAGCAACCCTAAGGATCGCGGGCGACGATCTGCAACCCGCTGAAATCTCCGCGCTCCTAGGACATGCGGCATCCAAGGAACAGGTCAAAGGGGAAGTGTTTGTTGGAAAGGTAACCGGGCGCTCACGCACTGCAAAAGCTGGGATGTGGCGTTTGGAGGCAACGGATGCAAGCCCAGAAGATCTAGACGGGCAAATCGCGGAGGTGCTCGGAAAGCTCACAGGCGATCTCAGCGTCTGGGCCCAAATCGCAAAAAGATACGAAGTCGATTTGTTCTGTGGTCTGTTCATGAAGGTTAGTAATGAAGGTCTGTCGATTTCGGCGGAGTCCCTCAAGGCTCTTGGCGAGCGCGGAATAGAGCTCAGCTTGGATATCTACGGTCCCGATGAGCCTGAGGAGAAAGAAGATGCCTAACAACCGCTTCGAGTCCGCTCGCTCTGCGGTCGCCTGAGCTGGGGCGTTAGCTTTCGTATCTAAGAGGTGATATACCGCTCCAGCTGATTGATCAGATCATCCTTCTCATGCATCACCAGCACCACGATATCGCGCAGCGAAACCAGCCCCACGAACTCATCCTCATGGAACACCAGCAGATGGCGGCAGCGCTTTTCCTTCATCAGCTCCAGCGCCTCCTCGCAGGTGGCATCCTGCCCGATGCTCAACCCATCGGTATGCATCACATCCTTGATTTTCACCTTGGACGGATCGCGACCCTTGCCGACCACACGCATCATCAGCTCGCGCTCGGTAAACAGCCCCACGATTTTCGAGTGACTGGTGACCACCACCGAGCCGATATATTTCTCAGTCATCAGCCTGGCTGCATCCAATGCGCTTTCATGCTCATCCATGGTGGCAACCGTTCGTTCGATTCCTGAAGTGATTTTCATAACCCACCTCCGGCAGCCCAATACCCGACTGCCATACTGGGACTATAGCAGCCCGAATACGGCCTTGCTAAAACCATCCCTTCTCTTTAAACGAGATCACTTCCTTGCCTGCAATCAGGAAATGATCGAGCAGCTTGATATCGAGCGGCGCGCACGCTTCCTGCATGCGATGCGTGAGATCGATATCTTCGCTGCTTGCATGTGCGGTGCCGCCCGGATGGTTGTGAAACAGAATCATCCCCTTGGCATCGAGCTCAAGTGCGCGCTTCATCAGATTGCGCGGATAGACCGCCGCCCGATCCACCGTGCCCTCGAACATGATCTGCGTGGCGATATGCCGATGCTGCTGATCGGTGAACACCGCGCCGAAACACTCCATACCGCGCCCCTGCACGGTTAACCTGAGATGCGCCTTCACCTTCTCCGGACGATCAAAGACTGACTTGCCGGGCAGATCGGAGGCCAGATAGCGAATCTCCACCTGCCGCACAATGGCAAGAAATACCGCCGCTTTTTCTCCCACGCCCTGCACCTGCGCCAGCTCCGCCACCGGCGCATCGAACACCCCGGCCAGCGTGCCGAACTGTTTCAATAACTTTTTCGCCAATGGTTTCACATCGATACGCGGAACCGCATAGGTGAGCAAGAGCTCGATCACCTCGTAATCGTGAAAGCCCTCAAAGCCTGATTGCGCAAAGCGCTGTCGCAAACGCTCGCGGTGACCTTTGGTGCTATCGTCTTCATCTCGCTTCATGGGAAGCGATTATAGCCGTAAACCGTAGTCAGGGGCAGGCAAACGTGTCTACAATCGGGGCATGCGGGAATTACGCCGGCAACTGATCGGATTGCTCGACGAGAGCCGAAAGCAACAGGGTACGGGCGAAATCCCGCCCCGGCTTGCGGCAGCACTGGTGCATGATTTCACACACCTTCTGGAAAACCGGCAATCACAAAAAGTCGCTTTGCAGCATCGCCTGCTCACCCATGGCCAGCTACACCGCCATGTGATGACCATCCGCTGCCCCGATCAGGCCTTCTATCTCGATGCCATCAAGGGTTATATGAACCGGCACGGTATTCAGCCGCTGGATCAGCAGACCCTGATCATGCATATGGAATGCGACGAAGATGGCTGCATTCTCTCCATTCATGCGCCGGACGATCAGCAACATCAGAATATTATGTTCATCGCCGTGCACATCTCCGCCACCCTGCAACCGGACGGTGATGCCTTAAGCCGCGACATGCTGGCCATCCTGCAGGCAGTCGAACTCTCCGTGCACGACTTTCCCGCCATGCGCAACGAGATCGATCAATGCATCCAGCGACTGGAAGGACTCCGCCCGGAAGATGCCAAACTGCTGCACTGGATGAGCGACGACAAATACCTCTTTTTCGGTATGCAGGCGGGGAAACAGCGTTTCGGCCTTTTGCACAACAAACATGTGCTGGAGCGCGTGGCCAAGGGCCTGGTCAAGGAGCTTGAAAGCCTGCCCGAACCCACGCAACCGGGGGTAGAGTGGTTGCACCTGCGATGCAGCCAGAATTATCTCTACAGTGCCGCCAGCCTCGAGGTGGTACGTATCAACATCCCCTCCGAGGCGGATGCCAAAGTGCTTGAAAGCTATCTTATTCTCGGTCACTTCTCGCGCGCCGCCCGCTATGCCAGCGCCAGCCGAACCCCACGGCTTGAAGGCCAGTGGGCCGACATGCTGAATCACCCTCTGATGATCCACTCCGCCTTCTACCGGCGGGAGATTCGCACCATTTACGACCGCCTGCCCAAGCACCTGCTGCTGGCGATTGACGGCAAGAGGCTGGTCGCTTCACTCAAGCATATAGTTGATTTAACCGGCACCGCCCAAACCACCGCCGTGATCCTTAGCCCTGCTCCGGGCAGCGTTTTCACCATCATGGCAACCATTCCCTCGGCGCGATTCGGACCCAACGTGGAGCGTGATCTTGAGGCACGACTGAAAGCGCATGACGTTATCGTACATGGCGTCGAATCGTTCGGTATCGGTATCCACCGCATCATGTTCCTCTCCTGCGAAGGCTCCCTGACACCGGAGAGCGAAAGCAGAATTGCCAACGACATTCAGCAGAGTGTCATTTTCTGGAAAGACCGCGCCAAGAATCTGGTGCTGAAAAACGCCTCCCGCCTCGATATTCCGCAATCACTTGCCGCCCTTGCAAAACTGCCGCACATCTACGAAGACCTCTTCCCGCCCGAAGCCTTCCTGCTCGATCTGAACGGCCGAAAAAAAGCGCTGGAGGAGAACCGCACCATCGTACGCATTGCCGTGAATGAGCAGATGATCGATGTGCATATCTACAGCCTGGCGCCGATTGCGCTGGGTAAGCTGGTGACCATTGTGCAAGCCTTCGGCATCACGGCTCTGCAGGAGAGCGTCGTGAACCTGGGGCACGACGATGAGCGGGTTTTCCTTAGCAGCCTGCGCTGTGAATGCGAGGCCTCGATTTCGCCGGGAGATGCGGAGCGACTGGGGCTGGGGCTGGAGCATGTGTTAAACGGCGAGGCCAGTGATGATGGCGCCAACGCCCTGCTGCTCAAAACAGGGCTTGGCATCATGCAGGTTGAGGTGCTGCTGGCATTGCGAAACCACCTGGTCCAGATCTTGCCTGATGCCGCCCCCATGGCCCTGACGCAAATGCTCAACAGCTACCCCAAAAGCGCTGAAAAACTCTACCGCATGTTCGAGGCACGACACCGCCCGGCCATGCCGGTCACCATGGAGGCGCAAGCCGCTCTCGAATTTGAAAACTCGCTGGCGAGTGTTGCCAACCTGACCGAAGATCGCTGGTTCCGGGCTCTGGCCGAGCTGGTGCAGGCAGGCTTGCGCAGCAATGCCTTTATCCGCCGTTTCGACGAACCGGTGGTCTTCAAAATCGACCCTTCGCGCCTCTCTTTCGCCGAACCGCCGCTGCCATTCCGCGAGATCTTTGTGCATGGCGTATACATGGAGGGGGTACACCTCAGAGCAGGGAAAGTGGCGCGCGGCGGCATCCGCTATTCCGACCGTCCGGCCGATTACCGCACCGAAGTGCAGGAGCTGATGGCCACGCAGATCACCAAGAACAGCATCATCGTGCCGACCGGCGCCAAGGGCGGCTTTGTGGTTCGTGGGGGCTCAGGAGCTGAGTTTGTCAAACTGCAATACCGAACTTTCATCCGTAGCCTGCTATCACTCACCGACAACCTCGTGCAAAACGAATGTTCGCCTCCTGCAGGCATTCGCCTGCATCCCGACGATGCAAATGACCCCTATCTGGTGGTCGCTGCCGATAAAGGTACCGCTCGCTTTTCCGATACCGCCAATGAAGAGGCGCGGCTCGCCTGTTTCTGGCTCGATGATGCCTTCGCCAGCGGCGGCAGCCACGGTTATGATCATAAGGCTGTGGGCATCACGGCACGCGGCGCCTGGGTTTGCGGCAACCACCATTTCGAAGCTATGGGGCAGAATGCCTACCAAGACCCGATTCGTGCTGTCGGCATCGGTGACATGAGCGGCGACGTTTTTGGTAACGGCATGCTGCTGAACCCAAACCTGCAACTGATCGCAGCCTTTAATCACCGTCATATTTTTCTTGATCCGATTCCCGACACCGCAAAGGCATTTGCCGAGCGCCGGCGCCTGTTTGCCGAAGGAAAAGACTGGGAGGAGTACAATCAGGATATCATCAGCAAGGGCGGCGGCATTTTCAGCCGCTTCTCCAAACGCATTGCACTGTCGGAAGAGGCGCGTCTGGCACTTGGCGTATCGGAAACGGCGCTGCCGGGTCAGGATCTTGTCCGGGCAATTTTGCAGGCCGATGTCGATCTGTTGTACAACGGTGGCATCGGCACCTATGTGAAGGCAGCCGACCAGAGCCATGCGGAGGTGCGCGACCCGGCCAACAATGCCGTACGCATCAATGCCGACGAGTTGCGCTGCAAAGTGGTTGCAGAGGGAGGCAATCTCGGCTTCACACAGGAGGCGCGCATCCAGTATGCCGCCGCAGGTGGACGCATCAATACCGATGCAATCGATAACTCAGGCGGCGTGGATATGTCTGACCACGAAGTGAATCTGAAGATCCTCTTTTCAGGCATCCCTTCGCTGACTCCCGGCAAACGTAACCGCGCCCTGAAAGAGCTGACCGAAGAGATCACCGGGCAATGCCTCTCCAACAACCTCAAACAGGCAAGGGCCCTGAGTCTTGCCTTGCTCGAAGCGCATCAGCATCCATTTCGATTTCAGAGATTATGCCGCCACCTGATCGATATCGGTCGCATCAATCCGCATACCGATCCCGGTTTTGACACCCCCGACACGCTGGCGCTGCGCCCGCAGCTTGCCGTGATGCTTGGGCATGAAAAAAACCGTCTGAAAGATGGACTGCTCGAACAGGGCTTTACCCGCTGTGGGCACAGGCTGTGCGATGATCTGCTACACCAGTATTTCCCAAAGAGCATACGCAAGCACCATCCTGAGGCCATCGCAGCACATCCGCTGGCGCAGCAGATCATGGCAACTCAGGCTGCCAACCGTATCGTCAATGATATGGGGCTTGGTTGTGCCCAACATATCGAAAGCCTGCTCGATTCGCCGCTTCACCATATTGCCATGGCCCTGTTTATTGCGGATGACATTCTGGAAACCGAGCCGCTGCGTAAACAGATATGGAAACAACTCGATAGCTGTGAAATCAGCTGCCAGACCCAATACGCCCTGCAGGAGCAGCTCACCCATTTTGCCGAAGATATTTTGCGTTATTTCGATATCGAAGCGCTGGAAGCGGCCGATATCGACGGGCTGCGCGTCGGCATTCGCACCTTTAGAGGCAAGTGGGTCAAGTATGGTGTCGGAGGCATGGAAAATAGCTCTTTTCTGGCGCTGCTGAAAACAGTCACGCAGGCAGGGCTCGATGCCGAACACGCTGCACACCTTGCCTCAATTCCCGCGCTGAAACAGATGGCAGCCGCGCTATACCTTGCGCATAGCCAGAAGCTGCCGCTGCAGCGCTGCCTTGCCGCCACCGAAGTTGTGTTGCAACTGCTGCCGATCAACGAACTGGAAAACGCACTGCGCTCACCATACTGGGGGGAGGAGGCAGCACACGCACTCAGGCGCGAATGGCTGCATCGCCTGAGCCTGCTTAAATCCAAAGCTGTGCAGGCGCTTCTGGATGCCGATGGCAAGGACTTTCTCTCCGGCGGACAGGCCCTGTGGGGGCAGCACCGGCACTGGGACGACGTTCAAAAGGCGCGGGATGATATCAAGGCGTTGCTCGACAATGCCTCGGCCGGCACCGCACCTCCGGATAACGAACGCCTGAAGCTGCTGCTGACCCTGTCGCAACTTGAGACCCTGATCGATGAGAGCTGAACAGATCTTTCATTATCAACGCCAGGACAGCAAAACCCTTCGCGGACTTTTCCTCCCCGGCGAGGAAGCTTTGCTGGTGTTCCTGTCGGGCTTTCGCTCCACACACTGGGGCGGCAAGGCGCAGGGGGTCGCAAGCTATGCGGCTGAACAGGGGCATGCCTGTCTGCGCTTTGATTATATCGGCCATGGCAATTCTGACGGTCCATTCGAAGCCTTCCGCTTCTCCGAAGCCATGCAGAATGCCGTGGCATGCATCGCCTCTGTCGTGCGGCCTGACCAGCCCGTCTACCTGATAGGCTCCAGTATGGGCGGCTGGATTGCACTGGAGATTTTGCGTCGCCATTTGCTTGAAGCCGAAGGGCTTAAGGCTGAAGGGTTACTGCTGATTGCTCCGGCCGTGAATTTTTTATCCGAAGTAATCGGCAATGCCGAAGAGAAAACACACCTTGCCATGCGCCGAAACGGCTATATCGACATCCCCGACCACTACCATCAAGGTGAGAGCTATCGCATTACCAAAGCCTTCGTGGATGATGCCCTGGCCAGCGAAACGCCACCGGGCGAAATCATCCTGCCATGCCCTGTGAGCATGATTCATGGCACGAAGGATGACAATGTGCCGGTCGAGCGTTCACACACGCTAGCCGCACGCATTCCGAACAGCCGCCTGCACATCATTGAAGGCGGCAACCATCGTCTCACCGATCATATTGAAGATATTCTGGGTTTACTCGAAACCCTGATCGAAGCCTAGGAGTGGCGGACAGCCAGAAGCCGCCACACCTCCTGCAGCATCTTGCCTGCCGCACCAAACAGCTGACGCAGGCGTTTGCGGGTAAAATTACACTTCACGCAGCCTGAGCCGGCAATTTGCGCGCGCACCTCATAGCGCGGATAGATGGTTTCGCGCCAGAACTCCACGCGCTGCGAAAACAGAGGCAGCATGCGGGAGAACAGGCGCTCGGCCAGATATGGGATCACTTCATGATCCATATGACGCCTGAAAAGACGTCGCTCAACAAATCCCATCTTCGGCCTGATCCGCTCAAGTAGCTCATCGGGAACAGCTCCGTCAATGTGTGCCTTCACATAGGAGAGTGCATAGAAGCATGGGCGCTCAAGCCGATATTCCAGGATGCCTGCCAGCACCTCATCCCATTGCCCATCTTTTTCGATTTTATGAGTTAGAAGAGCGATATCGTGCAGCCATACCAGCCGCTCAAAGGAGTGCTTCATGGCATGAAAACAGAGATAGGGTAGCTGCACGCGTGGCTGTACAATCAACGCCTGCTGCCCTGCCAGCTCGCCCCGATCGGCATGCGCAAAAAAGTCGGTGGCGCGCAGGGGTGTCAGATTCGCCCAGGCGCGAATGCGTTCAATACCGAGCGGCTCGCTATGAAAATCGACATGGATATCGCCGCGCATAAAAATATTGGTATACGCCTTATTCGGGCGAAAGCCGATATCCCACAACGCCTGTTTGGCGTCCATTACATCCTTCTCCTCGACCATCAGATCGATGTCACCCTGCGGCCGCAGTGCCGCAAGATCAGCATACAGCGCCTCGGCAACCGCAATGCCGCGCATGCAGACAAATACAATACCAGCCCTGTTCAGGGCCTCAAACACCTGGCTCGCCGCATGCTTCATGCGCAGCGCCCATGCTGCCTGCTCGCGCAGCTCTTCCTTCATCTGATTACGGATATCGTCAACAGCATGCCAGTGCTCTTGTTGCAGAGCTCCGTATGAAACAATCGCATTAACGCCCTCAAGCTCGGCGGCAAGCACCAGCGTCTCATCGATCGGTTCAATGGCAGAATCTTTTCCGCTCAGGCAACCACAAAATATGGCTCGATAACGAGCTTTTTCCAGCATATTCATCGGCTGATACTAGCATTTCGCCACATATTCGACTACCATATTGCCAACGATCTATTGGAACTTCCCATGTTTTGCCGGAGCAGATATGAATAATACAGAGCAGAACCCCGAACAGACACCAGAACAGATGGCGCGCCGCAGGCTCTTGAAAATGGCCGGCTATGTGCCACCGGCACTGCTTGGCACCGTACTCCTGAGTAAACCTGCTGCAGGCGCAGCCGGGCTATGCCCCAAGAAGGGAGGTCCTGGCTTCGTTTCCGCTCCGGCCGGCACCTGTTGCCCATGCGCACCTCTATCCACCCAGTATAACGCGCAAAATTGCTGCCAGAACTATTGCAATCAAGCTGCATGCAGTGACTATGCGGCAAGCGGAAGCCCCAAGCGATGTAAAAGACTCAATTCCTGGTGCGGTGGGGCCGTCACACTTCCTGCGGCCTGCAACTGCTGCATAGACAGGCGAGGCCGCTTTGAATGCGAGCGCCCAGGACGACGTTGCCCCTGACCTGGCCCAATGCATCCCTATGTAACCATCATTGACTCAAGCATCCACTCTCTCCGCTTCGCTGCCCCAGCTGCTGTTTCTACCGAACGGCGCCTCTATTGTAGTCGCAGCCGAAACGTCAGCCATTACCCTGGAAACGACGTCCGGCCCGATTACATTGCAGCGAAACTTTGCCGATTCCATCACGCGACTGATTGGCGGCAGCGCCACCGCAGAGGACCACAAACGAATCAACTTTATTGAGAAGCAATACCCGCAGTTGCAAGGACTGGCAGGCTTTCAAACATCCGCTTCGCTTCCGGCGCTGTTGAAAGGCGATGGGCTCAATATGCTGTTTGTCGAATTAACCAGCCAGTGTAATGAGCACTGCATCCACTGCTATGCCGAATCGGGCCCTGAGCGAAACGAAAGTCTTTCGTTTGCGGACATCCGATCCGGATTGATGCAGGCAAGGGAGCTGGGGCGGGCCTTTGTGCAATTGACCGGCGGCGATCCCCTGATTCACCCACACCTTGTCGATACCGTTGCCCTTGCGCACTCCCTCGACTTTTCCGGGATGGAGATTTACACCAATGGTCTGCTGCTTTCCGACAAACTCATTAAAAAACTCAAACCATTTTCACCCCGAATCGCTTTTTCGCTTTACTCGCACGATGCCACAACCCACGACGCCATCACCGCAGTTCATGGAAGTTTTCAGCGAACCACCGAAGCCATCAGGCGCGCCCAGGAAGCCAACTTCGATGTGAGAATCGGAGTGGTGCTGATGCAAAAAAATGCCGATCAGATCACCGCTATCCGTGACTATATTGTCAACCGGCTTGGCATTGATGAAGCCCATATTCGCTTTGACCCGGTCAAAAAAACCGGGCGAGGGGCAGTGGTTGAGGGCAGTGAGGAGCTCGTCTTCTCCGTTGCACACCTGCCTGACCGGGACCAGGCGGTAAAGCGCAACGGAAAACTCTGCATCGCCTATGACGGCAATATTTATCCATGCATCTTTTCCAGGCAAAATTCGCTTGGCAACATCCGCAACAACAGCTTGCAGGAGATGCTGGAGTGCCTGAGCCTTCGCAGCCTTGCCAGCCCTTCTGCCAGCCGCTGGAAATCCTGTCAGGAACGCCTAAGCTGCGTGGATTGCCAAATGATCGCCTATGCGCTTGGAGAGGAACACCGTGGATGATTTTCTGAATATCTCCGTCCCCGAAAAACCAATCAAAAAAGATGGGCTCGCATGCGAAGAGATGGAGGGCATGGACGAAGTGATCTTCGTCGATAATGAAACCGGATCAAACTTTTCGCTGAATCAGGTGGCTGCTGCTGTGCTTGAGCTTTGCGACGGCGCCCATTCCGCCGAAGATATCGCCGACTTTCTGAGCGAAAACCTCGATGCAGACAAGCAGCGCGCACTGGCTGACACACAAGCCATCCTCTCCGAATTCGCCGCCTATGGCATCATACAGGTCGACTGATGCCATGGCACTCAAGCTTCCATATTGCACACATTAATATTGAAATCCGTGCGGATTCCGACATCTGCCGTGATGAGATGCAGAGCATCATCTCGCTGTATGAACCAACTGAAAACATCACTCCCGACATTGTTTTCCGCTTTGAAGAGCAGAATCACGCCTTTACCTTAAGCGCCAACCGGGAACCTCTATGGCAATCCGGAGACAGCCGCGATTTTCCGCCCGCCTTCGAAATCCACCTCTATTTTCAGGTCATCGAACGTATGACGCCACAGATACTTCCGCTGCATGCATCAGCGGTATCTGTCGATAATAGTCAGGTGTGTCTCTTCGCAGGCGCTTCGGGTGCGGGTAAGAGCAGCATATGCACTGCCGCCATACTGGATGGGGCAGCATATCTCACCGATGAGTTCGCCCTGCTGGATGAGAGCGGCTTGATTCATCCGTTCCCTCGCCCGCTACAGTGGGATGCAGTCGAACATCCGGCCTTTTCGCAACACGAGCTGCTAAACAAGGCCTTGTTCAGCAAGAGCCAGTACAGCTTTCCCGACCCGGACGGCAATATCGTCACCTCGCAGCTGTGGCTTCCTGCCAGCGTGCAGCATCAGCCCGGACAGGCCACATGCATCATTCTGCCGCAATACGATGCAGCTGCGCCGGCCTCCGAACTGCTTCCACTGCGCCGTGGCGAAGCGCTCATGCAACTACCTCAGCACCTGCATCAGAAACTCTCTCCTGCTGAAAGCCTGAAGGAGCTCAACCACCGCATTTCCAACGATGCCCGCTTTTTTAGTCTCCGCTTTTCTGATGTGCGCACCGCCTGGCGCGCTGTCCGCCAGCAACTCGTCCCTGTTTCAGATTAAGCGCGAGCCATCTTCGGCAACATCCTCACCAGCGGCAGGCCGCAAAGTGCCACCAACGCACAGGCAAAAAATGCTGCCGAAAACCCGACGGACTCGGCAATAAACCCGGCTCCCGCCAGCCCCAGCATACTACCCATGCCATAGCCGCCAGCGGCATACCACCCCTGCGCCGAAGAGAGCTTCCCTTCCGGCGCCAAACGCCGCACCCAGGTAATCGCCACGATATGAAAAGCGGCAAAACTGGCCGCATGCAGGATCTGCAACAGAGACAACCACAACCACTCCGAGGTGAGGCCGATTCCGGCCCAGCGCATCGAAGCCAATACAAAGCATGCTCCCAGCACCACTCCTGGCGGCAGTGCTTTCAGTCGGGCCGAATAGCCCCACATGAGGATAATTTCAGCAATCACCCCAAGGATCCACAGGCTGGAGATCTGCCAGCCCTCAAACCCGTGTTCAAGCAAAAACAGGCTATAGAGACCATAATAGGCGCCGTGCGACATCTGCATCACAAAGCTTGCGGCAATCACGGTCAGGAAGGTGCTCCTGACAAATACGCCGGTTGATTTTCGGGCCTTCGTCACACTCGAATCCGTCGGGAACCCTTTTGCGGCATAAGCGGTCAGTAATAGCAACGCTCCCAGCCACCACGGAAAACTCTGAATATGGTTCTCGGCCAGCCACAACCCTCCAGCCAGTGTCGCGACAACAAACCCGATTGAGCCCCACATACGCAACCTGCCATAATCGACAAGCGCCGCCTCGGAAACAGATACCGACAAGCCATCGGTAAGTGGCAGCATAGCCGACCACAGGACGCCGAAAGCAAAGATCACGAGCGCTAACGATAAACGACCATCTACCCAAGCCAGCGAAAGCGCCAATGCAGCGGCAACTAACGAGGCCACAATAATAAATAGGTTCGAAAACTCTTTGCCGCCGTGCATCTCTCTATGGTCAAGCAGATGGCCAATCAGAGGCGGCGAAAGTACGCGAGAAAACGACAACAGCCCCGTCATTAACCCGACCATGGTGATACTCATCCCCCTATCGACCAGAAAAACCGGCAGGAAAGCAATAATCAGCCCCAAAGCGCCAAAGTAGGCGGCATAAAAAAGACGAATATGATGCAGGGAGGCGATGGAGACCATACGCCAATGCTATCGGGCCAGGTCTTGCATCGCAGCAAAACTTTCGGGACAGTACTGCATGCGTCTCTTTTGCACCCTCCTCTTTCTGCTCGCCACCCTTGCCGCTTGCAGCAACGCCCCCGAAGGTCTGACTCTCTCTCCGAAATGGAAAGCTGAAACGCTTGCCGAATGGCACGATACACTGCCCGACATGCTGGCCTTCTCGAAGGATGGTAAGGTGCTGTTTATCTCCTGCGAAACGCCATCGAACCTGCTCGCCCCCTCACTGGCGCGGCTCGATCTTCACACCGGCACGCAGACGATTCTGCTCTACGGCCTGCAACGCGCCGATGCACTGAAGATGGCCCCGGATGGCTCGCTATGGTTGGGCGAGGAGTACCCGGATGGCTTGATCTGGAAAGTGGAATCACCGCTGACGCTACCGGCCGAGCAACGCATCGTGCGCGACTCGGGAAAATCCAGCAGCAGGAAGGTTCGCCCCGTTGCAGAAGCGGGAGCCTTTGCCCATGAGGGTCTCGGTTTCTCTGGTGATGGTCGCACTCTCTACCTTGCTGATGAGTGGGAGGAGGGGGGGCTGTTTCGCTACCTCCTGGACACGAAAAAGCTACAGGTGCTACACGCCGACAAGGGCTGGCTGCCCATCATCCACCCAATGGATGCCCGCATCGAGGCCGAGCGCCTGCATGCAAAACGCTTCGCCCGTATCGAGGATATGCACGTGCTGCCGAATGGCCGCATCTTGCTCGCCGAAACCGGCAATGGCAGTGAGCGCGGCCGTATTCTTGTGCTGGATGATCGCGGCGAACACCCTTCGGTTTCCGATTACTTTACAGATGCGCGCCTTGTGCACCCCGACAACCTGGAATGGGATGCGAAGCGCAAGTGGCTTTGGATCACCGATGATGATTCGCCCTCGAAATTGTGGGCTTTTGACGGAAAAGAGCTGATTCTGATTGCCAGCCACGACGATGCCGAAATCACCGGGGTTGCCGCAGCAACCGACGGCAGCATCTATTTTAATCTGCAACACTTTCTCTACGGACCGGACGCAACCGTGCGGATCCGCCATCGCTAAAGCCGAATGGAAGATCTGTTTCACAACCTGCTGCGACAACTGATCCTCTACAGCCTGCCGGTGCTGATATCCCTGTCACTGCTCAGTCTTGCCGAGGGGTGGCGAAGACCTGAACTCCAGAGCACGCACTCTTTCGCATACCTTGGCTGGAGCGGCACCTGGCTACCCTTGCTTGCCTCCATTCTGCTGCACCGCGGCATGATTATTGTCCCGCCGCGTATTTTTCTCCCCGGCCCCGTTGGCGCCGTCCGCCGCCTGCTTGTCCACCTGCTACTGTGCGGTGTCGGCTTCGGGCTTTACAGTCTGGCACTGCATTATGCCCCGCCCACAGGCCTGCCTCCGTTGCATCTGTGGTGGGCCAAAGTACTGATGTTTTTTAATCTCTGTATGGCTGCAATGCACCTTTTGCCGCTACCGGGCTTTGCCGTAGGCGAACTCTTTTGCCGCCATCCACGTACCGCCCGCTATTTCAATATCGGAGAAAAACCTCTCGTATGGTGGCTGACACTGCTCGCAGCTTCACCGCTGCTCGATATGATCCCGGGAAGGTTCCTTAGCTTCCCCGTCTATGAATATCTGGCCAGCGCGGCAACCCGTTTCTGAATTCGCCTATGCTCCTTCAAGCATCATCCGCACGGACTGGCTAAAGCGACCGACCGGAACCGGCTTGTAGACCAGCAGGCTATTTTCCACTTTACCGCGCACCACAGAGGCCTCATTGGCATAACCGGACATGAACAGGACCGAAAGTGATGGTTTCAGCTCCCGCACTTTCTGTATAAGTTCAGCACCACCCATTTTGGGCATCACCACATCAGAAACAAGCAACTCAACATCGTCGGCATAACGTTTGAACACATCCAGTCCCTCAACCCCGTTTTGGGCAGCAAGCGTTTTATAACCGATGCTGTTCAGCAGTTCGCAGGTCAACTCGAGTACCTGCGCATCATCGTCTACCACCAGCAACGTCTCGCCCCGCCCATGTGCAATGCCTGTATTCTGAACCGAATCCTGCTGCTCACTCTTTTCAAACAGCGGCAAATAGACGTGGAAGCGGGTCCCCTCACCCTCCTCGCTCTCCACCTCAATACACCCCCCATGCTGCTGCACGGAGCCAAACACCATGGCCAGCCCAAGTCCGGTACCTTTGCCCGCAGGCTTGGTGGTAAAAAAGGGCTCAAACACCTTGGAGAGCCTCTCCCTGCTGATACCATGGCCGTTATCGCCAATACTCAGGCGCGCAAACCGCTGTTGTTCATCCGGCAGCTCCGGGTGTCGGCGCAGAAACTCTTCGTCGGCATCAAATGCTTGCAACTCACAAACGATACGGGGGTTCGCTCGCTCAGCCACTGCATCACGCGCATTATTGAGCAAATTCATCACAACCTGCTGTAGCTGCGCGGAGTCCCCCCGGATATTGAGGGCAGCTGAACAGATTTCCAGATTTTGTTCGATACTCTCCGGAATACCCGCCTGCGCCAGTTTTATCCCCTCCTGCAAAAAATCATTAAGAGAAAAATCTGTCATCTCCACGCTATCCTGACGCGCAAAGGTCAGCAGACTTCGAATCATTTCTGCACCGGACATCACCAGATTCTCGACATCATCCAGTTTTTTTTCCGCAGCCCCTTTATCGCTGCTCGCTCTCGCCAGATATACGCTACCGTGAATCGCAGACAGAATATTATTAAAATCATGGGCGATTCCGCTGACCAGCGTGCCGATAGCCTCCATCTTCTGCGACTGCAGCAACTGCTCCTCGAGCTGTTTGAGTTTGGAGATATCCTGTTGAATGCCGACATAATTCACGACATTTCCATCGGCATCACAAACCGGTGTTACCGACAGCAAGGCCGGATAAAAACTTCCATCCTTACGGCGATCCACAACGGATCCTTGCCACGATTCGCCTTTGGTGATCGCCTCCCACAAGCGCTTGTAGAACTCATCATCCTGCGCCCCACTCTTGAGAATGGCCGGAGATGCGCCGACCACCTCGTCTGCCGTATAACCGGTATTGTTAAGAAATGCGGTATTCACATATTCGATCAACCCCTGCGGATTGGTAATAATGACCGCTTCGTTGGTTTGCTCGACAGCCTGAGAAAGCTGCCGGAGCCGATCTTCCATCTTTTTTCGCTCGCTGATGTCGCGCAGTGATCCGACAACGCCAATCACCTGACCATCCCTGATAATCGGAGAGGCGCTACCCTCGACAACAAGTGGGGCGCCACCTTTCGTCCAGCCTTTCCGGATACGGGCTGTGAAGCTTTCCCCTCTCAGAACCAATTGCATATCTTTGTTGATCTCGGCCAACGTCTCTCTGGAAAAGACTTTCAAGGAACGCAATGTCTTACCAAGCACCTCCTCCGGCAAATACCCGAACAAGGTCTGCACAGACGGCGTGACATGCAGAACCACGCCTCGCCTGTCCACCATATAGACCACTTCCTGAACATGCTGAAAGGTTAGCCGGTAGTTCTCCCTTGTCTCCTCCAGGGCAGCAGTGCGCACATCGATTTCCCGCTGCATCTCGGCTGCGTCGCACTGCTTTTCGCGCCCCTCCCCGCTCATCGAGGCCAAGACTCCATTAACGAAGATATTTCAAGAAAAATATTGCATGCACAAACGTTCATATTCCTCACCCGATTCCACAGAATCGAAGCAAGTCAGAGGCCACTCTTTTCTCAGTCTGTTCAGCCGAATCGATTCTCTTCGACCGGCATGCCCTGTTTAAAGTGCTCCTCGATGATGCGATCAAGTGCTGCCTGATCGAGCCGGCAATACCAAACGCCTTCCGGATAAACGACCATGATCGCCCCCTGCTCGCAAATCCCCAAACAACCACCCCGATTCGCACGCACCTTGGCATTCAGCCCCTCCTCTGCCAGCCGCTGCTTGAAATACTGCATCAGCTCCCGCCTCTCCTCGGGATCACACTTCTTACCTGCGCAAAGAATCGCATGGCGCTCGTAGGGTGCAATAGTTGGTTTACCCATTTTATTCACTTCCTCCAGCCTACTCGTTCGTTCACCACCGCTCCGATAATGACAATCGATGGAGAGCGCGCAACCAGCTCCCCGCGAACCGCCTGCTCGAGCGTGCCTTGCCTGAACTCCTCTTCCGGCAATGTCGCCGAATAGATGATGCCCACTGCCGTCTCGCCCGGAAGACCTGCCTCAATCAATCGTCCGGCGATCTGCGGCAATTTTTGCGCACCCATGTAAAACACCAGCACCGGGAAAGCCTGCACCAATGCCTTCCAGTCGAGCCGCGACTCCTCGCTGGCTTCATGCCCGGTGAGAAATGCCAGAGTGGCGTTTACCGAGCGATCTGTTACCGGAATGCCTGCCATGGCTGGAGCTGCAACCCCGGCCGTGATGCCGGGAATCACCCTGAAGTGAACATCGGCAGCGGCCAGTGCACGAATCTCCTCACCTCCACGGCCGAACACGAACGGATCGCCTCCCTTGAGCCGTACCACACGTTTTCCTTCGCGTGCAAGTTCGATCAGTGTTTCGGAAATATCTGTCTGGTTGGCGGACGGCCGCCCACCGCGTTTGCCAGCCTCGATCAGCTCCGCTCCGATCGACGCTAAATTCAGCACGGCATCGGAGACCAGCGCATCGAACACAATCACATCGCAATCCGCGATCAACTTTGCCGCCGCCACGGTCAGCAAGCTTGCATCTCCCGGCCCGGCACCGACCAGTGCCACCTCGCCGGGCTTTAGCGGCGCATCAAGCATATGTTTCCACCTCAAAGGACGCAGAGAAAGAATACACCGACTTCACAAACGATCGATATGGACACCTACACCCCGCTTGCAGATATGCCGAAACCTTCGCGAACCGAAATCGATCAGCGCAAAATTCGTGATTTATTTTGCGCCGGTTGAGACGCGAAGGTCGAGGAGAACATATCTGCCCGCGGGCGGCCTTCTTTGCTTCTTTCTTGGCCGCACAAGAAAGAAGATGTTCTTCATATCTCACTTCGCTCTCCTGAAACAATCCGCCACAAATCCTGCAAAACCGGGATGCTCCGACAACACAGGCCCGACTGCCGCATCGACCCCGGAGCCCGCAACCACCCGCCGCACATGCTCCATGGTGCGCCCCTCGAACACCGCCAATGGTTGCACCACAAGATGCTTCACCTTCTCCTCAGCCAACAGGCTCAGCACATCCGCAAGCTTCGGATCGGAGTAGAGTGCCGCCAGCGCCACGCGAGGGAATTTTCTTTTTAGGCCATACAGCGCCGTCGTCACCGCCTCGAAACCGGCAAAATGGTAAACACCGAACAGCGCATTCGCCTTTTCGTCACGCGCCCCGACAGCCAGCTCCCCCGCCATACCGGCAATGGCATCGGGGTGTTCGGAAAGCGCCGGCAGCATGGTGCAACCGGGTTGTCTGGAGAGACGTGCCAGATCGATTTTTGCATGCCAGCCTTCGCCCAATAGTAACGGCAGCACCCGCGCCTCGTCGGGTAACCGCTCGTTACTCAGGAAACGTAGCTCGATGGCTTCGCCAAGCTCTTTGGATGCCGCTGCGGCAAGTGCTTCGGCTTGCGCCGCATGCCGCGAATCGGAAGAGCCATGCGCCAGCAGAATGTTCAAAACTCAACTCCCTGTACCGCCTTGATACCCATATCAAAGGCGTGCTTCACCTTGCTCATTTCGGTCACGGTATGTGCAACCTCGATCACTTCGGGCGCAGCATTACGCCCGGTCATGATGACATGCATCCACGCAGGCCGCTCTTCGCGAAGGAATGATGCGATCTCTTCGCCCGAAATCCAGCCGTAGCCGGTCACGTAGTTGATCTCATCAAACACCACCATATCAAACTCCTGCGAGCGCAGCTTCGCTTTGCACAGCTCCCAGATCTCGCGGCTGGTGGCGATATCCTGTTCAGGATTGTTCGTATTCCAGGTGAAGCCGTCGCCGAGCGCATGCCACTCGATATTGTCGAAGCGCTCCGCTGCCTTCTGTTCGCCCGTCTGCCATTTGCCTTTGATGAACTGGATGACGCAGACCTTCATGCCCCAACCCGCCGCACGGAAGACCATGCCGAAGGCCGAGGAGGATTTGCCCTTGCCCTCGCCGGTATTTACGACGATCACCCCTTGCCGCTTATCTCTCGATTTCACAAACGGAAGTCGGGCAACAACGCGGTTACCCCATGGTCGGATAAGGATCGGATATTCACCTGAAACAGGCTGCCGAGGCGCTCGGCGGTTAGCAACCCGGCAGCCTCTCCGGACTCTGCACTGCCGCGCCCATCGAGCAGCACCACGGAATCCGCCACCGCCATGGCCTGCTGCAGATCGTGCAGCACGGTGACGATAGCGCGTCCTTTCGCCACCTCTTCGCGCATCATCCTCAGCAGCGCCATCTGATGATTCAGGTCGAGGTGCGCCGTCGGTTCATCCAGCAGCCAGAGCGGACAGTCGCGAACCATCAGCGCAGCGATCTCCACCCTTTGGCGCTCACCGCTGGAGAGCTCGCCAAGGGGCCTTTGCAACAGCGGTGCAATATCCATGGTGGCTGTCGCGGACTCAATTGCATCCGTCGTTTCGCCCGCAGCCAGTTCGAGACGCTGGCGAACCGTCAGCCCGAACTCGGTGGGCGGCAGCTCGCCCTGCCATGCCACGCTGCGGCTTAGCTCATCACGACCGTAATCGGCCAGCGCCCTGCCGGACAGTTCAACCTCTCCGCCCGCCGGAATCAATCCGGCCAGCGCCAACAGCAGGCTCGATTTTCCAGCCCCGTTCGGCCCGAGCACCACCGTCACCTCACCGGCACAAAACTCGCAATCCAGCGAGGATAGAAGATTGCGCCCACCGCGATCGACGGAGAGGCCGGAGAGTTTCATCACACCACTCACCGGCTCCGCCTCAACAGCAGAAAGAGGAACACCGGCACACCGATGATGGCGGTGAGGATGCCGACCGGCAGCTCGGCAGGAGCAATGATCGTGCGCGCCGCCGAATCGGCCAGCACCAGCAGCAGACCACCGCCGATGGCCGAGGCGGGCAGCACGGCGCGGTGCAGCGAACCGAAGATCAATCGCATCAGATGCGGGATCACCAGACCGACAAAGCCGATGGTGCCTGCTGCCGTCACTGCCAGTGCCGTCACCGCCGAGGCGAGCCACAGCAGGCGCCTGCGCAACCTTTTTACATCTACACCCAGCGCCTCGGCATGGCGTTCGCCGAGCAGCAGCTTGTCCAGCGAAGCGGAGAGAAACAGGCCGCAGGCCAGTGCACCCCCCCAGACCGGCAGCAGAAGAGGAGGCGGAAGATCGGAGTGGGAGAGATCGCCCATCATCCACGAGAAGGCGCGGAACAGCCCCTGCTCGGAGAGCAGCGCCAGAAGCAACGCCAGCACGGCAGCCCAGAAGGCGGCCAGCACCACGCCCGCCAGCAGCATACGGTTCGGGCCGAGATGGGCAAAGAACATCACCGCCACGATGCCGATCCATGCCCCGCCGAAGGCGCCGATGCTCATCACCACAGCCGAATCGGGAAAAAACATCAATCCGCTCACGGCACCGGCCGAGGCGGAACCGGCCACACCCAGCACGTAGGGCTCGGCCAGCGGATTGCCCAATAGCACCTGAAACCAGGCACCGGCCAGCGCCAGCAGGCCACCGACAGCGAAGGCGGTTAGCAGCCTTGGAAAGCGCAGCTCCCAGAGAATCGTCGAGTCCAGCGCATCGCCGCCGCCCAAATGGGCCAGCGGATTGATCCACACCTCGCCCGCTGCCAACCCAACGACCAGGCAGATGGCAACCGCAGCGGCCAAAAGTGCCCAGCGCGCCATCGTCATCCTGCATGCTCCAAAAGCGGCGCTAACAGTTCTGGGGCAATCGCCTGCTCCAGCGCATCGGCCAGCAGATCAAGCGATGCCATCACCCGCGCCTCATGATCCATAGCTCTCTCACAATCACTCTCACCATCGACCCCCATCGCTCTTAGCCATGCATGGCGAAATTCGCCGCCGGAGAAGAGCCCGTGCAGATAGGTACCCCACACCTGTCCATCGTCCGAACGGTGCGAGAAGGGAAAGAGTGAAACATCCGGCGAATCATCGCCATAGTGAATCTCGTAGCCGCTGACCGGCACCGCTTGCGGCCAGCAGGCGGTGGCCGCAACACGCTTCAACGTCTTCTCCGGCTGCATGCGGGTCGTGAAACCGAGGTGCCCCAGTCCCGAAACCGGTTCGCATGATTCGACACCCGCCTCATCGATAATCGCTTCGCCCAGCATCTGCATACCGCCGCAAATACCGAGGATTTTTCCGCCATAACGCAGATGTTTTTGTAGCGCAGCTTCAAATCCCTGCTCGCGCAGCCACACCAGATCGGCGGCCACATGCTTGGAGCCGGGCAGAATGACGAGGTCGGCAGGCTGCAACTGCTCAGGACGGTTCACCAGCCGCAACGACAACCCATCCTCGGCCGCCAGCGGATCGAGGTCATCCAGGTTGCTGGCTCTGGGGTAGATGATCACGGCGATATCGAGCGCACTGCCCTGATGGGCTATCGCCTGCCCCAATCGATAAGGGGCATCCTCTTCCGGCAGCTCCAGTGGCAGCCACGGGATAACACCGGCCACCGGCTTGCCGCTCTGCTCCACAAGCCATGTCAGGCCATCATCGAGCAGGGCGAGATAACCGCGAAACCGGTTGATCAGCAGCGCCTCGACACGCTGTTTCTCACTCACTGAAAAGATATTGAGCGTGCCGGTGAGTGCGGCAAAGACGCCGCCACGATCAATGTCCCCGACCAGCCAGATGGGGACATCCGCCGCCTCGGCGAAGCCCATGTTGGCGATGTCTCCCTCCCGCAGATTCGGTTCGGCAGGCGATCCCGCCCCCTCCACCAGCACCACCTCATATTGCGAGCGCAGCAGTTCGAACGACTCCAGTACCGTGGAGAGCCATTGCTGCCGATCCTTGCGAAAATTCTGAGATTCGAGTTTGCCGACCACCTTGCCGCGCACTACCAGCTGCGAGGTACAGTCCGCCTCGGGCTTCAGCAGCACCGGATTCATATGCACCGTCGGCTCGATACCGCATGCGAAAGCCTGAAGTGCTTGCGCCCGGCCGATCTCACCGCCATCGACAGTGACCGCCGCATTGTTGCTCATGTTCTGCGGCTTGAACGGCGCCACACGCACGCCGTTGCGCGCCAAGAGCCTGCACAGACCTGCCACCAGCACCGATTTACCGACGCCCGAAGCAGTACCCTGAATCATCAACGCATTCATGGCATCGCCTGTTGATAGAGAGCACGCTGCAACTGCTCCAGTCCATCAATCAACCGCGGTCCGGGTCGACTCAGCAGATCGGGATCGATGGTAACGAAGCGCACCGAACCCTTGCCAAGCCAGGACTCCCAGAACTGTTGCCGCTCCTTAAGATCGCTCCCTTTCGACGGCAGGACGATCACCTGCGGCTTGGCGCGGATCACCGATTCGACACTGACATGTGGTGCGGTCAGCGGAACATCGGCAAAGAGATTTTTGCCGCCGGCTTCATGAATCAACGTGTTCATAAAACTGGCGCCGCCAACCGTGATGAGCGGATCGCGCCACACCTCGTAAAAGAGCGGAATTTCACCCTTTCTCGAAGCACGTACCTTTTGCAGCCGCTTTTGCAGATGATTAACCACCGACACAGCCTCAGCGGCATGGCCGGTCAGCTCTCCCAGCTTCCGCATATCGGCGAAAATCGCTTCGAAACTTTTCGGATCGGAGACCACAACGGCGATACCCATCGCCTCCAGCTGATCGATACCGGCAACACTCCGGCTCATCACAACCACCAGGTCGGGATGGAGACGAAGTGCCGCTTCTATATTGATCCGCTCATGGCTGCCAACCCGGGGCTGTTTTGTGGCTTCCAGAGGATAGTCGCAAGCGGAGCCTGCCCCGACCATCTGCTCCCCCGCCCCGATCGCATAAAGCATCTCGCAAGCGTGCGGGGTCAACGCCAGAATTCGCTCGGCCGCCGTTGCAGGCAAAGAGGCCAGAAAAAACGAGAGCAACAGCCAAAATAGCCTCATGATGAGGTTCGGAAAAAGAGCCTGAAATGAAACTTGCCGCTCTCGACCGGGAAGGGAACCGCCCGCCTTACCGCATCCAGCGCCGCATCATCGAGCACTCTGTAACCGGATGCCGTCAGGATTTTCAGCATATTGGCGCGCCCACTGGCGCCCAGCTCGAAAGCCACCTCCACCTCACCGGTGATGCCACGTCTTCTGGCCGAGGCGGGGTAATACTTAAATTGCTCCAGATGGTTGCGCACGAGGGACTCACGTTTCGCCAGTTCGCTTTCCGACACATCGCTAACCAACGCCTCCTGAGAAACAGCTTTAGTAGCAGCCGCCGATGTCATTTCCGCTTCAATCACCTGCTCTTCCGCAGGCCTTTCGCTTTGTTGAACCTGCTGCCTCTCCGTGTGCGGGGAGGATGCGTTATGACTCGCGACCTCTTTCTCTGGCCGCCTCGCTACCGGCTGCGACATTCCGGAACGATCCGCACTCAGTGCGATCTCGACAACACGTTCGCCGCCTGCCGGGACTGGTTTCTCAACTAGTCCCGGCCATAAAACGAGGCCATGGATGGCGACAGATGCCGCCACCCATGGCCACAACATTCCCTGCTTAGAAACGATAACTTGCTCCGGCGCGAAGCTGCATCGCAGCTGCCGGATAGACCGAGGTGTAGGCGCCATAGGTCGCGTAGTGTTCATTCGTCAGGTTATCGATCCGTGCAAACAGCTCCCACGCCTTCAGCCGATAGTTCGCCACCACATCCCAGACGGTGTAAGCGGCGAGTTTAGCGTTTGCGTTGGCCTGGTCGCTGACAAAATAGGAGGAGCCGACATAGGCAACATTCAGTTGCGTGCTGGCGCCCTCGAACCACTCGGCCTTCCATGACGCACCAAAGGTGCTGTCGGCCACGGCGGGCACACGGTTGCCATTGTAGCTGCCGCCGCGAAAGGTTGCTTTGGTCTGCGTGTAGTTGGCAGAAAGTTTGGCCCACTCATTGATATCCCAACCGGCAGCGACCCTGAAAACATCATGCCGGGTTTTGCTAGTGTAGTTCTCATTGGCGAAGGTTGCCGGATTGTAGAATATCTCGTTGGTGATATCGGCCCGAGAGAAGGCCACTTCGGCATGAATATCATCCGCCGTCCAGGCAATCGAAGCATTCACATGGTTACCGGTCTGCGGCAGCAATGCCGTGTTGAGCGAAGCGGGAATCGCCCATGCCGGGATCGCCGCCGTATAGCGCTCATCCAGTGCTGGCAGGCGCAGGGAGTGCGCATATTCGCCCTTCACCTGGAAGCCGCCGCCCAGATCGAACGCACCACCCGCTTCCCATGCATTTTTGTTGTTCGAGATCGTCGTCGCACCTCCGACACCGAAGGCATCATCCATCGTTTCATGCCGGTATCCGGCCGAGAGATGCACCCGGTCATCCATGAAACCGAGATTGACCATACCGTACAGTCCGCGACGATCCCGCTGATAATCGAAACTCGAGACCTGCCCATCGCTCCACTCGAATTCGGAGCCGACCAGGATTATGGTCGAGACAGCACCTGAGTTGCTGTAGGAGAACTTCGGACGCAATGTACGTGTACGCAGTGTACTGCTGACAGGAAAGGGTGCAGGGAAATAGAATGCCGACGAGGTATCGCGTTTGCGGAAACCTGCTGCCACGTCCAGTTCGATGCCGGAGTCGTAGGCGACCGACATGCCGGTATCGACAAAGCTATCCGTCGTCTTGCCCCAGTCATTCGGCTTCTTCGTCTGTTTGGGATTGGCAGCCGCCTCTGCCGCGGTCAAGGCTCCCGGCAACCCGGCCCGGTCGGTATGGTGATTGCCACTGATGCGCAGGCTCACCTTTTCAGTTATGTCCATCTCCGCTCGCACACCGCCATCGAAACTCTCATATCTGGAGTTGTCGCGATAACCATTGGTCTTTTTACCGGAAAAATTCAGCTCCATCCGTGTTTTGCCGGAATCGGCACCAACGCGAATCGCCCCATCGGACGAGCCAAAACTGCCGCCACCAATACGGATGTTTCCGCCCGCTTCCGGAATACGTGTAATAATGTTGATCACGCCGCCCACGGCACCGTTACCGTAGAGAACCGAAGCGGTACCATGAATGATCTCGATACGTTCGATCTGCTCGACCGGGATCTGGGTCCAGTCGACACCCGAAAGGTCGGGACTGTTGACCCGGCGCCCGTCGATCATCACCACCACATTGCTGTGAGCAGTCTCGCCGAAACCGCCAATATCGACCTTGCTACTCGAACCATTGCTGCTGGTATCCCGAATCAGTAATCCGGATTGCCCTTTCAACAGATCCGTTACAAAGGTTGCATGGCTCGATTCGATCGTCGCCCTGTCGATGATTGTTACACTCTTCGGAGAAGAGAGACTCGAAGCCTGTACACCCTGTGCCGTCACATTGATGTTCCCCAGCTCCTGTTGAGCCGCGGCTGTCATCGGCACCAGCGCCGCTGCCAAAATAATTGATCTGAATTTTAATTTCATTGTTGTTCCTTCCGCGCCCGCCGCGCAATTTATTGATTGCGGACCGGGCATCGAAGGGAAGGAACCCTGGTTGTCGGAAATCATCGAGAGAGGGATGGAATCCGCGACCAGCCTCCCACCGAGACCCAATCCGAGTTGAAATCCGTAGATTTCTCGCATCGGGCCGGTCTCCTGGCTTGCCTTCATCCTCAGCTATCTAGCCTTCCCGGTATCGAACCAGTGGCGTTCCAGACAGCTTTGTCAGGCCTACAGTAGCGGGGGCTGCACCGGAATTGATCAATTGACTTCAACAATCGACCGCACCGGTTTCCCGTTTCACCTCCGGCAGAAAATCTGCGCGGAAGCACCCAAAGCAGGGCGAAAAACTACAGCAATGAAAAAACGAATCCAGAAAAATTTACAGTAGACGATAATCAGCGCATTTGCGGCTTGCGATAGTAGTCGAGCCAGTCAGCAAGCTTGATATCCTTATCCTGCAACATGGCTGTGCGGGTCCCCTTCTCGCTCGAACCACTCTGCTCCATCGCCACCGAGATCAATGATTGCTTGCCTGCATCGCCCTTAAGCTGGGCCAGGTTCTGCCTGGCAATATGCAGTCCGCCCGCAGCCGCTTTCTCATACCATTCGCGCGCGGTTGGAATATCCTTCTTCACCGCCCTGCCATGCGTATACATATAGCCCATGGCATTCTGCGCGGGCGGGTAATTGAGTTCGGCTGCTCTTCGATACCATTTAAGCGCTTCAGCATCGCTCTGCGGCAAACCATCACCCTTACGATAGGCATTGCCGAGATTCAGCATAGCCAGCGGATACCCATTATCAGCCGCCCTTTTATACCAAGCCACAGCATTTTGTATACTATAGGGCACGCCCTGCCCCTCCTGATACATATTGCCGATGATGTTTTGTACATTCGGATCCTTCCCGGCCAGTTGTTCGAAGAGTTCAAAGGCCTTTTCATAATCCTGTTTCACGCCCCGCCCGGTATAGTGCATCATCGCGACATTAAACTGTGCATCGACATTGCCCAGTTCGGCAGCCTTCTTGTACCACTTAAGTGCCTCTGTTTCGTTCTGACCAACTCCGTAACCCAAGTCATAGGATATCCCAAGCAGCATCGCCGCCTTGGCGTTGCCGCCCTTATCCGCCTTATGCAACCACTTGGCCGCTGCCGCATCATCCGGCACCACCCCGATGCCGCGCGCATAGATCAGCCCCATATTGAATTGTGCTTTGACATCCTGATCCGCTTTATGCCACCAGAGCACAGCCGTCTTCATGCCCTTTGCTCCGGGATAACGGTTCAATGCTGCCATGGTGCCAAGATTAACACGCGCCTTCTCCGCCTTTTCTGCCGATTTGGCGAACCATTCTACGGCCTTGGCATCATCCTGCTCCACGCCGTGCCCTTCGGCGTACATAATGCCCAGATTCAGTTGCGCTTGCGCATCTCCGGCCTCAGCAGCCTTCTTTAACCATCCCAGCGCCTTGGCATCATCCCGCTGCACGCCACGGCCCAATGAATACATTGTCCCAATCCGACTCATCGCCTCGACATGCCCCTGGCTGGCCGCTGTGGCATACCATTTGGCGGCATGCCTCTCGTTTCCCGGAACATCCAGATGCTGATCGTAATACTCCGCCAGATAATATTGTGATTCGACATGATTGCGGCTGGCGGCTGTTTCCAGCCACATGCGTCCGAGCTTCTCATTGGCCTCTACACCGCGCCCATCCAGATACATCCGCCCAAGCAGATGCTGTACTTTCAGGTTTCCGTCCGTCGCTTCTGTACGTATACGGCTTATCAGCGACAGAAAAAACACCTCCGCATCCTTGAAGTTGCTTTCCCTGGCCTTGAGCGCCCAATCCAGTGCCATATCAAAATCCTGCTCCATGCCTTTGCCTTCGGAGGCAAACACCGCAACCTTGTATTGGGACTCAGAATTTCCGCGCTGAGCAGCCTGCATATACCATTTGAGCGCCTCGGCCTCATCCTTCGGTACACCCCGGCCACTCTCCAGTAATTTTGCCAGCTCAAATTTGGCATTCACATGGCCTTGCCGTGCCGCTGCCCTGAACCAGCGTGCCGCTTCACCATCATCACGATCCACACCCTGGCCGTTGTGATAAAGCGTGCCCAACTGATACTGGGCTTCAGGCTCATCCTTGCGTGCCGCTTGTGAGAACCACTTATGCGCATCCTCGAAGCGCCCTTCCTGATAGGCGAGCCTGCCCATCTCTACTGTTTTTGCCCCCGTCGCTCCGTACTCCACGTCGGATACCACAAAATAAACGACGCCACCTCCCAGCAACACAAACACCAGTACTGCGGCAAGAATCTTTATCAGTTGCATGAGATTACTCCTGTTGTCTGCATCATAGACCCAAGTCACCCCAGATGGCATCCACATGCTTTACAACATCTTCAGACATGCGGATTGGCCGCCCCCACTCGCGTCCGGTTTCTCCCTCCCACTTATTGGTGGCATCAATCCCCACCTTGGAACCAAGCCCCGCCACCGGCGAAGCAAAATCGAGATAATCGATCGGCGTACGCTCAGCGAAGGTGAAATCGCGCACCGGATCCGAGCGCGTCGAAATCGCCCAGATCACTTCCGGCCATGAACGGCAATCGATATCATCGTCCACGACAATAATAAATTTGGTGTACATGAACTGCCGCAGATAGCTCCAGATACCGAACATCACCCGCTTGGCGTGTCCTGCATACCCCTTCCTGATCGATACCACCGCCACCCGATAGGAGCACCCCTCCATCGGCAAATAGAAATCGACAATCTCCGGAAACTGTTTCTTCAGGATCGGCACAAAAATTTCGTTAAATGCCAAACCCAGAACCGCAGGCTCATCGGGCGGCTTACCAGTGTAGGTGGAGTGATAAATAGCATCTTTACGCATGCTCATGGTTTCAACCGTAAACACCGGAAAACGCTCCACCTCATTGTAATAGCCGGTGTGATCTCCGAACGGCCCCTCCTCGGCATACTCATCAAAAGAGATATACCCCTCGAGCACAATCTCGCTTGAGGCCGGTACCTGAAGTGGCACGCTGATACAGTCGGTCAGCACCGTCTTCTCGCCACGCAACAAGCCAGCGAACTGATATTCAGAAAGAGTGTCGGGGATGGGAGTGACAGCCGCAAGGATCGTGGCCGGATCAGCGCCGAGCACCACGGCACAAGGGAAGCGATCAACTCCGGATGCCTTCGCCTCCTGATGATCAAGCGCACCGCCGCGATGCTTGAGCCAGCGCATAATCAGCTTGTTGCGCCCAATCACCTGCTGCCGATATATGCCAAGGTTTTGCCGCTCCTTGTGCGGCCCCTTGGTTACCACCAAACCCCAGGTAATGAGCGGACCGGCATCCTCCGGCCAGCAGGTCTGCACTGGCAGGCGAGAGAGATCGACCTCTTCTCCTTTTAGCACCAGCTGTTTCCACGGCGCGTTTTTAACCTGCTTTGGCGCCATGTTCAGAACCTGTTTGAACACCGGCAACTTCGACCAGGCATCCTTCAGCCCCTTGGGCGGCTCCGGCTCCTTCAAAAAAGCAAGTAGCTGGCCCACCTCAGACAGCTCCTCGACCGACTGCCGCCCCATGCCCATGGCAATGCGTTCGGCAGTGCCAAAAAGATTGGTCAAGACCGGCATGGAGCTACCCTCGACATTTTCAAACAGCAGGGCAGGCCCGCCTGCCTTGAGCACCCGATCGGAAATTTCAGTTAACTCCAGCTCCTTACGAACCGGCACCGTAATGCGCTTGAGCAGTCCTCTGGCTTCCAGCTCCGCCATAAAGGCACGCATATCGGCAAAGCTCATGCTGACTCACTGCTCTCAACAATCTCAAATACCGTATCCAGTTTCGCCAGCGAAAATACATCCCTGACCGTCGGGGTCAGCCCCGACAAGACAAACCGCCCCCCTGAAGTACGGCTCCACTGCAACCCTTCCACCAATGTGGCAATCCCGGATGAGTCCATGAAATGGACGCCATCCAGTAGCACATGCACTTCAGAATTACTCTCATTCAATAGTGGTTTAAGCCGCTCCCGGAGCTTCGGCGAAGTATGGATGTTCACCTCACCGTTCACCGTCAGCTGTACATAACCATCCTTATTTTGCTCTTCTGTTATCTCAAGCTTCATTGCAATCCCCTGCCTCCCGTCGATATCATTGCTGCAGCGCGACACGCCGGATCAACATCCAGCGATTACCGTCCGGCAGCACTTCATGCGTCACCTCATCCATCACCATACGGATCAGATGCAAGCCCAATCCCCCTGGGCAAACCTTGTCAAGATCGCGGCCTTTCAAATCTTCGAGCTTTGCAACAGGCTCTGCATAATCACGGAAGGAAAACCGCAGTTCCATATCGCTGCCACCACTTACAATTGCCGCTTCCACATCCACAGCACCAGGTGCCTCGGCGTAACCATGCCGGACAATATTGGCAAACAGCTCATCTACCGCCAAAACGACCCGATTGGCTTCGATACCATCAAGCCCGGCCCGTGCCGCAAACACCTCCGCCATCGACAGCAAAATCTGCACGCAGTCGCAATCGCTACTCACCCGGCAACTGAACTGTTTGCTGCCAGAAGCCGCTTTCATAAATCAGTCTTACCTCTGCAACCTAGACTATTGCTTTGCGCCATCCTCCAGCATTTGAAGGGCTTTACGGTACTGTTTCGCCTGCTGTTCATTTGCAACTCCATCGTCAAGCCCCACCAGTTTCTCAAGGCTTGCCCTCTGACCGCGAATATCTCCCAGATTCTGATAAATCACAAGGGCACGCAGCAACGCATCGTGCCGCTTCGCATCATCCTCCAGCACATCAGCCTTCATCAGCAGAGCATGTGCAGCAATGCGTGGAGCACCCGCCTTACGACACAGTGCAAGCGCATCTTCCAGCTCAACAGCCTCTTTTTGCGCATCCCCGGCAGCCCTCGCCAACATCGCAAGACCTAAATGTGCTTTCGCCTTGAACTGCATCCCCCCTCGGCTATTAGCCGCTTGACGTAATACCAGCCGATACTCCTCTTTTGCCACATCGCTTCTGCCCTGGTACTGGGCAAGTCGGGCTACCGCCAGATGCAGATCAGCAGGCAGGCTCGACGATAATACATCGGGCTGCATGGCAGGCTCACCTGCCGCAGCTTGCAGCAACGCGATCCCTATTTCAGCACGTTTCTGTACCACCGGGAAACCATGCAGAGAGGCCATCGAAATCACCTGAGAAAACGCCTCCTGGGCCTCTTTGCGCTTGCCCATTGCCGCCCGGGTTGTGCCAAGGTTATACCAGGCATTGATAATCAGTTCCGGCTCATCAGCCAGTTGCGCTGCTGCCAGTGAACGCTCGAACAGCGTCTCGGCAAACACCCAGCGCTCCCGCTGCATGGCAATCACACCCTCTGTCGCATGGCTGCGGGCCACCTCCGTATAGGGATTCACAATCTTCGGCTTGTTGCTACCGCCACAAGCCGAGAGCATGACAACAACAAGAAAGAGCGTGAGCTTTTTCATGGCTGCATATCCAGTGCGGGCCCAGCCACCTGCGCATCTTCATCCGGCTCAACCGGATCAGACCCAAACAGCCAGGATCCTTGCAAACCATCCAGAATCGACTCGACCTGTTGTACGGCCTTGCGAGTTTCGCGAGCCAACCCGGGGAGTTCAGGCGTCATCTCTTCCAGGTCAGCAGAGACGGTGCGTAATGAGGCCGAAAGCTCCTGTAGATGCTTCACCATTTCCGGCCCCTGCGTGCGCAGCTCTTCAGACATCGGCTCGATATTTTTCATCACCACACTGAGCGATCCCAATGAGGTCGACAGCTTTCCGGCCACATCGGTTTTTGCCATTCCTCCCGCCACAGTTTCAATATGTGCAAGCGCAGCATTAAGGCGATCAATGGCCTGCCCGACCCGCTCACCCTTTAGCCCTCCTGCCGCATCTCCAAGTCCGGTCATGGTCGTTCTAAAGCTTCCATACGGATCATTGAGCCACACCGCCAACTGGGCGAGCTCGCGCAGCAGCACATCGGCGTTGGCAACCGCCGGTTTCAAATCGCTAAGCAACTGCTCAAGCGACGCTTCCGTTTCATAGTCAATCGCATCGCCATCCCTCAGCAGCGGCAAATTGGCATTCCCGGCGGTCACGGCCACGATCTGCTCCCCGATTAGCCCCTCCTTGGTCAGCTGCGCCGTGGCCTCCTGATGCAACATGCTGCGATAGCGATCCAGCAGGCGCAGTGAAATATTCACCTTCCCATGCTCCAGAAGCTCGATATCGGCGACACGACCAATCGTGAAGCCCTGAAATTTGACCGGCTGACCTTCATAGAATGAAGTTGCCGATTCAGGAGATAATGAAAGATAGAATTTCTTGGCAAACACATCAGTACGAAAACTGATCACAATCAGAGCCAGCACCAGTGTGCCCAGCCCAATCAGCACAAACCAGCCGACCTGTCGCCGCATCGAATCAGCCAGGAACCGTTGCACTCAAGCCCTCCCTTTCCGCAACCCGAACATTAATCCCCCTCCGCCAAAATAGTCCGATCGAACCTAAGCCCCGAGCCCTCATGTTGCGACCCGGAAAAATAGAGTATGCCCGATTGCAACTCATCAAACACCGGCAACGACAGCTCCCTGAATTTCGCTGCACGCTCTGGCATCATTCCAATATAGATATCCTGAATGATAATTATCTCGGGGCGTTGTAGCATACATCGACCCAGACTGACCAATGCATGCGTATAGGTCGAGCGTTCTCCCGCGCGCTCATCCAGGTGATCCTCCATCCCCAGATATTCCGCCACGCCATCCACCGCCTCTGCCGCCCTGGCCAACGCCTCGCCATCAGTTCTATATAGAAAAGGGAGTAGCAAATTCTCCCGCATGCTGAGATTGGCCATTAATCCCCGCCCGACCAGCATGCTGGATACGTTACCGAAAAACTCCTGCGAACCCGAGCGCCGGCTATCAGAACCCGTCTCCAGCCAGATACGCCAGACATGCTGCTCCTTTTCGCTGCGATAACAGTGATCGAGCCAATCGAACTGATCGGGTAGCGGCGCAACTGCATGCACTCTTTCGCCGGAAGCAACATATCCGGACCACTCAGAGCCCCCTGACAGCGGCATATCACGCCAGTGCAGCACACTCACAGGAAACTCCAGAGAATGCCGATCACCACATCCAGCAAAATAATCATCATTAGCGACCAGACCACACCATTGGTCGAACGAACCGGTATTTCATTTGGATCACGGCCAACCCTGCAGCCCTGATCGATCAAAAGCACACAACACAAAAGCGGATAGAAAAAACCCTTGCCCGCCATCATCAGCAGGCTGCTCAAACCGGTACTGCGTTTCACCTCAACCAGAAACTGCCCCAGATTCATCTCCTGCTGCCAGGCCACCACCAGTCCGCCAAACCAGATGCTCAGTGCAACAAACATAAAGGTGAGCACCACTCCGCAAAGCGCAAACGCCATCATGCGTGGCAGATATAGATACTCCTGCCGGTCGATCCCAAGGCTGCCAAGTAGCAAATCTTCGCCCCTGATATGCATGTTGGCGATCTCGGTCACCACCGCCACCCCGGAGCGCGCCAGCAAAAAGATCGTGATCAGCAAGGGGGCGACCTCCTGCACCAGCAGGGTGCCGATCAGCATGCCGATTTTAGAGAGGTCTTCGATTCCTTTGGCAAAAGCCACAATATTGAACACGGACAGCACGCCGGCAAACAGGATCATCACCAGCACCCAGACCAGACTCTGCACACCGGTGAAATAAATCTGCCGCACCAGCACATGCAGCACAGCAGGCCTGCGCAGCCAGCCCAGACCAATCACGCCCAGCACCCCATACCAAAGCAGCATGAAATAGCGCCGCACACCGGCAGCCATGCGCAGTGTGGCATCGCCAATACGGTCTGCCTGCACATTGAGCTGCAATAGATACATCTGCCATGTTGTCATACCTGTTATTTATAGGCCCGCCACCGGCAAACGCAAGCGCAACTTTACCGCCGGCTTGCACCTGCCAACCTGCTTGGGTAGCGTCCTGCCTCCTTGAAAATCCTATCACCTGACAGAGGTTGATCATGCTCGAATCCATGCGCTCTCACGCCCAATCATGGCTTGCCAAGTTTATACTAGGCGGGATTGCCCTCTCATTCGCCCTATGGGGCATCGGCGACTATTTCATGGGAAGCCGTATCGAAACGGTTGCCGAAGTAGACGGCACCCCCATCGGCGATGCTGAGTTCGTCCAAGCTTATAAGCGCCAGCTAAACGCCTACAGTCGCATGCTTGGCAAACAGTTTTCGAAAGAGCTGGCAGCACAACTTGGGGTCAAAGACGAAACCTTGCAGACCATCATCAACCGCAGGCTGATCCTCGATGAGGCGCACAACATGGGGCTAATCGCTTCCGAATCAGTGCTGGTGGCATCGGTGCAAAATGATCCAGCATTCAGATCCGGTAACGCTTTCGACCCGCAGCGTTACAAAGCGCTGACCCGCAACATGGGCTTCCGCACCACTTCCGATTTTGAAGCCGAACAGCGCCTGAACCTGCTGACCAACACCCTGCAACAAAGCATTCTGCGCTCGGCCACGGTCAGTGACGAGGAAGTGCGCGAAGCATATGCCCTCGAATATGAGAAGCGTGTTCTCGAAGCCCTGATTGTCGACCCTGCCGACTTTGAGGAGGGCGTCAAACTCAGCAGCGACGATGCCCAGGCCTGGTATGAGGCGCACAGCAGTGATTATATGTCACCGGTTCGTCAGAAGTTCGAAATCACTGTGATCGATCCGGCCGCACTGAAGAGAGAGATGACGATCAGCGAAGCAGATATCCGTGCTGTTTACGATGCCGATATCGCCAAGTACAGCACACCGGAACAGCGCAAGGCGCGCCATATTCTGGTAAAAGTTCCGCCCAATATCGGCGAAGAGACCAAGACAAAATTTCGCAACAAAATCGAAGCTGCCAAATCCCTCCTGGATAAAGGCGAGGATTTCGCCAAAGTGGCCAAGGATGTTTCCGACGATGGCTCCGCAGAGAAGGGGGGTGATCTTGGCTGGTTTGCGCGCGGAGCAATGGTGCCCGAATTTGAAGATGCGGTGTTCGCCATGGGTAAGGGGGAAACCAGCGGTATAATCGAAACACAGTTTGGTTACCACATCATTCGAGTGGATGATATCCGCCCCGGGAAAGTTAAGAAATTCGCCGATGTGCGCAAGGCTATCGAAAAAAGACTTCTGGATGAGCGCGTTTCAAAAGAGGCATTCGATCTCTCACAGGATCTGGACGATGCACTCGGTCGAGAAGCTTCGCTACGCGCTGCAGCTGAAAGCCTGAACCTCAAGGTAAAAGAGATCGGGCCGGTTAGCCGCGACGAAGCTTTGGCGGAGTCACTGTTTACCAATAAAGACTTGCTTGATGCGGCATTCAAAACATTGCCGGGCCAGGCGGTCGAAATTCAGGAAATTGCTGGCAAATTTGTCGCCATCGAAGCAATTGAGCGCATTGAGCCGGAAGCGCAACCGTTCGCAAAGGTCGCCAAGCAGGTTTACGAGGCCGCCACCAAGGCTCGCGCCCGGGAACTGGCCCAACAGGAAGCTGAGAAATTACTGACTGAAGCCTCCAACGCTTCACTCTCCCAACTATCGCAGCGCTCAGGCCAACCGCTCTACACCTCCAAACCGGTACGCAATACCGGTGCTGGCGACTCGGCAAGCTGGCTCTCACCCGCTGTGCTCAGTGAAGCCTTTGTGCTCGGCAAGGGGGGCGTATTGAGCAAAGTAGCCGAAGTTCCGCAGGGGCTTGCCATCGTACGGGTGAAAGAGATCAAGGCGGCGGATGAGAGTAATTTCAGTAACGAGGCAGATAAAATTCGCGCGAAACTGGTTCAATCCAAGGGCGCGGTGCGCTTTGCTCGCTGGATGGCCTCGGTACGTGACCGCCACGAGATCACCATCAACAACAGGATTCTCGAGCGCCTTTGAGCTGTCGTGAAACGATCCATCAGAGGGCGCTTCGGCGCCCTCTTTTTTTGTCGCCGCAGCATCGAACATTGCCCGCCTGCGGTGTAATACGTAGCTTGCCGGCGATGAAATCGTTTTTGGGATTTGCGCATAAAAAAACCGGACGCAATGCGCCCGGTCTTTGTTTGGATGGTGGAGCCAAGCGGGATCGAACCGCTGACCTCCTGCATGCCATGCAGGCGCTCTCCCAGCTGAGCTATGGCCCCGTTTTCTCGATGAATCAGCCCTCAATGAATCAGCCAATCAATCGAGGGGGCGCATTGAGCCACAGCCTCCAAACCTTGTCAATATGAAGAGACCCTTGAAACTCTACCGCCGTACCCTCTCTGCCGACTGTGATACACCCGTGTCGGTTTTTGCCCGGCTGCGCGGCAGCGGTGACTGCTTCCTGTTTGAAAGCGCCGAGGGCGGAGAGCACTGGGGACGCTACAGCATCATCGGTTTTGAGCCTTCGCATACGGCCATCGAACAGCAACATGCCCTGCATATCCAGCCCCGTGGCAGCGAAACGGTGCAGCACAAAGGTGTGGACATCCTCGACTGGATTCGCAACGAAGTGATTGAGCACGATGCCACACTCGATGCCGACGACCTGCCGTTTTCCGGCGGGGCGGTCGGCTATTTTTCTTACGACATCATTCACCGTTTCGAGCCGGGCGTGCCTGCGCATGAAACCGAAGCGCCACTGGCGGCGTTCATGCTGGTGGACCGTTTTATCGTCATGGACAACCTCAAGGGTGTGATGCACCTGTGCGTTCTCGGTGATGATGCCGAACTTGCCAGCCAGCAACTCGACCTGATTGCCACGCAGCTGCAACAGAACCCGACACCGGAACCGATGAGCCTCGACTCCGAAGCCATACGCCTGGCTACCGGCAGCACATCCACCCAGCCGCATATCCCGCAAGGGGATTATGAAGCAATGGTCGAGAAAGCCAAGGAGTACATCCTCGCCGGCGATATCTTTCAGGTGGTGCTGTCGCAGCGGTTTTCCACTCCCCTCGATTGCGACCCGCTGGCCATCTACCGTGCCGTGCGCCATATCAACCCATCGCCCTACCTCTTCTACCTGCATATCGGCGACACCATACTCGTGGGCTCCTCGCCGGAGATTCTGGTACGAAAAACAGACGACACCGCCATCGTGCGCCCCATCGCAGGCACCCGCCCGCGCGGCAAAAGCGAAGCTGAAGATCACGCGTTGGAAATGGAGCTATTGGCGGATGCCAAAGAGTGTGCCGAGCACATCATGCTGGTCGATCTCGGACGCAATGATCTCGGACGCGTCTGCAATTACGGCAGCGTGCATGTCTCCGACATGATGGCCATCGAACGTTACTCGCACGTCATGCATATCGTGTCGCAGGTGGAAGGCACGCTGCGCGATAATGTCGATGCGCTTGAACTGCTGGCCGCCACCTTCCCGGCCGGCACCCTCTCGGGCGCACCGAAGATTCGCGCTATGCAGATCATCGACGAACTGGAGCCTGAAGCCCGCGGCGCCTACGGTGGCTGCATCGGCTATATCTCGTTCGGCGGCAAACAGATGGATACAGCCATCATTATCCGCACCGCTATCATTCGCGGCGGCATGGTGGATGTTCAGGCCGGCGCCGGCATCGTCGCCGATTCAGTCCCTGAAAACGAACACCTGGAGTGCGTCAACAAGGCCACCGCCATGTTCCGCTCCGTATCCCTTGCACAAATTCAGAAAACCGAAACCACCACGGAGCACCGCTAAAATGACAATTTTTCGCGCCAGAAAAATTGCACGCCCGCAGGGTGCCGTACATGGAGGTACGGCATGACAATGCTGGTCATCGATAACTACGACTCGTTCACCTTCAACCTGGTGCAGTACCTGGGCGAGCTCGGCGAACACCCCGAGGTTTTCCGCAACGATGCCATCAGCCTCAACGAAATCGCTAACATGAAGCCAAATCATATCCTGATCTCGCCCGGCCCCTGTACTCCGCACGAAGCAGGCATCTCTGTGGAACTGATCCGCCGCTTCTCCGGTCAGATTCCGATCCTGGGCGTCTGCCTGGGCCACCAATCCATCGGCGAAGCCTTCGGCGGCAACGTCATCCGTGCGCCGCGCCTGATGCACGGCAAAACCAGCCTGATAGAACACGATGGCACCGGCGTTTTTGCGGAACTGCCATCCCCCTTCACTGCTACCCGCTACCACTCGCTGGTGGTCGAGGAACCGCTACCCGATTGCTTGCGCCGCACCGCCTGGACGCCGGAAGGCGAGCTTATGGGGCTGGCGCATGTCGAGCACCCGACCTTCGGCGTGCAGTTCCATCCCGAATCGATTCTTACCGAGCATGGTCACGACATGCTGAGAAACTTTCTGGAGATCACGCTATGAGCACAAACATCCAGCAAGCCATCAAGCAGTTGCAGGCAGGAAACCACGATTTCTCCGCCGAGGAGACCGAAAAAGTATTCTCCGAAATCATGCAGGGTGAAGCCACGCCCGCGCAGATTGGGGCATTATTGATGGGCCTCTCCATCCGCGGTGAAAGCCCGGAGGTGGTCGCAGGTGCTGCGCGTGCCATGCGTGCCGCATCCACTCGTATCCATCCGAAAGCCCATCCGCTGATCGATACCTGCGGCACCGGTGGTTCCGGCGTGAGCACCCTTAATATCTCCACCACGGTCGCCTTCGTGGTGGCGGCAGCCGGGGTAGCGGTCGCCAAGCATGGCAACCGCGCCATCTCCTCCCGCTCCGGTAGCGCCGACGTGCTGGAGGCTCTGGGCGTGAGTCTCGGTATCGCGCCTGAGAAAGTCGCCGACTGCATCGATGAAACCGGTATCGGCTTCCTGTTCGCCCAGGCCTTGCACCCGGCCATGAAGCATGCGGGCCCCGCGCGCCGCGAAATGGGTGTGCGCACCGTGTTCAATCTGCTGGGGCCGCTAACCAACCCGGCCGGCGCCGAATACCAGGTGCTCGGCGTTTATGGCCGCGACAAGCTCGACCTGGTCGCCGGTGCACTCTCCAGACTCGGTGTGAAACGCGCGCTGGTGGTGCACGGTCGCGACGGCATGGATGAGATCACCACCACCACCATCACCGATGCCATCCTTGTCGAGGAAGGCAAAGAAGCAAAATCGTTTGAAATCGATCCAGCCGCCTTCGGCATGCCCTATGCCACGCCCGAGGCCATTGCCGGCGGCGATGTGAAACAGAATGCAGCCATCATCCGCCATATCCTCGCGGGCCAATCGGGCGCGGGCCGCGATATCGTGCTCATCAATGCAGCCGCAGCGCTGTGGGTAGCCGGCAAGGCCGACAGCATCCCCGAAGGACTGAAGCTCGCCGCCGAAGCCATCGACTCAGGCAAGGCACAGGCCAAGCTCGAGGCGCTGGTCGAATTTACGAATCGCTAATGCCGAACATTTATTGGTCTTGGTCCATGGCGGAACACAGTCGTCTGCAACCGCTACCCAAATGGGTCGAGAGATTAACCGCTGCTTTCGCATTCTCTTTCGTTACCTATATCCTCCTGAAATTGAAGCCGGATAATTTTAGTATCCCTGAATATTTGCTGCTCCTCTTCGTGATTACTTTGGTTGCAATCGCTTGGATTAAGTTTGATGAAAACAGGAATAAGAAAGCCAAACAGTATCATGCCGGCAGAGTCTCTATCTCTGACGACGGCATTTCCTATGATCTCATTGAAGAGTTCAAAAATGGAAAATACTACCCGCTTACGAGCATAGAGATTCCTTCGATAAAGCTCGAAAAGCGCTGGTGCATCTGCAACGAACAAAAGCGCAAGTTCTATGCAATCGTTTTCCGCACTTTCAATGATGTGCGTGAAATTATTCTTCCGGTTCCACATATCGAATCCGATAGTGATAACTTGAAAAAGCTTAAACTTGCACTGGATCAGCTAAGGAGCGTAAATCCATGAGTTCAATCCTCAATGAAATCGCTGCCTACAAACGTGATTGGGTTGCCGCATGCAAACGCCGGTTTTCGGAAGAGGAGCTGCGCGAATTCGCCTCGGCACGCAATCCGAAGGGCTTTGCCGGCGCACTGACTGCCAAGGTGGCCGCTAAGGAAACTGCGGTCATTGCCGAGGTAAAGAAGGCCTCGCCATCCAAGGGTGTAATCCGCCCCGATTTCGATCCGGTTGCTATCGCCAAAAGCTACGAGGCGAACGGCGCCACCTGTCTCTCCGTGCTGACTGACGTGAAGTATTTCCAGGGTGCCGACCAGTACGTGCATGATATCCGGCAAAACGTTGGCATTCCGATCCTGCGTAAGGATTTCATGCTGGATCCGTACCAGATCATCGAAGCGCGTGCGATGGGTGCGGACGCTATTTTGATTATCCTCGCCATGGTGGACGATGCATTGGCTGCCGAGCTGGCCGCCACCGCGGCCGAGATGGGTCTATCGGTATTGCCCGAAGTGCACAACGCCGAGGAACTGGAGCGGGCGCTAAAGCTCGATACGCAGCTCATCGGCATCAACAACCGCGACCTGCACACCTTCAACACTTCATTGGAGACCACCGTCGGCCTGCTCGGCTTGATCCCGGAGGGGCGCACTGTGATCACCGAGTCCGGCATCTTCACCCGCGACGATGTGGCGCACATGCAAGAGAACGGCGTTTACGGCTTCTTGATTGGTGAGTCGCTGATGCGCCAGCCTGACCCAGGGGCAGCGCTCTCGGAACTAATCAGCTAACTCCCAATGACTGATTTTGACCAAGCGCAGGCAGTCAAATTTCCAATTGCCCGATATTTTAGAGCTTGTTTTCTTGCGAGTTTAACAACTCCGCTTCTGGCACTTTTATTGTGGCCGTTTGTTGTTTTTCTCAACCCATCCAAATCAACGTTCGGAGTAGATCTATTTGGACTGATGACGGTTACTTTCTGGGCTTTGATAGCGAGTTTAGTGGTAAATTTAACGATCGGGTTTTCTATTCTGCTTTTGTTGGAGAAAGCTCATAAAAACAACATATTTATTGCTGGAAGTATTGGGATGATCATCCCACCTCTGTTTTTTGTATGTATGGGCTATGAATGGGCATACCAACCGGGCTCCTTGCCACTTTTGGCTCTCTTTGCCCTTCTGGGAGGTGTGTGCGGAGCTTTTTCCAGTTATCTCTCCACTAGAAACTAACCATTATTTTCAAATGTCCGCTTCCGGCCAAAAGCGGTCATTCGGTAACACCGATAGTCCATGATTTGCATCCTGGTTCTGTTGGTTCCCCATGTTCGTCCTCAAAGCAGATTCGCATTGATGACCGTGTTTTTATGGCTTTCAATTTTATTGCTGGAAAAAACTCGGGCGGTAACCGCTGAGCATCATCAGGCAAAGATTCTATGTGCTTAATGTATGCAAGCGTGTTCACATGTTTGGCACAGTCTCCTTGCATATATTCTAATAGAGAATCTGTTTCACGCGCCGTGAGAAGGTAGCTCCAATTTAAACACCACCTATTTTCCACTTCGTTTTCTTTAAATGGAACAGAATACTTGTGCAGAATATCTGATTGTTTGGGATTATCCGGTGCAAATCCTACCAAATCCGATAATACTTGATCTTCAACTTCGGGAAGAAGGACGCAGCCAGTCCAATTCTGTCTTTTCTCTTCATTATCTAAGCGCTTAAAAACATCACTTAAAAAAACATTCACTTCTGTATTTGCACAATAGTCGCCTACCCCTATTGCACCACGCAAAGGCATTTGCGCCTTAGCGAATTTTTCCATTAGTTGGACGATTGATCTAATAAAGTTGCAGGTGTTTTTTACATCCACCGGATATGACACTATAACTACAGTGTCAAATACAAACTCACCAATCTCAAAACCCAAGTCTTCAGGCTCTTTACTACCCGGTATCGTGCTAGAGCTTTGTATTTTACGTGCCTCCATGATTAGTTGCTTGTAGTTATCTATTACATTAGGGAGAGCTGACTTGTCTTGAATCTGGATCGATAGTCCAAGCACATCCAACATTGCAATAAGTCGATTCTCAAAATGTAAAATAGTAGATGTCATGGCGCTCGCCCCCTAACCCCCCAGATAATCACTGTAGTCTAATTGTTTTAATTTTCGAGTTCCCGCTTATGACCGGAGGATATTCAAAGCTTCAGTGCTTAGCGGACTGCAACTTTCTAATCTCACTAATGTCCCGTAACTTTTTGTACGCAACATATCGAAAGTATATTCCCCTCAGAAATTGAGTAATAAAGATAAACCCTACCAAATTAGTAACCCAATTGACCCACAGATAAAGAATAATTAGACCCGCAACTAAGTGTAGGATAAGTGTAACAGGATGCATTTTTCTAAACGGGCGATCATATGGAGGGTATATCAATGTTCACTCTCCCAATTCTGATACTTTATCCGCCTCATTACCGAACATGGCAAAATCAGAAAAAACGCTCTTCCACCCGGTTTTTCAGTGCAACAGCAAGACTAACGATATCCGGTACCAGGTTGCCGGCTATTTTCATAGCTGTCGGCATCAGACACAGTGCCGATGGTAAAAAAAGCATGAACGCCAGTTTGGTTTCAGGCAGATAGAGGAGCTCTTTGCCATACAGGGCAAAACAGAACGTCAGCAATATGCCCCACGCCGGCTTAAATATGCCCGCCGGCACA
>JBNLAN010000005.1:0-6317 GCA_050302175.1 Mariprofundaceae bacterium | reverse complement strand
TTCGGTGAGGGCGATACGCCCTCAGTGACAATCAATCCCGCCGAGGCGCGCTGGCCGTAGTATTCGGCCATCAGGGCGTTGGGGATATTGCCGGTGGCGCGCGAACGCGTCATCGGCGCCATCACCAGATGATTCTGCAATGTGAGCGGCCCGAGCTTCGCCTCGGAAAAAAGCTTCGACATGGTGTACCTCCTGACTGGTATTACTGAGCGTAGCATACGTCATCGCATCAGGTGAGAACCCACATATATACAACTGTTATTCGGGAAATAAGCGCCTGATGGGAAAGTCCAACCTCTACACGGTTTGTTTACTTCTGGCGGGCCGCCCGTTTTTGTTTGGGGGCCTTCTGCTCCTCTGTTTCATCATCATCCTGATAGCTGCCGATCCGGATCATGGCATCGGCCTTCAGTGTAGAGGGCATCTGGTGCGTAATGAACAACATGGTGATTTTGCCTTTCAGCTGGTTCACGGTTGCCGCAAATACTTCGGCGGTTCCTGCATCCAGACTACTCGTCGCCTCGTCGAAAAGTAAAATCTTTGGATGTTTCAACAACGCCCGCGCAATCGCCAGCCGCTGCTTTTGCCCGCCGGAAAGGCCCACACCCCGTTCACCGATCTCGGTCTGGTAGCCTTCCGGCAAGGCCTCGATTGCATCGTGGATTTCGGCCTGCTTGCAGGCCTGCACCACCTGCGCGAAATTCGCGTGCGGATTGGCCAGTACCAGATTGTGATAAATCGTACCCGAGAACAGCACCGTCTCTTGCGGCACCACCCCGAAATACTGGCGTAACTCGTTGGCGGAAAAATTGCGAATATCGCGGTCATCGACCTTGATGCTTCCGTCACTGGGCATGTAGAAGCCCTGCAACAGCTTGGCGAGCGTGCTCTTGCCCGAGCCCGATGGCCCCATAATTGCCACACACTGGCCCGGTTCGACGTTTGCATTGAAGTTCCGATACAGATAGGGGAGCTGATCCGAGTAGCGGAAACTGACATCCGCAAACTCAATTTTTCCTTTTCCGCCACCCTCGCGCGACGGGAGCAAGGAGTAAGGCTCCTGCGGCGCATCCATCAGGTCGCCCAGCCGTTTAACTGCAATATCCGCCTGCTGGAATTGCTGCCAGAGTCCGACGATGCGCAAAACCGGTTGCGATAACCGGCCGGCAAACATCTGAAAAGCCACCAGCATGCCGATGGTGAAGTCGTCCGTTGTCATCACCAACCAGGCTCCGACACAGAGGATAAGCAGTGTCATCATCTGCTCGAGCGTATTGGCCGCAACATTATAACTGTTCGATAACTGACGGGCATTAAAGCCGGCCTCAAGATAGCCGGCCAGATAATCGCTGTAGCGCGATGTCACCTGCGGCTCCATCTGCAATGATTTCACCGTCTCCATGCCTGACATGTATTCGGTCGCATAGGCCTGGTTCCGCGCCCCCAGCAGGAATTGCTGATTCAGCTTTTTTCTGAGCAGCGGCGTAATCGCCAGACTCAGAATCGCGATGGCGCCCAAAATACCCACGGCAACCAGGGTAAGCAGCCAGCTGTAGTAAAACATGATCGCCAGAAAAATGAACAGGAACGGTATATCCAGAACCAGGGTTACCGCAGCACCGCTCAAAAATTCGCGAATACTCTCGATTCCCTGTAGCCGCGCGACCAGCGTACCGGTTGAACGATGTTCGAAATAGCGCATCGGAAGACGGAATACATGCGAAAACACGTGCGCGCCCAGCACCGCATCGATCCGGTTGCCGGTATGATTCACGAGGTACTGCCGCACCCAACTCATTACGGAATTGAACACCATGAACATCACCATGCCGATACCAATCACAATCAGCGTGCTTTGCGTGTGATGCACGATTACTTTATCGATGACCACCTGCGTAAACAGCGGCGTAGCCAGCGCAATCAACTGAATAGCCAGTGAAGCAAGCAGGATATCGCGCCATATTTTCCGATGTTTCAGCAGTTCGGGAACAAACCAGCTGAAACCGAACTCCTTTTTCTCCGCATCGATCTCTTTGCCCCTGGGAGGCGAAAAGCGCAACAGATGCCCTGAAAATATTTGACCGAACTCTTCAACCGAAAGGGTTTTCGGTTGCTGGTCGCCTCGCTCGAAATAGATGACATTGCCCTCTTCGACCTTAACCAGCAGCACAACCCTGCCCGTGGCCTCTCCCTCTTCGCTCTCCTCCATTTTCAACAGTGCGAAAACCGGGGAGCGCAGGCTCAGCCCGGCGATGGCCTTTACCTTTTTCCAGCGGCTCTTCATGCCGAGGCTATGTAGAATTTGCTGTAAAGATACGGTGCTATAGGGAGGAGGAAACTGGCGCAGCGCTATCTCACCGGAAAACGGCACGCGCTGCACCTGGCAAGCGCACTGCAATGCCCAGAGTAGTTCCTCGCCGGCAACAGGGTAGGCGTTCTTCTTCCCTTCCGAATCGATATAGACCGGCTGACTCATCGTTCACGCCCGGCTTCGAACACGGTTTTCTGCACCGGCGAAAGCAGATACTCGATCACGCTGCGACTTCCAAGGTTGATTTCAGCCGAAACCTGCATCCCCGGAGTCAGTGCATAACGCTTTCCGGTGTAGCTCTCCAGATCGTTGCTATGCAATGAGATCATGGCGCGATAACCCTGCATGCCGGTACGCATTGCATCCTCGGGATCAATAGCATCCGGGCTGATCTGGGCAACCTTTCCCTCCAGCATGCCGTATTTCTGGAAGGAGTAGGCAGTCACCTTAACACGCGCATCCTGTCCGGCGCGAACAAAACCGGCATCCACCTGACTGACCCAAACCTCAGCCTCAAGCGGGTCGCCCTTCGGCACCAGCGTCATCAGCACCGTGCCGGGCTGAACCACCGTGCCGGGTGTATGCGAAGCGATATCCTTCACGTAACCATCCTGTGGCGCCCTGATTTCAAGCAGGTCCTGCCGGTGCGACTGCTTCTCGGTTTCCTGTTTCAGTTTCTGGTATTCGCTTTCGGTGGCAACTCGCTCGTTTTGCAGCTCCTTGCGATATGAGGAGGTAATTTGCGCAATTTGCCGGTCAGCCTGCGCAATTGCTGCTTTCAGACTTTTCACTGTATGTTGCTGGGCTCGCAAATCCTGCTCCCGCTCGATCAGCTCCCGCTCTTTCTCTTTCGCCGTGAGCTTTGAAACGTAGCCCTTACCGACCAGCTTCCCGAAGGCTTCGCTCTGCTGGCGATACATCGGCAGAGTCTCCTTAAGCTTCTTTTCGATCGCGATCGCGCTCTGCAGATCCTGTTCCGCCTTTGTACGCGTAGCCTGGGCGGAATCGAGCGCATCCAGATATGCCTGCCGGTGCGCCTTGTACTGCTCCAGCACCTGCATAAACAATACTTCGGGGACTTCGCTCTCCTGTTTCATCTCCACATCGCCCAGCTCAGCATCAATACGCTGTAACTGCAGAGCCTTCAGACGAAATTCGTTTTCGAGCGTACGTGTGTCCGCCTCGGAGAACACGGCATCCATGCGCGCAACGACTTGCCCTTCGCTTACTTCATCGCCTTCCCGGACCAACAGCTGTTTGACGATACCGGAATCGGCCGCCTGCACCACTTTCAGGGCGCTTTGCGGCACCAGCTTGCCGTGAGCCTCGGCGATAATATCGAGCCGGCCAACCATCGCCCAGATCAGCAGAAGGAATAATAGCAGCAGCAGCGCCCACAGCACGGCTCTTGGCATTGGCGAAGGCGCCTGTTGTTGAAGCTTGAGGATATCCGGATCGAAATCGTATTCGTCCGACGTCAGCAGCTTCTGCTTCCACTCACCCCACTTCATATCCGAACCAATGAGCGACCAATATCAGATTGAATTTGTCGATACTCCGTCTCAAGAACCATCTGCACCCCTGACAGCCTGTCAAAACCCCTATTCCGAATCCCATTCCTGGATTCTGAGTTGACCTTTATTCTTCGGGTCGGGAACCAGAGCACTGATTTTCTCTCCAGAAAGCTGCTGCTTCCTCAAATCGGCAAACAGCTTATCCAGATTCCCGAAAGGGGAAACCATATCGACCATCCAGAGATGATCGCCGCTATTCCATTCGTGCGGCGCGATTTTCAGATGGCCGCTACGAATCCTGGCATCAACCGCATCGCTCACCTTCGCCCAGCTAAAGAAGGCCACCGGAACGCCATCTCTGCTGTACAGGCGACACTGATCGAGAACAACCGGTGGAACAACCGCGCCTTCGATATCGCCAACGAACATGAATTTCCGCATCGGATCGCGCGCATAGAGCCACATCGCAGGGCCGAGAATCGGTAATTTCTGCAGTAGATTACCGGCAGGCTTTTTATCGGCGCCGCTATTTTCTGCAACGCCTTTCTTCTGCTCTTCCTTTGCCGGTTTTGTCTCGGCCTTTTTGCTTGCCTTTCTCACTCAAATCTCCCCGTTATCGTTCCAGTCGCATGCCCTGCGGCTTGCAGCCAAATTGTTTCTCTTCCAGCACATGTTGCATGGACGAAGCACTCATCAAATCGAGCGTGCCGGTAAGCGCATACTGACCCGCAACTGCACCGCCAATCGCATCCGCATCGTCGTTGCTGTGTTCAAGATGACGATTCAGACGAGCATCGGCCAGCGACCAGCTGTCGGTAGTTCCGCTCTCGCCGAACTGCTCAACAAGATCGCCGAAATCGAGCACCTGCACATTGGCATGCAGTGTCGAATGCTCATCGCTCTTGCCATGATCGTCATGTGCAACAGACTCGGAAATGATCTGCAAGTGCTCAACACTCTGGTTATCCGCCGAGGCATACCAGTCGCGGAACCTGATGCTATCGACACTGCCGATCTCGAGAACCAGATCGTTGCCATCCTGGCGCAAGGCCAGATCGTCGAAGTTGATGCCGCCACCCAGCGAAATCGTGTTCTCCGAACCGGCATCCGAGATCACGCTGTCCATGCCATCGCCCAGATTGAATGCAATCACGTTCGAACCGGCACCGGTATGGATCACGTCGTTACCCGTACCGCCGATCAGCATGTCGTTGCCGCCGCCACCGTAAAGCGTGTCATTACCCGCTCCGCCATCCAGCAGATTGCCGGAGATGTGACGATGCTCTTTCTCCTTGCCGTGTTCGCCTTCATGATCGTCGTCATGCTCCCGATCATGATCATCATCGCAGCATGCAGGCTCGGCCAGCCATGGCGCGCCGCCCAGCTGCGACAGATCCATCGGCTCTTCCGCAATCAGGATATCGTTGCCTTCGCCACCCAGCAGAATGTCGCTGCCCGTACCGCCAATCAGCACATCCCGGCCACCAAGCCCTGCGAGAATATCGTTATCGCCAAAGCCGTAGATCACATCCCTTAAGCCGCTGCCGGTCAGTGTATCCTCTTCACAGGTACCCTTGATCAGATCGGCCACATCCAGCGTGAAGTTCTGGGATGCCGATGCGCCGTGCAGATCGGTCGCCGTTACCCGGATATCCCAGACTCCTGCTGCCGATCCATCCGGCATATCGCTGCTGAATCTCTGGCTGACAGGATCGAATTTCAGCCACTCGGGCAATGGATCGCCATTCGCCATCGTGGCGCTGTAGCTCAGCACATCACCCTGATCGATGTCGATGAAGGCATCGACAGGCAACTGATAGCTGAACGGCATCTCCTCGAAAGCCTCCTGATCGGCGAGAGGTACGTTCACAATCGGAGCATCGTTGGTGCCGGTGATATTGACGGTGAGTGTGGACGGCGTGTTCGCCATGCCGTCGGTGGCAACGTAATCAAACGATTCGCTCACAACCTGACCTTCGGCCAGCGACTGTACATCCATCGAGCTGTTGTTGAGCACGTAGGTGTAGGAGCCGTCGGCATTGAGCGTGAGGGTGCCGTAAGTACCAACAAAGGTGCCTGCGTTGGCCACGGAGAGCACGTCACCCTGATCAATGTCGTAATCGTTCGCCAGCACGTTGCCGGTGGCAGAGAGAACCACGTCCTCCTGCACCGCTGCAACATCAGCCGCCACGATCGGAGCATCGTTGGTGCCGGTGATCGAAACGGTCAGAGACGATGGCGTGTTTGCCATGCCGTCGGTGGCGACGTAATCAAACGAGTCGGTCACCACCTGACCCTCGGCCAGCGACTGAACGTCCATCGAGCTGTTGTTCAGCACGTAGGTGTAGGAGCCGTCGGCGTTCAGCGTCAGGGTTCCATAAGTTCCAGTGAACACTCCCGCATTGGCAACAGAGAGCACATCGCCCTGGTCGATGTCGTAGTCGTTGGCGAGAACATTACCGGTGGCAGAGAGAACAACATCTTCCTGCACC
>JBNLAN010000004.1:0-18109 GCA_050302175.1 Mariprofundaceae bacterium | reverse complement strand
TGGATGGTGTGCGCAGGCATGCCTTGATCGGGCTTGTTGTTTTAGCCTTGGGAGCCGAAGCGTTCGGTCTGTTTTTCATGGATTTCTTTGGGCGTGATGTCGGACGCGCCAGCAGTGATTTTCTGTTTTCGATCATGTGGCTGGCAGGGTTTATGTTTCTTTTCTTTCATGCCGTTCAGTCCATTTCATGGGATGAAGAGCACCGCGCAATTTATTCGATACTGTCGCGCCCGATCTCCAGAGCCCAGTATGTGCTTGGTGTATTCATTGGCCTGGCTGCACTGTTGCTTTCGCTGCAACTGCTGCTTGGAGCAGTCGCATATGCAACGTTGATTGTAATCAAGGGTGCTCTGAACGAGGTCTATTTCCCCGCTTTGTCTATGGCGTACTTTTGTTTGTCCTGGGTCGGTCTGTTGTTGATGCAGCTCGTATTGCTTGGCGCGATTCTGCTCTTTTCCGGCATGGTGCGTGGAGGCGGAGTCGTGATGCTGCTTTCGGTTGCTTATTACGGTATCTGCTCGGGGCTGCCGGTTGTCAGGGCCTCGGTTCTGCAACATGTGTCGCAAGGTGAAGGATCATCAGCAGTGGCGCTGTTGTTGCAAGGGCTCACCGCCATTTTCCCGGATTTTGGCCGGCTTGATTTCAAGGATTTCGTGATCACAGATGCACATATATCGGGATGGGCAGGGATCGGCATGAATATAACGGCGAGTATGTTGTATGTTGCAATCGCCGTAACGCTGGCCTGTGTGCTCTATGCAAGACGGGATCTGAGATGAGCATTCGTGCCTGGCCGGTGCTACTGGCACTCACTGCGACGTATCTGATTTTTTTTTCGCAGCTGGAGCATGATCGCAGCGGGCAAACAGTTGAATTGACTGCCGTTATGCCAGCCCCGATTCAGAAAATGTCCGGGTATTTGCGCCAGCTGAGTGCCGAAACGCTGTATATCAAAGCAGCTGTGTTTCTGGGGGGCAGGCGCGCAGGGACAGACCCCGAATCGTATGGGCCCCGCCTTGCCGATCATTTTGACGTGATGGCGCAACTGCATCCGAAATTTCTCGATATCTATTTTCTGGGTGAGTCAAGTCTGTCGTGGATTAATGTTGAGCACGCGCTTCGGGCCAACGCGCTTCTTGCTCGCGGCATGGCTGCTGTGCCTGATTTTTGGATGTTGCCGTTTTTTGCGGGCTTCAACAGTTTCTATTATATCAATGATCCCATGACGGCCAGCCTGTATTTATTGCAGGCCTCGCAAACGAAGGATGGCCCTCCCTGGCTCGGGCATCTTGCGGCGGTTATGGCTGCCAGGGGCGGAAGCATTCTTGCCGGTCTTGCATGGCTCAGGGCCATGCTGGCGGTTGAAGAAGAAGAGGGCACGCGGCTACGCTATCAGCAGGATATTAAGGAGTTCGAAAAGGCAGCAAGTGTGCTTGGTGCCTTGGAAACCTATCAGAAAGAAAACAGTCAATATCCATACGATTTGCTGCAATTGGTGCCGAATTACCTACCAGAATTACCTGTAATCACAGAGCCTTATGTGCTCCGTTATGAGGGCGGAAACCTCTCTCTGTATAAGAAGTCACCTAAGTGAGTGAGGCTAATTCAGGCGGGTACATCCGGCGGCCCTGATTCCAGCTGTGTTAATGGCCAGCGGGCGCGGCAGTCCCAGTCGGTCACAATCGGTTTTTTTGCAAGTGCAGTCTGGGATCCGCAGAAGGCAATCATCGCAGCATTATCGGTGCAATATTTTATTTCAGGCAAGTGGCACGTGATATGGTGCTGTGCAACGAGCTTCCCAAGTTTGGCCCGGAGTTGCTGATTAGCGGCAACGCCGCCGGCAATCACAAGATTACTCACCTTTTCCTTCAGGCAGGCTTGAATACTTTTTTGCGCTAAAATGTCGGTAATGGCGGTTTCGATGCCGGCAGCGATATCGTATTTCAGTTGAGCATCGGTTTCCCAGTCCGGATTTTGCCTGACCAGATGAACAACTGCGGTTTTTAGCCCCGAAAAGCTGAAATTGGTGTTATCGCGGCGCAGCAGTGGGCGGGGTAGCTTGAATCGATTTGGGTTTCCGTGTTGCGCAAGCCTAGCGATTTCAGGGCCGCCAGGATATGGCAGATTGAGTAGCCGAGCAGACTTATCGAAACACTCTCCGGCAGCATCATCAAGCGTCTGCCCTACAATGGAATATTGGCCAATCGCATCGGCACGCACCAGCATCGTGTGCCCTCCGGAAACCAGTAGCGTAATAAATGGAAATGGAGGTAGGCCTGCACCAGACAGCCCGGGTGCAAGCAAATGCCCTTCCATGTGATGAACGGGGATAACCGGAATATCATTGATCATGCCAGCCGCTTTTGCATAGGAAACGCCAACGAGTAGAGCTCCCATTAAGCCGGGGCCTGCTGTAACGGCAATAGCATCTATATTTTTCCAGGCTGTCGTTGCCTCAGCCATTACGCTGTCCACCATGCCAGGTAAAATCTCAAGGTGTGCCCGGGATGCCACTTCAGGTACAACACCACCAAATTTGACATGTATATCAATCTGAGAAGCAATACGCTCAGCCAATATCGCCCCTTTGCCGTTGTGCTGAGAAGCTTCATAAATGGCAACGGCGGTTTCATCGCAGGATGTTTCAATACCCAGGATTAGCATGTAGGCTGGCTCCACAAAATGACTGTCCGCTATAGTAAACCAAACGAGGCCATTTGCCTCCTTTGAAGTGCGGTGTGATCGAAGGCACATTGAAGGCGAGAACAGAAACTAAAATTGATGCACCTATAATGGAGGATGAATATGAAACGATTGAACATACTGCTCGCGATTTTGGGGCTTTTTGCAGCTTCTGCAGCGCATGCCGACGAAACTATTGCATTGAAGGCTGGCTATATGTCGCTGACGCCCAGCGGAAATTTTTCTGCAAACCTTGGCGCGCTTGGTGCAACACAGGTTGATGTGAAAAATGATCTGGCGATGAAAAAAAGCAATAATATTATGGCAGAGGCTCAGTTAAGTCTGGGTGACTCAATGCTTTCGGTTGGCTATTTGCCGATAAAGTTTGAGGGAAGTAACACCTTAACCAGAAATGTGACCTTCCAAGGTGTCACGTATCCTGCAACAACAACAGTAACCAGCAAGCTGGATGCAAAAATATACGATATTGGCTATACCTATTATCTTGTGAATATGGATGATCTTCCCTCTCGCTTTCAGCTTGGAGTCGAAGTCGCGGTTAAAGGTATTTCGGCGGATGCAGTTATCAACAATAACACCGCGTCTGCCAATGCATACATTCCGACCATAGGTCTGCGCGCACGCGTTGCCTTGGCTGATTTTATCGGTGTGGTAGGGCGTGTTGGCTATATTGGTTACGCAGGAAATCGTTTCATGGATATGGATGCTCAGGTTGAGTTTTCGCCGCTACCGGCCATTGGCGTATTTGCGGGTTACCGCCAGCTTGATTTGAAGGTAGACACCAACAGTGTTGTCGTTGATACCAAGTTTGCAGGCCCATATGGCGGGGCTCTTGTAAGGTTTTAATGGCATTCGAATCAGTATGGGAAAGGGGCTTCGAGCCCCTTTCTTTTTTGAAAAGCTTCTCAATTTCAATATGTTGTGCTAATCTGCTGCGAGGTTACATGATCGGGGCAGGCTTAATCTTGAGTTTCAATGCCCTGGAGGAGATTAGCCATGGCTAGGTTAATATTGTTGCTCGGCCTGTTGATGATGACAAGTTTTCCATTGGTTGAGGCGATCGCTGAGGATGCTGCTCAACCTGATGGTGCTACGGCCATTGCTGGGTCAAGCCTTCCGGAAGAAGACGAGCCCCTGCCAGATGCCATGCAGCAACTAGCCATTGCTCCGGAAATGGACATTGCTTCGTTGCGCGACCCATTTTCTTCTTATTTGGCGCAAGTAGCTGCGCGTGGGCAGAAACTCATAGAGATGCAGCAGGCCAAGCTTAAAAATCGAGTTAAGGAACCATTGGAAGATTATGACCTGTCGACTTTGACCTTGGTTGCGATTTATCAAATGGGGGAAAACAAGGTGGCGATGGTTGAAGATGGTTCCGGGGTTGGTCATATGGTTAAGCCCGGGAACTACATGGGTAGAAACAACGGGCGAATTGAAAAGATTTCCGAAGATAGTCTCTATCTCGTAGAGCAAGTACTGAATCCTGCCGGAGAGGTTATTGATCAGCAGGTTAAGCTGACCTTGCAAGATCTGAATGATATTTAGCTCCTGATGTTGCCTGTTGATTCAAGGGTTGCCAGGCTTTTTTCTCATCTTCGCGAGCAGACCCCTGAACCGGTTACAGAGCTTAATTACTCCTCAGGCTTTGAACTTCTTGTTGCGGTAGTGCTTTCCGCACAATCAACGGATGCGGGTGTCAACAAAGTGACTGCGAAGCTCTTCCCACAAGCGAATACACCAGAGGCAATCCTTCGCCTAGGTGAAGGGGGGCTGCGGCAGGCCATTGCTTCATTGGGGCTCTACAACAGCAAAGCAAAAAATATTATTCGCACATGTGAGATGCTTGTTAACAAGTACGGTTGCCGTATTCCTGACACCAGAAAAGAGCTGGAGGCGCTACCCGGGGTCGGGCGCAAAACCGCCAATGTGTTGCTGAATATACTGTTTGGCCAACCCACAATCGCTGTGGATACACATATATTCCGGGTTTCCAATCGAACGGGGATTGCTCCGGGAAAGACACCGGAACAGGTTGAAAAGAAGTTGCTTGCTGTGGTGCCGGAAGAGTTTAAGCAACATGCACATCACTGGCTCATTTTGCATGGGCGCTATGTGTGCACGGCCCGAAAGCCGAAGTGTCATGCCTGTGTGATTGTTGAGGAGTGTACGTGGCCGCAGAAACCAGTTGCCTAATTGGTATCGAAAGCCAGCGGTCGTAAATAATGACTCAAACGTATCAGTGGCAGACCGATAAGCGCTGTAGGATCATCGCCGCGTATGTGCTCAAACAGGGAAATGCCGAGGGATTCCGCTTTAAAGCTACCAGCGCAATTCAGAGGCTGATCCATTTCGATATAGCGGTGGATTTCCGCCCTTGAAAGACTTCTAAATTGAACTTCATACGGGACACATTCGTAAACTTCCTGACTCCCGCGAATGATTGCCAAGCCGGTCAGGAAATGTACTGACTTACCTGAAAGCATCTCGAGTTGTCGACATGCAGCCTCTGCGGTGCCGGGTTTTCCAAGAATAGTCTGATCAAGTACGGCAATTTGATCTGAGGCGATGATGCGTGCGCCGGGATGCTTATGGGCGACAGAGCGCCCTTTCCCAAGGGTGTTCTGCCGAACAAGCTCTTCCGGAGAGAGGCTGTCAACCGGGTGCTCTGAGAAATCGGGAGCGATGCAGTTAAATGGTATTCGCAGGCGTTCCAGCAGTGCTTTTCTGTAAGGAGAGGTGGAGGCCAGAATCAGAGTATCAGGCATACAGGATAAGCCATAGGAAAAGACCCGATGCGATGAGCGTATCTCTGATCCAGGCAGACCAAAGCCACCACCCCTGACTATTATGCCATATCAATACAGCTGATTTCCCTGCATGCAGGGCGAAGAGCAAGGCAGCAAAATAGAGGCTGCCTTTGTCTCGGAAGACGAGCAGAAGCATGAAGGTGCCACCCATGATCCAGACGGCGGTAGATATGGGACTTTCGAGTTCATGCGCCGTGTCAAGAAGGGAGTCCATAACAATGACCACAAACAGAATCGAGCTGGCTGCAATAAGCCAGCTTGCGCCTATGGGAGCAGGAAAGGTGACGGGCCATAGCAACAGAAATGCAATCACCATTGAGCTGACAGCGACATATAAACTCGTGAGATTGGGAGAGGGTTTAACGGAGCTCATCATCAGGCGCAGGGGGCAAAAACTCTGCGTTTTCGCCGGGGATAGTGTAGTCACCACATGCCCATTTTCCCAAATCGACCAATTTGCAGCGTTCGCAGCAAAAAGGGAAATCGGGATGGTCGCGAGACGTCTCTCTTTTGCAAACCGGGCAGCGAGTTCGGGTAATCATAATATCAGGCAATGGGAACCAACATCATCGAATAGGGCTGGTCGGTAGTATGGTCGAGAATCGGAGCGCCAATACGCAGTTTTTGAAAACGCAAGTTGATCAGCAAGCGATTTCCGGAAATGTCCGGAACGATATCCTGCTGCAGGGTTTCAGGTGCAAGACCTATCACGAGCAAGCCAAAGTTTTGATTTCGTTTAGGTGTAATCTGGTCGGTGCCTCCGACAGCCATTCGTTGTTCCCACATCACATAATCGTGAAGCATTTTGTCCAGATCTCCAATGGCGGCATAGAGGGGTTCAAGGCTATCCTGCAGGCGTGTCGGGCGTTCAGCATCCATGTGCCACAGGTGATTCAGGCTTTGTGGTAGGCCGGGTTTATGGGCCAGCCAGTCCTGTTTTTTCAGGGCATTGAAATATTCGTCAATCAGCGAGTCTTTGCCGAGAAAATCGATAGCTGTGGCGAGCCCTGGCCGAAGAGTTTCAATATGTTGCGCCAATAAGGTGCAGGAGCGTTTGATGTCTCCTGCAAAACGGGGGTGCTCTCCGGCCAGCTGTTCCAGATGGGTTTGCATGGAGACAAGTACGCCGATGGTTTCCGGTATGGCCGTTTTTCGAACCTGTTCCCCCAGCAGGGAAACCCGAAGGTCTGTCGCTGCCTGCAGCCACAAATATGCCTGATTCTTTTCACGGGCATCATTCAGGCAGCGCAAGCCATCGCGGAGTTGCAGAAAAGCCTGAATACGCGGGCACAAGGCGAATGAAAAGCGAACGAGATCACTCATGAATCGCTCCGTGAATCGAAGGCCATGCTTGTACTGTTTCGATGTGCCAATGGTGTTGCACTGTTGGTAGCCAGTCCTCATGGCGTGCACAGGCAATGATAACAATCGCATTGGAGTGCATGCTCCAGCCTTGAAGGTCCGAGATAAATTCGTTTTGCTCCCGAGTTGATAGGCCGGAGGTTGGATTATCGAGTAACACGAGTCGTATCTCGGCCAGTTGCATTGCCGCAAGCATCAGGCGCAAGTGCTGTAATCGGGTGAGTTGTTCGGTGGGGGTATCAAGCGGCAGGTCAGTCAGGCGCCACTGCTCCAGCGCTTTCTGGATATCAGGCTCTTTGATATCTGAACGGCCAAACAGAAGCTCATCCCTGGCGAGTCGTCCCAGCCAGAGAGGGGGGTAAATATCGAAATACATTCGCAAGGAGAGGGGGGGGGCTTTATGCAGTGGCGCGTCTGCAAGGCTGATGTGTGTATTTTCGGGCAGAGATTCAATGCCGGCAAGGCGATTCAGAAACAGGGTTTTGCCGTAGCCACTCTCTCCGGACACAAGAACCATCTCACCGGGCCGGGCTGCCAGCTCGCCATGCTGGTGGGCGATGATGAGAGCACTGCTCAAGGCTGACCATGGCTGGAGCGGGCAACGGGAATCGAACCCGTGTCACAAGCTTGGGAAGCTTGGGTAATACCATTATACGATGCCCGCGGATTCAACATTGGACGTCACATCATAGGCCGGCGAGAAATGTGCGCAATATGCATCTCTATCGTTGTTCGCCGGTAAAGCGGGCAACCCACCTGTCAGCACACTCTGCAATTTGAGTGTAGGTTGCTTCGAAGAAGCGCTCATCTTGCCCCATTGGATCGGGGATTTCCCGGCCATCCGAAAGTTGTGATAGCAGCATGCATTTCCCAATTTGGGCAGGCCGTATTTTACCGATGTGCAGTCGCTGTTGCGATTCCATGACAAGTACCAGGCCAGCGCGGTCGATATCCGATCCGAGCAAGGGCTGTGAAATGTGTGAGGAGATATCCACGTTGAATGCAGCGGCGGCCCGGATGGCTTGCTCCGGAGGCGTATGGCCTGCGAGCGATAGCAAGCCTCGGCTGAAACACTCGGTATATTGACCGGCCTGCTCCAGCTTCTGCCGCATATAGACTTCTGCGAAAGGGCTTCGGCAAAGGTTGCCGGCACAGATCATCAGGATCGGTGAAGGGATCAACATGCGTGTTCAGGTTTCAGTAGCAGCTTCAAGCCAGATGGCGCCGTTTTCGCTCTCCTGATGGATTCGCTCCAGCATTGCCAGGTGAGCATTTTGCTCATCCTGCCCAATGGGGACCGGCGGGCGGCGCATGATGGAAGCGGTTTCAGTTTTTTCATCCCTGTAACTGGTATTTTCATGGATCTGGACAAATGATGAAGCGGGTTTCGACTGAATATCCATGCCGAGCGAAAATTGTCTTCCCCCGGTCATGGCAAGATAGACATCCGCCAGCAGCTCGGAATCAAGCAGTGCGCCATGCAGTTCACGATGGCCACGCGAAATATCATAGCGGTCGCAAAGTGCATCGAGGTTGTTTCGCTGTTGTGGATGTCGTTTGCGGGCGAATTCAAGCGTATCAATAACCTGGATGTCGCCTATAGGTGGCAGTCCGCATAGCTGTAGCTCGTTCATAATAAAGCCCAGATCGAACGGAGCATTATGGATGATGAGTGTGGTATCCTTGATATAGGCGAGAAACTCTTCGGCAATATCGCGGAAAGTCGGGGCATTCGCCACTTTGGTATTGTCGATACCATGAATGCGCACCACCTCCTCAGGGATATTGCGTTCAGGATTCAGGTAATGGTGAAAGGTTCGATCTTTTTTGATGCTGCGGTTGGATATCTCAATGGCACCAATCTCAACCATGCGATCACCCTTAAAGGGAGAGAGTCCGGTGGTTTCGGTGTCCAGCACGACCATTCGCATGCGCTGAGTATACGTATTGCGTATGGATTGCCAATGCGCCTGCTAATTCAGTTTAATCGGTTCTGTTTCGTCCCCAAACCATTTACCAGGCAACATGAGCAAGCGCTCAATCGGACCGCGCTTCGCTTCGCCAGTTGCCGCAGGCGTTGATTCCTCAACCACCGGGCTGTCGAGCGGTCCGTGCAGGCGATAGATTTTCCGCATCAGGCTACGTGCAGCACCACCAAACAGGTCGCGTACGATCGGGATGGCCCCGATAATGGCATCAAGATTCTGGAAGGGCCGGAAAACCAATACGAGGTCGATGGAGTTCTTTTCCATATTGATTTTTCCTCGCCCGGCCATGTCCATGGCTGAGGAGCGCATCACGATGGAGTTGATCGAAATATCTTTCCCTTTAATTTCCGATTCCAGTTGCAGTCGATGGTAATGGATGCCCGAGCCATATAAATCGTTAAAGCTTCCCAGAAGCCGTGCCGGTAATTCGGCAAGATTTGTAATTGCCAGAAGTTTGGTAAGTGGTGCGCTTTCGAGCACACGGCCATCCTGTGAGCGTAAGCGCAACCTGCCGCGAATATCCTGCCACCACGGGGAACCATTGAGCAGTGTGCCATCTCCGGCCAGCAGGGCCTGCATTTTTCCGCCTTGAAATTTTGTACTTAGTTGCGACCGGGAAAGCAGGTCGCCGAAATCCCCCGAAAGCTGTGCAAAACCATTCCAGTGCATCCCGTTTCCGGATTTAACAGGACGCATGCTTCCGGATACGAAAAGCGTTTGCAGGCCGGTTTTTGCCGATGCGGATCTGATATCGACAACGCCTTTGTCAGTAAGTGAAAGGTTTGCATCAATATCGGAGAGTTCCAGGTCCGGGCCCTGCAGACGCTTGATATGTGTATGTGCTGACTTTTCCGCATCAGCAATGATTTGCGCATACACATCGTGCATGACGGTTTTATTCCAGGTCAGGGTTGCAATAGTCGTGTGTAGATTCCATTTACGCCCCGACGGCAATGCACTTCCGGCAGAGGTGGGGTCGCTGGAGTCTGCAGTGGGGAAGCCATTACGATCGATCGCGTGGGCAGCTACGTTCAGCTCGATCGGCAAAGCGGTATCAAAGGGTACGTTAAGTGCAAAGTCTCCATCAAAAGCCGGAGCTTTCAGGTTATGAAGATTGATCTGCAGGAGGGCGTCTGTAAGTTGTCCGTCACCAGAAAATGTAATGGCTCCCCCCTCCGGCAGAATGCTTTCAATTTTCAGACGGTGCGAATTTTCATGCGCTTCGATCACCCCTTGCGCATGGATGGAGAGAGGTTCACCGGTTTTTTTGTTGCTTCCGAGCAGGTTGTTCCAGCCGCTCTGCTTGAGGCTGAAGTCGGCAGAGACGCCCTCCCCGAAGCGAATGATTCCTTGCAAACGACCCTCGGGTTGTTCTATCGGGATATGGTAATAGGAGGTTAATCTGGCGAGTTCGGCCTCCACTTTGGCTTGCAGGCTCTTGAACTCCCAGTTATGTGTTGCGGTAAAGTCGACTACACCATGCATGGTGGGGCCATCCACCTGCATGCCCTTGAGCTGCATGCCATCAGTGAGGTGCCAGAGCAACTTCCCCTTTTGCATGCGAATCGGCGTATTAAACAGGGTTGCTTGCCAGCTGCTATACGGGGAGATCACGGCTGTTGCAAAATCGGGATGCGCTTTACCGGGGTCCCATACGATTTTCACCTCGCCAACAGAAGCGTCATCAATCCAGGTGAGAGGCGTTGCTGAGTCAGGGGTCAGCCAGTGTTGCAGGCGAGCCAGGCGGAATGTGCTCTGCCCGTGAATATTAAGCAGCAGATCCTGCCAGGCGATATCGAGATCCCCACGAATGGTTCCAATATGGTGCGGCAAGGCTGCTTTTTCGATGCTGGCATGCAAGCCATTCTGATTCACCTCAACCAGAGCGCTGATATCAGTGAGGTCGTCCCCCCCCAGCCCAAGCGCAATATCTCCGGTGCTTAGTTTTGCGGTTAGATGATACCGGATATCTGCCAGTTGCTGCAGGGTTGGGAGTGTGGTCAGTTCAGGCCATGCAAAGCTCAAGTTTCCGGTCAGGTCATGGCCGCGTCCGCCACGCATTTTATCGAGCCATTGATGAAAGCTGGAGCCACCGAGCGGTTTAAGCCAGCGCCATAAATCCGGCATCCAGAGCACACCGCGCTGCAGTGTCAACTTGAGTTCACCATCTTGCCATTGCCCATTGAAGATGCCGTTACTCTTTTCCGAATTCCATTTCAGTGTTTTGATGCGCAGCAGGCTGGGAGTGAAATGTGTCCATGAAGGTGATGGGGCTTGTAGAGTGGCTTCTATGGCAACGCTCTTGAAATCAAAGCGCATTTCCTGTGTGACCGGTAGTCGGACAGGTTTTTCAGCATCAAGACTCACGAGTATTTGCCATAGCTCTGGTTGTTTACGTGTTAGCTCAAGTTTGCCGGAAAAGTCGCCATCGAAATGGGAACGGATTGAAGCGGGGAGTTCACGGGTGCTGCTGAAGTCGAACTTCAACTCTTCAGGCAGCAGACCTTCATCCAGCGTGGTGTTCAGGCGCAGGGTTGGTGTTTGCACACTGCAAGAGCGGTTGGATGTGTCGATGGATGCTGAAACGAGGCCGGTTTCACCACTTCCATGAGGCGATTTCCAGGTCAGATGAATATTTTCAAGGCTGATGCTGATACCCGGCAGTGCCGGCAGATCGGTTTCTTCGGTTGAGGTTGTCGTGAGGTCGATTTTGATGGAGCCGTCTGTAATGCGAAGCTGCTCTGGCACAAAGTCCCCGAACACAAGCCGCCAGAAGCCAATGCGTACTCCAAGCTCCGCATTTTCGAGTGCCACTTTCCCATCGCGTGAGGTCAAAGATATTCGGTCTGTTTCGACCCAAATATAACCCAGCCAGTACCATGAGAGGTTACCCAGCTCCAGGGAGTCCAGTTGCAGTTCCTGTTTGAGCAGGCTTTCCAGCTCAGGCTTGACAGTATCAAGGCTTGGCGCATTCCAGTAGGCAATTGAAGCCAGCACACTTAAGGCCAGCATCAACATCAGAAAAATGCGCCGACAATATTTCAGTGCGGTACAAAAGCCATCATAAGTCAGCATTAGGGAAACGGTGCCGGGTCGGTGGGCACTCTCAGCCTTCTTCTTTTTTCAGTTTCTCAACTTTTTCCTCGAGGGCCTTGATCAGTCCATCGAGACCATCTTTCTCAACCTGTGCCTTGAAGTCGGTGCGGAAAGTGCTGATGAGGCTCACCCCTTCAATGACGATATTGTAAACCTGCCAACCGGTTGGGGTCTGGTAGAGGTAGAACTCCATGGGGATGGTTTTTTGCTCATCTACGGCATCGACGCTGATCTTGACCTTATCATTCTTTTCGACCGGGTCCGAAATGATCATTTTCTGATTGTGATACTCTTTGGCCAGGCGGTTACCGTAAGAGCGCTCCAGCAGATCCTGAAAAAGCATGGTGAAATGTTTTTTCCCGGCTGCATCCAGGCTACGCCAGGGGGAGCCCAGGCTGCGTTTGGCCATCTCCCCATAGTCGAAGCGATTGTCCAGCACCTTGCGGATTTTAGCGCGATCGTCACCGGAGAGTTTTTCCTTGTCCTGTCGCACATCCAATATTCCCAGAATACCGTCCAGACTCTGCTGAATGACGGTTTTGGGTGGCGTCTCTACTGCCTGTGCGGCAAATGCCGGAGCCGCCAGCAGTGCTGCGAATATCAATGGAAGGATACGTGCGATTTTCATGTTTTCTCCTTTGAATGTCTTAAATATCGAATATGTTCAGTGTAATACGCTCACGCCATCAGGGCAGGTGTGTGGATTGCACGCCAAAGGGGGTGTGGTACCCCCGCTCTGCCTATTGCGAGGTAAAGATGTATTTGCTGACAAGATCCTCGAAATTGATCGCCGATTCGGTCTCTTCGATCTCCTGCTTCGGTTTGAGAAACTCCTCATCCGCGCCTTGTGAAATGCGAATGTAGCGATCGCCGATAAAGCCTTTGGTGCGAACCGAGGCGATCGCATCGGAAGTGATGTCGATGCCATTGTTAATGCGCAGGGTCAGCTTGGCCGTTTCGTTGTTAATCAATTCCACATCATCGACGCGGCCGACTACTACGCCTGCGATCATGACGTCAGCGCCGGCACGCATGCCGCCGGCATCGCTGAATGTGGCCTCCAGCGTATAGCCGGAAGTGCCGAAGCCGCCGACCTCGCCGATTTTCAGCGCCATAACGACAATACTGAAAATGCCCGCGAAGACGAAAATTCCTACGATGATTTCAATGCGTTTGTATGAGCCCATGTTTGTTTCCTTTTATTCACAAGAAGAATGATGCCAGCACGTAGTCCATAACCAGAATGGATACGGATGCGATCACCACCGCCTGCGTGGTTGCTTTGGCCACACCCTCGGTGGTGGGTACGGCCCGATAACCGAGATAGGTACAGATGATCCCGATCAAAAATCCGAATGCGACGCCTTTGATGGCGCCAACATAGATGTCTTCGTTGTCGACGAATGCCTGCATCTCTGCAAAGAAGGCACCGCGATTCACACCAAGCATGTCCACTCCGATCACATAGGAAGCGGCGATGGCGACAATGTCGAAAATGAAAACCAGTAACGGCACCGATAGTGTGGTGGCGACAATGCGTGGCAGCAGAATTCTCTGATGTGGATTCACCGCCATCATCTCCAGTGCATCCACCTGCTCGGTAACGCGCATGATGCCGATCTCTGCGGTAATAGATGAGCCGGCGCGGCCTGTAATCATCAAAGACCCCAGCACAGGTCCTAGTTCGCGGATAACTGAGAGCGCCACTGCTGAGCCGAGCAGAGATTCCGAGCCGAATTTGGCCAGTGTGTAGTAGCCCTGCAGAGCCAGCACCATGCCGGTGAAAGCACCGGTGATGGCGATGATGGCGAGCGAGCCCACACCCAGCGCATACATCTGCAGCACGAAGTGTTTGCCTTGCCACGGTTTTACAAACAAAAGCGCCAGTGCCCGGCTGTTCAGGGTCGTGGTATCGCCAAGTTTGTCGATAATGGTGAGGAAACGGCGTCCGAGCATGCCGAAAACGTTGGTAATAGCGGTCATTTACGCAACCTCACAGTTCCGGGCTTGTGCAAAAGATCGTCGATGTAGGCGGTCTTGCTGCGTGAGAATGGAATGGGCCCGTCGGGTCGTCCTTCGATAAATTGGCGCACACGCTCATCGCTGTTGTTGCGGATGTCATCTGCGGAGCCTTCGGCAATGATTTCGCCTTGCCATAACAGGATCACATGGTCGGCAATGCCAAGGCCTGCTTGCACGTCATGCGTCACCACAACAGAAGTCAGGCGTGTTTTGTGCGTGAAATCATGAATCAACTGCGCGACTACGCCTGCGGAAATCGGATCCAGGCCGGAAGTGGGCTCGTCGAAAAATACCACTTGCGGATCCATGGCCAGTGCGCGGGCAAAGGCCACGCGTTTGGCCATGCCTCCGGAGAGTTGAGATGGCATTAGCCGTTCAAATCCGCGCAAGCCCACCTGTTCGAGCTTCATGGTGACCATGGTACGAATCACCTCTTCATCGAGCTCGGTATGTTCGCGTAGTGCAAAAGCTACATTTTCGAATACGTTCAGCGAATTCAACAGTGCCGAATACTGAAACACCATGCCCATTTGCTCACGTAGCTCATACAAACGTTTGCGACTTACTTGTGCGAGGTCCTCGCCACCAAACCACACATGTCCTGCCGTGGGCGGGTCGAGCGCCGCCAGCAGTCGCAGTAGCGTGGTTTTACCGGAGCCAGAGCCACCCATGACAGCGGTGATGGCATTCCTGCGAATGCTGAGATCGATTTTGTTTAGCGCCGTAAGATCATCAAAACGCTTGGTCAGACCTTCTGCCTGCAATACCACGTTTGCATCATGGGCCGCATTTGCCTTATGGGATTTTGACATAGGGCGCAATATAGCTTGTCGTCAGAGTTTGCACCATGGCCTGCGAAAAATTATCGGCTAGAGTGAGGCAATGCTTGATTTATCGCCTGAAAACCTGACGCAGATACTGCCGGATCAACAAAAAAATATTCGCAGGCTTTGCGATCACTCCCCTCTGTTTGTGCAGCTTTTACGCGAAGTATCAAAAGAGGAGTGCTTTCAGCTGTTTCGTCCGCTAGAGAAGGCAGCTTTGCCGGATGAGGGCCCGCGCTGGTGCCCTGAGCTGGAAAACGGTGATGTCGAAGCCTGTATGCGCGAGCTGCGCATCGCCAAGTGCCGTGGTATGCGTCATTTGCTGTGGTGGGAGCTCGGTCTGCACGGCGATATTGAGGTTTCGGCGCGAGCACTGGCAGTGTGGGCCGGAGGCCTGCTGTTCGCCTCACTCAAGATGGCAGAAAATCTTCTGCAACCGCGTTTCGGAGTGCTGCCTGGAGGGCGGTTCTCGGTGATTGGGCTCGGCAAGCTTGGCGGGCGGGAACTGAATCTGGGCTCCGATGTCGATTTGCTGTTTATCTACGATGCACCGGAAGATGCGGTAAGTGATGGGCGTAAGAGTCTTTCTGCCAAAGAGTATTATGCGCATCTGTCGCGAATGCTGATTAAATTGATGAGCGAGCGCACGGCCGATGGGCAGGTGTGGCCGATGGATATGCGTCTGCGCCCGGGCGGTGATGCAGCGCCAATCTGCCTGTCGCTGGAAGAGACGCTCGGCGCCTATGAGGATTACGGTCAGACCTGGGAACGGGCCATGCTGCTGAAGGCGCGTCCGGTGGCGGGGGATATGGAGCTTGGTAACGCCTTTATTGAAGGCGTGCGCCCCTTTGTCTTCCGCCGTTATCTCGATTACACCACCATTCAGGCGCTGGCCGAGATGAAGCGAAGGATCGATAAACAGGCCGGCAACCATACCATCGAGTCCGGTTTTGATGTGAAGCGCGGCAGCGGCGGCATTCGCGAAATCGAGTTTTTCATCCAGTCCTTCCAGCTTTTGCATGCCGGCCGCAATGAAGCACTACGGGTTCAGCCCTCCATGCAGGCGCTGGAAAAGTTGAGTGAATATGGCGTGGTTGAGGCGGAAGATGCGGTCAATTTGAGAGATGCATACCGTTTCTGGCGCCGCATCGAGCATGCGGTGCAGGCGCGAAATGGCGAACAGACCCACAAGTTGCCGGAGGATTATCGCGATTATCTCACTGCCGTGCTGGAGCTGTCCGATGTCGATGCCGAGATGAGTAAGCAGGCTTTGCATGTACGCAAACTGTTTGATTTGCAATTTGCCGATGTGGTTTCGACGGCAGCTGAAAGCCACTCGTGGCTGGATATGAGCGAATCCGAGTGTGTTGGGCATTGCCAGCTTTTTGATGAGGATGGTCAAAAACGAATCGCCGCAGCCCTTGCCCAGATCAGGATGCATCTCACCCGCGGGCTGCTTCCCGAGCGTAGCTACGGTGAGGTAGCACGCATTCTCGATATTGCCATGCCCGAGTGGTGCAGGGATGCCAACGGCGTGCAGGCGGTGGAGTATTTCGCCGAGTTATTGGTCCGCATCGCCGGGCGTGCCACCTGGGTGGATCTTCTGGCCACCAACGAGGGCGTGTTGCGCTGGCTGATCGGCGTGCTCTCCGCCAGCCGTTATATTGCCCGGCACGTGGCGACCGATCCCTCATGGCTGGAGTGGCCGCTGGAGAAGGGCAAGGGCGAAGCGCGCATCCACAGGATCATCGGCAAGCTCGATGCGCTGGATGCGGCAAAGATCGGCGAGGAGAGTTTTCTGGCCGATTTCGGGCGGCTGATTGATCAGGCGCGGCTCACCTGTGCCATGGATGTGGCGGTGGATGCAAGCAGGCCGGAAGAGATTGGTCGCTGGCTTTCCGATACTGCCGATGCGGTCACCCGCGCCTGCCTGCGTCTTGCCCTGCATCAATTCGGGTTGCCGCAGGAGTTCCCCTTCGTCTGTTTGGCCTTCGGAAAACATGGCAGTCAGTCGATGGGATTGATGTCCGATCTCGATATGGTTTTCGTGCTGGTGAGCGATGATCCCACGGCTGAAGGCCCGAAGGGGAAGAATCTGCGCGAATGGGCACAGCGGCTGGGCCGCCGCATGATTCAGCACTTGACCACGCAACCGCCATTCGGCGCCGGGTTCGAGTTTGACGCGCGCCTCAGGCCAAGCGGCGATTCAGGTGTTCTGGTCACCACGATCCAGGCCTTTCGTGAGTATCAGCTTGAGGAGGCGCAGACCTGGGAGCATCAGGCGCTGTGCCGGGCACGTGCCATTACCGGGCCGGAGGCTGCCCGGGCTGAGATTATGGCGGTGGTGGATGAGGTGATCGCCATGCCGCGCGACTCAGCGCAACTGAAGGCCGATGTGCTCGCTATGCGGCAGAAGATGTTCGAGCATCTTGCCAGCAAGGATGCCGATCTGATCAACATCAAGCAGGACGAGGGCGGTCTTGTCGATATCGAGTTCCTGTCGCAGTATGCACGCCTTGCTTTCGGGGGGCACGAAACGGGCACGCTGGACACATTCCTGCATCTGCCTGATTCCGCACCTCGGGCCTGGAAGGAGGCCGCAGAGTTTCTGGCCGAGACCTTCCGCGCCTACCGGCAGATGGAAAACACCCTGCGCGTACAGCTCTGGGAATCGCCCGCAAGATTGCCCGCCGACGATGCGGCATCGCAGTGGGAAACGCTGCGCCGGCATGCGCCGATCAGGAGCGTGGCGGAGTTGCGCGAGCGTATGCAGAAAGTGCGCGGGCTGTTTCTGGCGTTGCTGGCGTAAGGTTCGCGCCGAATGAGAAAGATGGAGTAGAGACATGACAAACTTTGCAGATCGTGACGGAGTTATCTGGTTCGATGGGGAGATGGTTCCCTGGCGGGATGCGAAAGTGCATGTGCTCACTCACACCCTGCATTACGGCATGGGCGTGTTCGAAGGCGTGCGCGCCTACCATGCCGATCAAGGTACGGCGATCTTCCGCCTGCAGGAGCATACCGATCGCCTGTTCCGCTCCGCCAAAATCATGAATATGCCGATGCCGTTCGGTAAGGATGAACTCAACGCTGCGCAGATCGCCGCGGTGAAGGAAAACAACCTTGATTCCGCCTATCTGCGCCCGATGGTTTTTTACGGTTCTGAGGGCATGGGCCTGCGCGCCGACAATCTTAAGGTGCACGTGATCGTGGCTGCCTGGAACTGGGGCGCTTATCTCGGCCAGGAGGCACTGGAGCAGGGCATCCGCATCCGCACTTCGAGCTTTACCCGCCATCACGTGAATAT
>JBNLAN010000003.1:0-23683 GCA_050302175.1 Mariprofundaceae bacterium | reverse complement strand
TTGGTGACATTCTCGTTGATGCTGTGCGTACCGCCACGCTGTTTCATCAAGTCATGGTAAATCCCGTCAACCAGATCGCGTGCCTCAGGGGGAAGTATCAGATCCTTCGCATGACGGCCAATAGCCTCTTCCCGGCTGTAGCCGAACATTTTTTCACAGGCGGGATTCCAGTCGATCGCGCAGAAATTTTCATCCCATTCCAGAAAACCCAGTGGGGAGAGTTCCGTATGCAGTCGTAGTCGTTGTTCTGACTGGAGTATCCTCTCCTCCGCCTGTTTGCGTTCGGTAATGTCTTCAATCGAAGCGATCATTCCGTCGAACTGACCTGATTGATCGAATAGCGGCGCAGCATTGATCGAGAGAAGCACACGCCGTCCATCGGGCCATTGAATGGCATGTTGCACATCCCTGACCGGTTTCCCGGTCGCCTTCACGCGCGAGAATGGCAGCTGATCATCAGGGAACGGTGAGCCATCAAGGTCAGAAATACTCCATGCAGGGGTGTTGTACTGAAGCTGTAAAATATCTCTCTTTTTCAGCCCCAGCACCTTTTCCGCCTGCGGATTGGCATCGATGATCTGCCCGTCTCGGTCAAGCATGGTGATGCCTACCGGACTGGTGGTGTAGATGCTGCTTAGCTGATCATGTTTGCTGCGCAGCGCCTCTTCCGCCTGTTTGCGTTCGGTAATGTCGGTGGCGACACTTAACAGGTGTTTCCGATTCTCGATATGGATATAGAGCATCGAATCGATCACCGAACGTACCTCTCCCGACTTCGTCCGCAGTTCGACCGGCATATATAGCGCCTTATCGCTCTTCTCCAACTTCCGAATCGCCTCATCGCGCTGTTCCGGATTCACCCACATATGCAGTTCCGAGGTGTAGTGGCCGATGCACTCATCCCTTGAGTAACCGAAGAAACGGCAGAATGAATCATTGATCTCGATGATGAGTCCGTCTTCAGGCCTAGTGATGGCCATCAGGTTGGGTGATGCCTGAAATGCCTTCGAGAATTTCTCTTCACTCAGCGCCAGCGCCTGCTCCGCCTGTTTGCGTTCGGTGATATCGCGTGCAATACCGAGCACGGTTTTTATTCGGCCCTCTGCATTATGCTCCGGGATCAAAAGCATATCGTAGTTATGGGGAACATCGTTCAGATCGATAAATTCGAATTCGACATGGCCCGGCTGATCGCTGTCGAAGGTTTTGCGGATAGCTGCCGTCAGCTTTTTCGCCTCGCTGTCACTGAGTAGCTGGGCCTCTTCAGGTTTATGGCCGAGCAGTGAATCGAGAGGCTTACCGCTAATCTGATGAATCACCGGATTGACGTAAACGCGCTTGCAATCCCGATCATAACGCAGGATCGGATCGGAGCTGTTCTCGACCAGTGTGCGGAAATCGAGTTCGCGGGCAGCGATATCCTGTTCTGCCTGCTTGCGCTCGGTGATGTCGCGTCCGATAGCCAGTACACTGACAACCTTTCCTTCCGCATCGCGCTCAGCGGCAAAGCGTACAAGATGGGTCCGGAGAGAACCTTCAGGATCGGGAATAACTATTTCCATGTCATTTGACCGGCCGCTTTTCAACACCTGACGAATATGCCCTTCGAATTCAGCGCTTAGTTCCGGGCCGCCAAATCCCAGCTCTACGGGTGTTTTGCCGAGAAGTATTTCTGGTTTGATGCCCAGAGTTCGTATCATTCCAGGGTTAAAATAAGTTACGCGGCACTGCGGGTCATAGCGGATAATGTTGTCGGGGGTGTTTTCGGCCAGGCTGCGGAATTGTTGCTCGCTTGCGGCCAGCGCTGCTGCCACCTCTTTGCGTATGGTAATATCAGATGCCATGATAAAGGAGCCACAGAATCGATCGCCCTCGAAAATGGGTGTAGCCGAAACCATGGTCCAGATAGTGGTGCCATCTTTTTTTACAAAGCGGCGCTCATAGTTTTCCGCCTGATGTTTTTTTCGCGCCTTCGTTCGTTTTTTGTGATCGGCCAAATCTTCTTTGGGCATGAAATCTGTAACCTGGCGACCCTCCAGTTCTTTCACTGTATATCCGAGCATTTCCGCCATACGTGAATTAACAAAGGTTGTAGTGAAGTTTTCGTCCTGCCCCCATATTCCTTCCTGGGCGGTATCAAAAATACGTCGGTATTTCGTTTCGCTATCTTTGAGGTCGCGCATAATCAGCAGGCTGGTCAGGCCATCGGCGAGTCGGTAGCTGATCTCCTTCAGCAACCGTTCTTCCTCCGCTGTCCATATTCGATCACGGGAACATTGATGAATACCGAATTCCCAAGGCTTGCCTGTTTTTGGGTAGAGTGCTATCGACATGAATGTCTTGAATCCGAAACGCTTGGAGGTCTTCTGTGGTAGCGGGTGATCTGTGCCGGGACCGAATTTCAGTACATCATTGCTTTTCTGCAATATACGCAGGGTCTCTGCAACCTCGCTATCCATGGGGATTCCCGTTTTCAGGATGCCTGCGCCCGGGTACTCCGGTTTTGTGCGCTCCATCGGTATGGTCCATGAGTCGGCATCGGGATCGCAGGGGTAGAGGAGGAACGCCCGGTCGCAATCGAAAATGGCTAGTACTTCATCGAGCACGTTGCTCATCATCTCATCGAGGTTGCCAGCCTTTTGCATGGCACGGTTGATCCGATCCAGGCTCTCTAAAAAGTGGAGGTGTTCGGTTTCTGTCCTGACAGTCTTTTTACTGTTCATAGACTACCCAAAAATGCGCCGACATTTTTCCAAAAAATCGCCCCCTCTTACACCCACCAGTCACTGTACAATCCTGTGCAAGTGTTGGGAATGATGTTTGTGCATGGAGCCCCGGATGATGCAATCATGCGCTGGAGACTTACTGCACTCTTGTTTATATATAGCGCAAAATAAAATAACTGGAAACAGGGGGCTACTTCACTTCTTCCAGTGTCGGCGGGGAAACCAGTTCCTGCGCATTCTCCAGCACGAACTGTTTGAAGGCTTCCGGGATGGCGGTAAAGCGCTTGCCCTTGCGGTGCACGATGTGCCATTGGCGCATGATCGGAAAATCTTCCACTCGCAGCACGGAGAGGCGCTTTAGTGCCAGCTCCATCTCAATAGTATGCAGCGAGACGATGCCAAGCCCCAGCTCCGCCATCACCGCCTGCTTAATCGCCTCGGAGCGATTCATCTCCATGCCGGTGATAAGTTGAATGCCGTGCTCGGCGAAGAAACGCTCTGCAGCAATACGGGTTCCCGATTCCCCCTCGCGCACGATGAAGGGCTCCTGTGCCAGCTCGGCGAGCTTGATGAGCTTGTGGCCTGCCAATGGGTGCGAAGGCGGGGCGATGATCACCAGCGGATTGTCCATGAACGGAATGCCGACAAGATCGTGCCCTGCAGGCGGGCGCCCCATGATGGCCATGTCGGTGCGGTTTTCGTCCAGTGCCTGTAACAGTCCTGCACGGTTGGTTACGTCTAGGCTTATCTTGATGCTTGGGTATTTATGGGTGAAAGCGGCGATGAGTTGCGGGGCAAAGTAGTTGGCGGTGGAGGCCATGGTCAGGTGCAGGGTGCCGCGCTCCAGGCCTTTCAGCTCTTCCAGCATCGCTTCTGCTTCGGAAAGCTGCTGGCTGATTGATTTGCTGTAATGCAGCAGTTCGCGACCCGCCTCGGTCAGGTGCACCTGTTTGCCGATACGTTCGAATAGCGGCATGCCGACCATCTCCTCCATCTGTTTGATCTGCATGGAGACGGCGGGTTGGGTCATGAACAGCGCCTTGGCAGCCAGAGTGTGGTTTTTGGTTCCGGCCAGAGTCTCAAATATTTTCAATTGCCTGAGTGTCAGGTTCATGGCGTTAATATATAAGCTAAATTTATGACTGTCATCATTAACTTTGATTTCACATTATACAAAAGGCCGGTAAAGTTCCCGCCATCGCTGAAAATGATCTATGATCAATCAGCGCAAAGGAGCGGGGGCTCTCACGAGTTGCTACTCACAGAATCCAAATGGAGGGTTAATCCATGGCACTAGACCAATCGAATCGTTATTGTAATTTTGATCTTAACGAAGAACAACTCATTGCTGGCGGCAAACATCTGCTGACTGCATACAAGCTCAAGCCCAAAGAAGGTTACGGCTTCGTTGAGACCGCTGCACACGTTGCAGCCGAGTCTTCAACCGGTACCAACGTGGAAGTATCCACCACCGACGACTTCACCCGCGGTGTTGACGCACTGGTCTACGAAGTTGAGGAAAATTCATTCGGCGACGGCTACGGCCTGATCAAGATTGCTTACCCGGTTGAACTGTTCGACATCAACATCACCGATGGCAACTACATGGTTTCGCAGATGACTTCGCTGATCATCGGTAACAACCAGGGCATGGGCGACATCATTGGCCTGCGTCTGCTCGACTTCATGGTGCCAGAGTGCATGATCAAGAAGTTCGATGGTCCTGCGACCAACATCTCCGGTCTGTGGAAAGTTCTCGGTCGTCCTGAAGTGGACGGCGGCTACATCTCCGGCACCATCGTGAAGCCGAAGCTCGGCCTGCGTCCGAAGCCGTTTGCGGAAGCCTGCTATCAGTTCTGGCTCGGCGGCGATTTCATCAAGAACGATGAGCCGCAGGGGAACCAGGTTTTCTGCCCGACCAAGGAAGTGATTCCGATGGTTGTAGACTCGATGGATCGTGCGCAGCAGGAGACCGGTCAGGCCAAGCTCTTCTCGGCCAACATTACCGCTGACTGCCATCATGAGATGGTCGCTCGTGGCGAGTACCTGCTGGAGCAGTTTGGCAAGATCAACTCCGCAGATCACGTCGCCTTCCTCGTTGACGGCTTCGTAACCGGCCCTGCCGGCGTTACCACCTGCCGCCGCGCATTCCCGAAGACCTTCCTGCACTACCATCGTGCCGGCCACGGCATGGCAACCTCCGAGGTTAACCCGCGCGGTTACACCATGCTGGTTCACATGAAGATGGCGCGTCTGATGGGTGCTTCCGGTATTCACACCGGCACCATGGGCTACGGCAAGATGGAAGGCGGCCGCGACGACCGCGTTCTGGCCTACATGATCGAGCGCGACGAGTGCATGGGTCATTACTTCAACCAGAAGTGGTACGGCATGAAAGCAACCACACCGATCATCTCAGGCGGCATGAACGCACTGCGTCTGCCGGGCTTCTTCGAGAACCTCGGCCACGGCAACGTGATCAACACCTGCGGTGGCGGCGCTTACGGCCACATCGACAGCCCGGCTGCCGGCGGTACCTCGCTGAACCAGGCCTACGAGTGCTGGAAGTCAGGTGCCGATCCGATCGAGTTCGCGAAGAGCCACAAGGAGTTCGCACGTGCGTTCGAATCCTTCCCGTTCGATGCCGACAAGATCTTCCCCGACTGGCGCGAAAAACTGGGCGTTCACAAGTAAGTCGAACGTTTCGTTTTTTTACCGAAACAAAAAGGCCTCCGCACATGCGGGGGCCTTTTTGTTTGCAGTGTTCGGGGTTAACGTTGTCGCTGCAGACTGAATGACGGAGTTCTACCTGATGCTTGAATATATTTTTTTCGACGAACGGCCATGCGAGAAATTCAATGACTTCTTGAAAGAGCGCGGCTTGCAGCCGAGTTTAAAAACCTCTCATGGAGAGTGGGTCGCCGCCCTGCCGGAGGGCCTGGACGACAAATTGATCGAGGAGATCGAGAGCTATTACGATGAAATGATGGAGTACAACGAGGCGCTAATGTCGGCCGATGACGACAAGCATGTCTATGCGGCGGCGGTTGAAGTGCGATTGGCGGATGGAAGAAAAATCATGGCTTCGGTCCGCCCGGAGCTTTTGAAACGGGTCTTGGGCGTACTCAGTTTCGAAGAGCTGGGGGAGTTCGTCGACGATATCGCCTCGGCCGTCGAGAATCCGGACGATCGGCCGATTTGCAGGCGGTAGTATCCAGCGGGTTTGCTTCTTGCCCGAAAGCAGGATTTAATACGTATATCGGAGGGCAGTGAGGAGACGTATGGCAGGAAGTGCGGACAGACCCGGAGGCAAGTCTTCGTTATCGGAGATGTCGGACGATGATTTTCTGAAGACCGTTCAGTTCGATATGGATACCGGCGAGCACACGGCTGCGTCCGGAACTCCTAATGCAGAAACCGGCGATATTGGGCTTGACGATGTGGATGGGCTGTTGAGCAAAGATGAGCTCGAAGCGGCCGCTACTGCGCCTGCTTCTCCGGCGCTCAATGAAAACATCGGTATGGATACACTTCTCGATAGCATGCTTGCCGATCTGGATGGAATTGGAGCGGATGCTGTCGGGGTGAAGAAGGCGCCCACCGATACAGAATTCGAACCTGAAATGCCATCGACAGTTCAGCTTGCCGGGGATGAGTTTGATTTTGATATGGGCAGCGATGCAGTGGAAGATGCTGCGGCACAGGCCAACGCCACCTCGAATGATGAAGATGCCTCTGAGGCGGCAGATGCTGCTGTGCATACCGGCGATGCCTTTGAAATTGTCGAACTGACCGAAGAGATGATGGAGCCGATGTCCGATGACTATGCGCCTGAAATCGAAGTGGACAAGTTTAGCGATGACGATGATGTGCAGACGCGTGAGATTATGAGGATGCCGGATCCGCATGGGGATGGTGCAGCGGATGATGCTTTTTCGTTTGCTGCACCTGCACCTGCACAAGCTGCTGCTGCGGCACCACAGGTAAAACAAGGCGGCAAGGCAGTTGCGATGAGCAGCAAAGCAGCACCCGCAAAAGCGGGTGGTAGCTTCATTCCTGGCTTTTTGTCCTTGCTTGGTATTGCAGTTGCAGGTGGTGTGATCTGGCTCGGTATGCAGATGGATATACAGCTTTCAGCGATGGAGTCTTCGCTGCAGGTGATGAAGCAGGCGATATTTAATCCGACAAGCTTTCAACAGAAGCTTGATGCCGCCGAGCAAAAGCTGACTGCGGCCGAAATACAGTCGCAGGCGGAGAAAAAAGAAGCCAGGTCTGCTTTGCAAAAGCCGAAAGGAGCCGGGAAGGCCCCGGCCAGCAAGAGAGGCGGAGTCTGGGCAGTATATCTTGCTTCATTTGATGCTCGTTCAGCTGCTGACCGTCTGCATCAGAAATTGCAGAAGCAAGGGGTCGAGTGCGAGGTGGTTCCGCATATGATCAAGGGGACGACCTGGTATCGTGTTCGCGTTGTCGGATTTGCAGACAAAGCGGAAGCACGTGCCTACGCCAAGAAGTTCAGCAACGATAAAGAGTTGAAGGACGCCTGGGTCGGGCGCCAGTAGTGCAAATAATCCGGTAGCACGTATGGACGAGTCAGGATTCTCACTAATATATTAGAAGTTGACAATGTAATGATATTAATACGATACTCCGCGGCTGCTCAGTGCTGGCGTAAATCTGAGCCTGGAGGTGAGTACCCATGCTTTATGCCGCCGATTGGCTGGTCGAACAGATCGGCCTGTATCCAAGTTATCTGCTGATGGCGGCAGTTGTTTTATTGCTTGCCCGGTTCACAAACCGTAAAGGCAGTTTGGGGCATCATCAGAGCGAGGGGGAGCCGCGTGAGCCGGTTTAACCTTCCGATTCCTCTCTACTATCAGGGAGGAGTTCTTAGCGAATCGGTTGTTTCGATATTCTTTTCCGCGCTGTTTCAGCCCCGGAAGATGTTCGAGCAGATGCCCGAAGCCTCCGGTTTCCGAAACAATGCCAAACTGCTTGTCGTTTACCTCTCTGTGCCGACTTTGATGATGACACTCACATTTGGCACAGCAGTTCCTCAGTTTGCCCCCAACTTTATTACAGGTTTGCTGATGGTGCTTCTGATCTATCCGGTTTCGATCAGCATCGGTCTTGCTAGCTCCTATCTCTGGGCGTGGTATTTAAGCCGGGCAATTCGAGTGTTTACCGGGCGTGAGGTTTCGGTTGAGGTGGTATTCCAGATATGTGCCTATAGCGGAGCGCCCTTTGCGATTGCATGGGGGCCGTACCTGGGGCCGGTCATGGCGTTATGGAATTTCTTTCTGAACTGGCGCGGACTGGTCAGTCATGCCAGAGTTGGCCGATTGGCGGCATTGCTGATCATGATGGCTGGCATTTCATGGTTGTTCGTATTGATGATAGTGCTTTTCGCACTGCTGGTGGTTGTACTGCCGGAAAACATGGAGATGCTGGGCTCAGTGATTCAGGCCTATATGCACGCACGGGGGTGGTTGTAATGCGAGTTTGGATTGTAGCACTATGTGTAGCCCTGTTTTCTGCAAGCGATATGGCATATGCGGCGTATGGCGGGGTTCCGCAGAATACCGACGTCGATCCCGCTGTGGTCAAGATCGATGAGAAAAACTTTCTTGGCCAGAAGATCGACATGAATTACATCCTGACCGATAACAAGGGCAAGGAATTCCCGATGGGCGAGGTATTCGGCAAGCCTCTGATTCTGGCGATGTCGTATTACAGATGTGACGGAGCCTGCTCGGTGCTGAATAAAAACCTGCGTGCCACGCTGCAGGATGTGAAGCGCTGGAAGATGGGGCAGGATTACAATGTGCTTACGGTTTCATTCGATCAGCACGATACCCTCGAAACATTGAATGCATTTCTTCCAAAATCGGGTTTTTCGGATGGCCTGCCCGATGGGTGGCGCATGACCACCATGAAAAACAAGGAAGATATTCTTCGGTTGACCGGTTCGATGGGGTATAAATTTTTCTGGTCGCCGCGCGATGCCATGTTTCTGCATCCGAATGTCTATATCATGATTTCGCCGAAAGGGCGGGTAACCCGTTACCTGTATGGTGCCTCGATCAGCGGGCAGGATATGGAAATCTCCATTACCAAGGCGATGGGTGAGGAGCTATCGCCCGCCAATGTGATCAATTTCATCATTGGCGCCTGCTTTAGCTACAACTACAAAGATGGTAAGTATAAGGTCAATATTCCTTTGTTTATTGCAGGCGGGGCGCTTTTGCTCGGGCTGCTGCTTATTTTCGGGAGCTTTATGCATATGAAGCGCCGTAAGGATCGCGGAGAATTTTCGCACTAGGCCGGTTTTTCTCCACCGCCTCCTCTTCAGCCCAATAACGAAGCCAAAAACTTGGCATCGGACATGCTAACTTAAGTGACCGCAACAATGTGCCGTAGAACGGCGTGTTGTTGCGAGTCTCATTGCGCATGGAGCAGAAGGGGGGCGTCTTGAGAGTTCGTAGTGCCCGGCTATGGCTGCAAGGGTTACCAAAGCCGTTTGGCAGGTCGGTCATGCTGGTATTTATAGCGGGCGTGGTCGTTTGCAGTACCTCGGTGCTTGCAGGTGAGCAAAAGCGGCGGACCGTAGCCTCTGCCCAACCTGAACCTCTCCTCCCCGGCACGCATGTGCAGATCATGCCAGAACCCATGATAGCAAAGATCCACAGGCAGGCGCCTTGATGGGATGGCTGACTCTGCTCGGGGGAATGCTGTTTTCGGCTGCTGTGACCGCTGTGCTGATGCTCTGGCGCAGAAATTCAGAAATAAAAGACCGGGAAAAGGCACGTTCGGAAGGTTTGTCCGAAGTGCAGGAGATTGCCGGGGTCGGGAGCTGGGTACTCACTTTTGAGCCGCCAAGGCTGGAATGGTCGGATGAGGCATGCCGGCTGTTCGGGTTTGAGCCCGGTGCAGTCGATCCCAATCAGCATGCCTGGCTTGAAATGATTCGCCCCGAAGACAGGGAGAAGAGCCACATGCTGCTGCAAGGCATGGAAGGCACGGCCTCGGCAACGACTGATCTTCATATTCACCTTCCTGATGGAAGCGAACGTATTCTGCACGAGGTGATGCGGGAGGAGTCGGCAGCGGACGGATCAATAAAACGTGTTGGTACGTTGCAGGATGTCACGGAGATTCGCCTGGCAGAGGAGCGATATCGCCGGATTTTCGACGGTGCACAGGACATGATTCTGGTGGTTGACCCCGATAGCAACCGGATTCTCGATATGAATCCCGCCGCCAATCGCCTGCTTGGTTACAGCCGGGATGAGATGTTACGTATGGAAGCGGAGGCGCTGGTGGCTTCGGCCTCGTCTCCGGTGCTCACACAGGCGCTTGACTGGCTGGGCGAGTCCGGCCATGCGGTATTCGAACTGGTGCTTTGCCGGAAAGATGGCAGTGAATTGCCTGTAGAAGTTAATAGCACTCTGTTCGAATTTGTCGGCAGCAGAGTGATCCATGCGTTTGCCCGCGATATTTCCATTCGTAAGTCGTTCGAAAAGCGGCTGGGGATGTTTTCCAGTGCCATTGAGCAGGCTGGTGAAGCGGTGTTGATTATGAGCAAGAGTGGCATGGTTGAGTATGCCAATCCGATGTTTGAAAAGCTGTCGGGCTATCCAAAAGATTTGATCGTTGGTAAGAGCGGAGAGATCCTGATGATGAGTCCGGAGTTTGGCAGGGTATATCGCCGTATGTGGCTGCGTATCACAGGTGGTCATATTCGCGATACGGAGCTGATTGACCGGGACCGGGATGGAACATGGTATTCAGCCCCGGCCTCAGTCACACCGATTTATGATGAGGATGGCAACCTGACGCACTATGTGGCGATTCAGCGCGATTTGAGCAGTAAATTATTGCTGGAAGAGCAGCTTCGGCAATCGCAAAAAATGGAGGCTATTGGCACATTGGTCGGGGGTATTGCACACGATTTCAATAATATGCTGGCCGGAATCCTTGGAAGTGCCTTTCTGGCAAAGAAAAATATCGACGACCAAACGAAGGTGACACGCAAGCTTGAAACCATCGAAAAGCTGGGGAAAAGGGCCGCCGATATTATTGGCCAGATGCTGACGTTTGCGCGCAAGGGAAATCTGGCATTCCGAAACATCGAACTTAAGTCGACGATTGAGACTCCTTTGGAACTGGCCAAAAGCTGGTTGCCGGAGAATGTCGAGTTTTCGGTCAAGCTAAATGTGGATGGTATGGTGGTGTATGCCGATGCCACGATGATTGAGCAGGCGCTGCTGAATCTGCTGAACAATGCTTCGGATGCGGTCAAGAAAAAGCGGGCGCCGAAAATCGAAGTTGTCGCAGGGCCCTGTAAAAATGTTAAAGCGTTGCGCGAGAAGTTCCCCGAGCTGCATGGTAAAAACTATGTTTCTATTCTGGTGAGGGACAATGGCGCCGGGATTAAGCGGAATATACAGGGAAAAGTTTTCGAACCTTTCTTTACCACTAAGGATATTGGGGCAGGCACGGGCCTTGGCTTGTCCATGGTCTATGGTGCGGTGCATTCGCATGGCGGAGTGATTTGGGTGGATAGCAGGCCGAATGCGGGTGCGACATTTCACATGGTGCTGCCACTGGTTGATGTGCCGGTGGCGGATGCTCCGGAGGAGAATGCAAATCCGAGTGTGGTGGAGGGGCGAGGTGAGACCATTCTGTTTGCTGACGATGATGAAGAGGCTCTGGCGACACATGCCGAGGTGCTGCGCGAAATCGGGTATAACGTCATTACAGCGGTGAATGGGGTTGAGGCGGTCAAGTTATTTGAGCAGAGCTGCGAGAGTATCAGCCTGGTGATTCTTGATGTGGTGATGCCCCGGCTTGGGGGCGCAGATACTGCAAGGCGTATTCGTTCGGTGCGGTCCGGGGTGCCGGTTATATTCATCACGGGCTATGACCGGGAGCTGGCTCTGGCGGATGGCGAGGCGTATGAGAACTGCCATGTGCTCGAGAAGCCGTTCTCCATGGAAGTGCTGAGTACGGTGGCAGGAAAAATGATTCGACGTCAGCCGGTTTCATCTGCACTGTAACCGCATGGGTTGCGACAGGGGGGTGATTCATGTTCAGCAAAGCGATGTTTGAGTTTCTTGAAGAGCTACAGCACAACAACAACCGGGAGTGGTTTGAGGCCAATAAAGAGAGATATGGAGCCCTGGTGCGCGAGCCTGCACTTGATTTCATTGCAGCTATGGCGCCACAGCTTGCCGGGTTTGCCCCGCATTTTATCGCGGTGCCAAAAAGGGTTGGCGGTTCATTGATGCGAGTATTTCGCGATGTCCGTTTTTCCCGCGACAAGACGCCCTACAAAACCAATGTAGGCATTCAGTTTCGGCATGAAGTGGGAAAAGATGTGCATGCGCCCGGTTTTTATCTGCATCTGGCCAACGATGGTTGTTTTCTTGGCGCCGGCATTTGGCATCCCGAGTCGGAAGTTTTGAAGAAAATCCGGGCCTATATGGATGAGCACCCGAAGCCGTGGCTTGAGGCTAAAGATGCGCTGACAGAGCGGGGTTACCGGCTGGAAGGAGATAGCCTGAAACGGGCACCGCAGGGCTATGCCGAGATCCATCCGCTCATCGAGGATATTCGGCGCAAGGATTTTATCGGTATTTTACCACTGGAGCGGGATGATGTGATCGGAAAAGAGGTCACCGGGCGGGTATCGAAGTGCTTTGGTGAGGTGGTGCCTTTTATGCAGTTTTTATGCAGGGCGGTCGGCGTTCCCTATTGAGCGCCGCCCCGTATTACTGATTTATCCGTTCAGGTCGATAGGCCCGATCGTGATCGGGAAGGGAGTGAGAAATTTTAGCCGTGCGCCCTTGATGGGACCGTGTTGCAATAAATTACGACCGATGCTGACCGGAGAATCGATATCGCTGTCATTGCGTTCGAATACAGTGATCCACTTCCCTTTGATTGTTTGAATTTCCAGCGAAATATGTCCTCCGCGGAAGCTATCTTTTCCAACGCTGGCCTTGTAAATCACGATGGACTTAAGTTGTGTAGGCCAGTCCAGTATGAGGCGTACCCAGCCTTTTTTGGTGGTAGATTTAACGAGCGTTCGTTCGGACTGGGTCTTTTTTGCGCCTAGCGATTTGTAAAACAGATGGCTGCCGCCATTGAACTCATGCTTTTCGCCTTTGGCGACACGGGAGCCGTCACTGCGCATGATTTTGTGTGTAATTTGTGAAGTGACAGATGCCGCATCTGCGTGCTCTGCCGACAACGTCATTCCTAACAACGCAACGGTAATACTGAAGATTGAAAACGCTTTCATGGCAACCCCTTGCAAAAGCCCGTGATCCTTTCCCATGCGATCCGAGAAACCGTGTGCCTTGTCACAGGTTTATGAAAAGCAGGTGCGCGAGCAGAAATCTATGTGCGATTTTCAAAGTAGCTGGCGGTCAGGCGAAACACCACAGGGCTTAAGGCCAGCAGGGCAATCAGGTTGGGGATGGCCATCAGGGCATTCAGGGTATCGGCCAGCAGCCAGACAAAATTCAGTTGCATGACAGCCCCGACGGGAATCATCAGCACCCACAGCAGGCGAAAAGGGGTGATGGAGCGTTCGCCAAACAGATATTCGACACAGCGTTCGCCGTAGTAGCTCCAGCCCAGCAAAGTGGTGAAGGCAAACAGGCTGAGGCCCAGTGCCACCACATAGTGGCCAATGCCGGGGAGCCCTGCCTCGAAAGCGGCCGAAGAGAGTCCCGCACCGTTCTCGCCGAGTTTCCAGGCACCGGTAACGATAATCACCAGTCCGGTCATGGTGCAGATAATGATGGTGTCGATAAAGGTGCCAAGCATGGCGATGATACCCTGGCGAACCGGACTGTCGGTGCGCGCGGCCGCATGCACAATTGGGGCACTGCCAAGCCCGGCTTCGTTGGAAAAGATGCCGCGTGCAACCCCGAAACGAATCGCCGCCCACACAGTGGCGCCGGCAAAACCACCGCCAGCCGCCGTTGGTGTGAAGGCATGAGTTACCACCAGTCTTAGTGCTTCGGGAATCTCCGCAAGGTTGCCAAGTAGGATCCAGAGACTGGCAATGAGGTAGCTGATAGCCATGAAGGGAACAAGCTTGCTGGCGACATCGGAAATGCGTTTGAGCCCGCCGATCAGTACCAGTCCGACCAGCAGGGCCAGTGCGATGCCAGTTGCCCAGTCCGGAATGCCGAATACCGAGTTTAGCGCATCGGCAACCGAATTGGCCTGTACGCCGTTGCCGATGCCGAAGCCTGCAATTGCGCCGAACGCAGCAAACAGGGTCCCGAGCCAGAGCCAGCGACTACCCATACCATTTTTGATGTAATACATGGGGCCGCCAACGAAACGTCCGTCGCGGTCGGTCTCTCTGAATTTGACGGCCAGTACCGCCTCGGCGTATTTGGTGGCCATACCAACCAGTGCGGTACACCACATCCAGAACAGTGCGCCAGGGCCGCCCAGAAAAATAGCCGTGGCCACACCGGCAATATTACCGGTGCCGATGGTGGCGGAGAGTGAGGTCATTAAGGCACTGAACGGAGGAATTTCACCGGTTTGATTCGAGACCCGGCCTTGCCACAACTGGCGAAACGCGTAGGCGACTTTTTGCAGCGGCATGAAACGCAGCCCCAGCATCAGGAAAATGCCGGTACCGAGAATCATGACCAGCATCGGCACGCCCCAGACCATACCGTTAATAGTTTTGACTGACGAAACAATCCACTCCATGCGCTGTTCTCCCTTGTCGGGCAGGGTATGGAGATGCCCGGTGCTGGGCAAGCTCATCGTTGGCAGTCGGACGGAATTGGACTAATCTGGTTGCAGGATCGGAGGCTTCTTCATGAACTCAGACAACGCCGGATCATCCGCAAACATCCGTGCGCTGATTCAGCAAATACCGGAATCCAACCGGCATCTGTTGCATGTACTGCATGCCATTCAACAGGAGTACAGGCATATCTCGCATGCTGCTGTCATCGAGTGCGCATATGCGCTGGGGCTGCCGGTTAGCCAGGTGGAATCGGTGGTCGGTTTCTATGCCTTCCTGCATCACACACCGCGTGGTCGTTTCGATATTCTGTTCAGCAACTGCAGCAGTTGTGGCGACTTGCCACTGATGCAGCTTCTGTGTGAGCGGCTCGGTGTCGAGCACGGTATCACCCGCGCCGATGGCATGGTCAGTGTTGATACCACCTCCTGCATCGGCATGTGCGATCAGGGGCCGGCAGCGCTGGTGAACGGCATGCCGGTGATCCGGCTGTCGGAAGCGCGAATTGCAAAAATGGCTGAGTTGATTGAATCCGGCTCCAGTGTGAGCGAGTGGCCGGGCGAATGGTTCGAGGTGCACGATCACCTTCGGCAGGCAGGACTGCTTTTGGGGGGCTCTTTCGAAGCTGGCGAAGGGCTTAAGGCTGCGCTGGCGAAGGGTGCCGATGCGCTGCTGGAGGAGATTGGCAACTCCGGGCTGCGCGGTCGTGGCGGGGCCGGTTTCTCCACTGGCAGAAAGTGGAGGTTCTGCCGTGAGGCAAAGGGCGCTGCGCACTATGTAATCTGCAATGCCGATGAAGGCGAACCGGGCACCTTCAAGGATCGGGTGCTGCTCGCAAGTTATGCCGATATGGTGTTTGAGGGGATGAGTATCGCCGGGTTTGTTATTGGCGCCCGGCAAGGCTATCTCTATCTGCGCGGCGAATACCGCTATCTGTTACCGGAGCTGGAGGCAACACTGGCCCGGCGGCGCAAGCAGGGTCTGCTCGGTGAACATGTTCTGGGCCACAAGGCATTCTCCTTCGATATCGATATTGTGGTTGGTGCCGGGGCCTATATTTGCGGTGAGGAGTCGGCACTGATCGAATCGCTGGAGGAGAAACGCGGCGTGCCGCGTGTGCGCCCGCCGTTTCCGGTGACGTGTGGCTACCGCGATTGCCCGACCGTGGTCAACAATGTTGAAACACTGGCAGCAGCAGCAAAAATCGCCGTGCATGGCAGCGACTGGTTTGCGGCCCATGGCACTGGCAAGTCGGCTGGCAGTAAAATCCTCAGTATTAGCGGCGATTGTGTTTTGCCAGGTATCTACGAGTTCGATTTCGGCGTCAGTATGCGGCAGATTCTGGATGAGTGCGGGGGTGACGATATTGCAGCGATTCAGGTCGGTGGACCTTCCGGCAGCCTGATCGGTAAGGGCGAACTCGAACGCAGGCTGGGTTTCGAGGATCTGGCTACCGGTGGTTCGCTGATGATGTTCGGCGAAGGGCGCGATCTGCTGGAGGTGGTACACGGTTTCATCTGCTTCTTCGCGCATGAGAGTTGCGGCTTCTGTACACCCTGCCGGGTGGGAACCACGTTATTGAAAAAAGGGCTCGATAAAATCGAGCGAGGGCATGGTACCCAGTACGATGTGGATGAACTGGGCAGGCTCGCTGTGCTGGTGAAACGTCGCTCGCATTGCGGGTTGGGGCAGACCGCCCCCAACCCGGTCATTGATTTGCTGAACCGCTTTCCGGAGATAGTGGAGCGGCGGCTGGTCAATAAAAGCTTCGAACCGCATTTCGATCTCGATACGGCACTGGATGAGGCGCGTGGTCTGACCCATCGCGATGATGCGGAGGCGCATTTATGAGTAAAACGATGGACCACAGAGACACAAAGACACAGAGATATTTTCCTGTTCTTTCTCGGTGCCTCGGTGTCTCTGTGGTGAAACAATGAGCGGAAAAACGATCAGGATCGATGGCGTCGAGGTCTCTTTCGAGCCCGGGCAGACCATCATGGATGCGGCGCTCGCTGCCAATATCTATATCCCGCACCTGTGCCACAAACCGGGGCTTACGCCGCACGGCAGCTGCAAGCTCTGCACGGTGGAGGTGGATGGGCGCTCATCTTCCGCCTGCACCACACCGGCCGTGGCCGGGCAGGTGGTGGCGAACTATACGCCGGCGCTGAATGAGGTGCGTAAAACCATTACGCAGATGCTGTTTGTGGAGGGAAATCATTTGTGCCCCTCCTGTGAAAAAAGCGGCGACTGCACATTGCAGGCGGTGGGCTACCACCTGGGGATGCTCGATGGCCATTTTCAGCAGCTCTACCCACGCCGGGAGGTGGATGCTTCGCACCCTGATGTGGTGCTTGATCGTGATCGCTGCATTCTTTGCGAGCTCTGTGTGCGCGCCAGTCGTGAATTGGATGGCAAAAACGTTTTCGCGATTGGCGGACGCGGAATCAATGCCAAACTGATCGTCAATTCCGCCAGCGGCCTGCTTGGCGATACCGACCTGTCAGTGAGCGACCAGGCGGCGCATGTGTGCCCGGTCGGAGCGATTTTGCTCAAGGGGCATGGCTACGAGGTGCCGATCGGCAGTCGCACCTTCGATATGCAGAGTGTGGCCGAGACCGGCGTGGCGGAAGTGCCGCTGGTAAAAACAGAGCACCGCGATGAGTAAGGTTCGGGTCGCCACCACCTCGCTGGCAGGCTGTTTCGGCTGTCATATGTCGTTCCTTGATATGGATGAGCGCATCGTGGGGCTGCTGGAACATGTCGAATTCAGCCGTTCGCCGATCAACGATATCAAGCATTGCGAGCCATGCGATATCGGTCTGATTGAGGGCGGATTGAGCAACGCCGATAATGTGCATGTGCTGCGCGAATTTCGCGATAACTGCAAAATCCTGATTGCGGTCGGCGCTTGTGCCATCAATGGCGGTGTTCCGGCCATGCGCAATCACTTTACGCTCCGGGAGTGCCTTGAAGAGGCTTTTCTGGGCGGCATTGGTGTCGATGATGCCCAGATTCCGTCCGATCCCGAGCTGCCGCTTTTACTTTCCAGGGTGCATCCGGTGCACGAGGTGGTGAAGATCGACTACTACCTGCCCGGATGTCCGCCGCCGGCCGATGCATTTGTCAAAGTCCTGACCGACCTGATCGAGGGGCGCGAGCCGAGCCTGCCCAGGGAGTTGCTGCATTATGACTGATGAGGTGAACCGCCAAATACGCAAAGTTTCGCAAAGTGTATTTACAGGTCATGTGCATATAGCGCTACACGATATTTTATTTACTTTGCGGGACTTCGCGTCCTCTGCGGTGAATCCTTTATGACCGAAAAATTGAGAAGAGTTGCTGTCGATCCGGTCACCCGTGTAGAGGGGCACGGAAAGATCACGCTGCTGCTTGATGAGGCGAACCATGTGCGCGAAGCGCGTTTTCATATTGTCGAGTTTCGCGGTTTCGAGAAGTTTATTCAGGGCAGGCCCTATTGGGAGGTGCCCTATTTCGTGCAGCGGCTGTGCGGGATCTGCCCGGTTTCCCACCATCTGGCGGCAGCCAAGGCGGTGGATCAACTGGTAGGAGTCGATGAGCTGACGCCCGCCGCCACCAGGTTGCGCCGCTTGCTCCATTTCGGGCAGGTGCTGCAGAGCCATGCGTTGCACTTCTTTCATCTCTCATCGCCCGATCTGTTGTTTGGTTTCGGTTCGGAGCTTATGCATCGCAATATCGTCGGCGTGATCGAGGATAATCCCGATCTGGCGCTGAAAGGTGTGAAGCTGCGCAAATATGGACAGCAGGTGATCGAGGTGATTGCCGGTAAACGTGTGCATGGTGCGGCAACGCTTCCCGGCGGTATGAACAAGGCTCTTGCGCAGAAGGAGCGCGATCGCCTGCTGGCCGAAATCGATACGATCATTGGCTGGGCCGGGGAGGCGGTGGCACTGAATGAGAAGATTCACACCGGGCATCCGGAGAATCACAGCTTCGGCAGTTTTTCGGGCAACTATCTGAGCATGGCGGGCAGGGGTGGTGAGCTTGAGCTCTATCATGGGGGGTTGCGTGCCCGCAGGCCCGACGGCAGCACGATTTTCGACCAGTTCGATTATCGTGGTTACAGCGAAAAGATCCGCGAGGAGGTGCGCTCATGGAGCTATATGAAGTTTCCATACCTCACAGACCTTGGCCGTGATGACGGCTGGTACCGGGTGGGGCCGCTTGCCCGTGTGAATAACTGTGATGTCATCACTACACCACTGGCAGAAGCCGCCCGCCTGCGTTTCAGGGGGTTCGGTGAGGGTGGTTATGTGCACGATACGCTGGCTTATCACTGGGCACGCATGATCGAGGCATTGCATTGCGCCGAGTCGATCCGGGAGTTATTGCATGATCCTGAGATCACCGGCAGCGACCTGATAGTGAAAGGCGAGAGGCAGGAGGAGGGGATAGGCGTTATCGAGGCTCCGCGCGGCACGCTGTTTCACCACTACAAGGTTAACGGGGAAGGGATGGTGGAAAAAGCCAATCTGATTGTCTCCACCACCAGCAACAATCAGGCAATGAATGAATCGGTGCGTTCGGTCGCCAACGCCTATCTCGATGGCAATGAGATCACGGAAGGGCTGCTCAACCATCTGGAGGTGGCGATTCGCGCCTACGACCCTTGTCTCTCTTGCGCCACGCATGCACTTGGAAAAATGCCGCTGGAGATCGAACTCATCGCTGCCGATGGCGAAGTTGTCGATCGCGTTGCCAGGGGTTCGAACGGCGCCATCGACCGCACGCTTTGACGCCTCCTCTCCTTATTTTCGCTTACGGCAATCCCGGGCGCGGCGACGATGCGCTGGGGCCGAAGCTGGCGGCGGCGATCGAAGCGAAACAGCTGGCGGAGGTGGAGTGCCAGAGCGATATGCAGTTGCAGGTAGAGCATGTGACCGATCTGGAGGGGCGGGAGCGCATCCTGTTTGTCGATGCCGATGCTTCCTGTCCGCCGCCGTATCAGTTCGAGGCGATTGTTGCTGAAAAGGATATCAGCTATACCAGCCATGCCATGACCCCTCAGGCGCTGCTGCATGCCTACCGGCAGGTCTATGGTGTCGAAGCGCCGCCGGCTTTTCTGTTGCGGCTGCGGGGGTATTGCTTCGAGCTGGGAGAGCCGGTCACGGCAGAGGCTTTTGCCAACCTTGATGCAGCCATGGAATTCGTGCGCTCCTTTGCGCAACCGGGGAGCGGTGTCGGGCAATAATTGCAGCTAAAAGTTGGTTGTTACCAGCAACAGGCCGGTGGTCGCAATGGCGGCGCCGGCGATACGCAATATCGCTGTTTTCGTTCCGGCTATGCCGCACAACAGGCCGGCTGCATGCAGCGAGGCGGTCGAGGCGAGGAAGCCTGCCATGAACAGCCACTCGCCACTGTTTGAGACTTCGGCGCCGTGTGCCAGTCCGTGAAACAGGCCGAAAATTGCCACCAGTGGCAGTCCGATCGGTAAAGCGAGACGGGCACGGAAAAAGAGCACTCCCCCGAGAACGATTAGCGACAGGGCAATCCCCTGTTCCACCGGCCCGAATGTGTTCCCTCCAAGGCCGAGCAGGAATCCGGCTGCTGCCGCGCTTACGAAGCCGGATGGGATTATCCAGCGGTAACTGCCGCCCAGCCAACCGGCCCACATGCCTACCGCCAGCATGGCCAGGATATGGTCGAATCCGGAGAATGGGTGTGCCAGGCCGCCCACCAGGCCAGCGGCGTCGTGAGCTCCCGTGTGCGCTGCTGCTTCCAGAGGGAACAGCAGCAGGATGAGTAACAACCGGATTGCGAAAAGTTTCATCTGTGTCTCCTTCGTTTTGATCGAGTTTATGCGGTCAGCAAAATCCCGGCCACCATCAGGGGTTCCGGTGGCGCCCAGCCCAGAGCTGGCCGAAGCGCTCCAGTATCAGGTCGACATAGCCAAACAGCCATTCACGGAAACGCTGCGAAGCCGGTCGTGCCTGCCATTCGGCAAGGGAGATCTCCTGAGATTGCTGGAGGGTGCTCTCAAAAAATGTCCGTAGTTCGTGGCAAAAATCTGTATCTTCGCTTTCCAGATTCGCTTCGAGGTTCCAGCGCAGGCCCCAGCGATCGAGATTGCAGGAGCCGACCGAGCCGTAGCCATCGCAGAGGAAAAGTTTGGCATGCAGGAAGGCAGGCTGGTATTCAAAAATACGGACTCCGGCACGCAGCAACTGGCCGTAATAGCGGCGGCCGGCATGGTAAACGATCGGATGATCATTGATCGGGCCGGGTAGTAGCAGACGCACGTCCACACCGCGTCTTCGGGCAAGGCGCAAGCTGCGCAGCATACGGCGGTTTGGCAGGAAGTATGCCGTGGCAAGCCATACCCGTTCGCGAGCCATGCGGGTTTGCCGCAAAAATGCATGCCGGATGAATTTTCGCAGGCCGCGAAATGATGGCGACAGGCGTGCGCTTTGCGTGCCGGATGTTGCAGGGAGTGTTGCGGGCGCAGGTAGTTCGATTTCATCATGCCATCGACGCCAGGTTTGCATAAAGAGTGTTTGCCAGTCGGTAACCACCGGCCCCTGCATCTCCAGCATCACATCATGCCATGGTGGCTGGCTGCCGCCGGGCAGGTATTCATCGCTGATTGCAGAGCCTCCGGTGAAGGCTCGCTCTCCGTCTACCAGTAGTAATTTGCGGTGATTACGCAGCAAGCTGCGCAGTGGGTTGTGAAGCCCGGTCGGGTTGTACCAGCCCATGATGATTCCGTGTTGCTGCAGGCGGTCGCGATCGCTGCCCGACAGGCCGCGGGCGCCGAAATGGTCGATCAGCATCAGCACTTTCACGCCGCGCTGTCGTGCGGCGATGAGTGCATCGAAAAAACGCTGCGCAAGTGCACCTGAGTTGACAAGATATTGCTCGAGCAGGACGTAATGTTTGGCGCGATGGATCGCCAGCTCCATTTCGGTTAAATAGGTTTCCGGCTCTGCCAGCAGGCGAAAAGCATTGCCATCGCGCGGAGGAAAGGGATTGCGTGCCGGCATGGTATGGCGCTATAGCGGGCGTTGTATGCCGCTGCTGGTGACCTTCAGTTTTTTGCCGTCGGGGCCTTGCAGAATGGCGCGGGCAGCCGAAGCTTTCAAAAGCTTCCAGCCGTTTGGAGAGCGCTGCCCAATACGCAAGGTGACTGTTTCATCATTCTCCATCAATACAACCATATCATCGGTCAGCCCCACCACTTGCAGATGTTGTGAAGGGCTGGCCTTTGTAGCGGCTTTTCTGGCCACTTTTTTAGTGGGGGCGCTCTTTTTCTTAGCCTGTGGTTGTTCGATTTCGAACGGGATGGCCTGCGATTTCGGTGGCACACTCGCCCGGACTGGCGCCTGTATCGGTTGTGGGACCGGGGATGTGGTGTGATGTGAACTCAGCATGAAAACCAGTGTGAAGCCGCAAATGGCGAGAACCCCTCCACCGATCAGTTGTTGCCAGCTCCAGCGCACCGGTTCGAATGATTGCTCATTTTCCATGAGGGCAGTATAAACGCATTGTACGCATCGTGCAGCCGATGATTCATTTCAGGGGAGAGTTATGCGCCTTCATACCGAAGCCTTCGTCAAGGTTGAGATGCCTTTCATGCAAGCGGTGCATGAGGAGGAGATCGGCATGCTCAACGTGCTGTTTGCCATGCTCGAGGAGGCGGAGGCCGGCCGCGCTGTGAGTGATCAGCTTACGATCGGCATTGATGCATTTCAGGCGCACCTTGTTACGCATTTTGCCGGTGAGGAGGAGAGGATGCAGGCCTGTGGTTTCCCACCGTTCGAGATACATAAGGGCGAGCATGACCGGTTGCTGGCGGAAATTTCTTCTGTGATTGAGCAGTGGAAGCAGGATGAGGTATTGGAGCCGCTTGCGGCCTGGTTGCGCCACGATCTGCCCGCATGGATGCAACAGCATATCGCTACAATGGATTCAGTCACCGCTCATTTTCTCAGTATGCACGGGTCGGAGGATCAATAACCTGCCCTTGAAATGAAAACAGCGCCCATATGGACGGCTGCTCTCAGCCTGCAGAATCGGGAGGGGAGGAGGGAGAAATCTGCAGGCGGGGGAGTTGATTCAGGTGGTTTGCGGTTGTTGCTGTTTCTGCTTTTCGATCTCGGCGCGTACCAGATCCATGTCGAGCACTTTCGCCTGATCGATAATCTCAACCAGCGCCGGTTTCGGCAGCGCGCCTGCCTGCGAAAACAGTACAATACCTTCGCGGATGACCATCAGTGTTGGGATAGAGCGTATATTGAAATAGGCGCCAAGTTCCTGTTCGGTCTCAGTGTTGATTTTGCCGAAAAGGATGTCCGGATGATCTTCGGAGACTGCCTCGAAGGTAGGGCCGAAGGATTTGCACGGGCCGCACCATGGTGCCCAGAAGTCGAGGATAGCGATATCGGTGTCCGATACTTTTACCTCGAAATTTTCCCTGGTCAGTTCAACAGTTGCCATGTCAGCTCTCCTTTCTCCGTTTTCGTTTCAGCACTTCGCGGCTTAGCCGGCGTAGTGAAAATCCTTGAAGCCGATATAAAAGAATGCGCCGGTGTAGAGCATGATAAACAATGCAGCGAATCCGAGAATATATGGCATGTCACACCTCCTTGGTCTTTGAAATTACGCATACCTTACGCATATTCCATTACAGCAGGATTAGACGGCCCTAAATATATATTAATATTCTAATATATCAAGCGCGTATTGTTTTGGGTGTGTGAAAGCGTTGTGTTTCGCGGGCAGGCGTGGAACCCTGTGCGTATGGATAGCATGGTAATTTCGATAACGATTTACCTGATTACGGCCAATCTCGTGGCCGGCACTATCTATTTTTTCGGTCAGAAGCGGCTCGGGTTGCTGTGGTTCGAGTATCCGTTCATCTATCTGCCGTGGCTCGCCTTGCAGCTGATAACCCGTGAGTTTGTGGCGCTCGATTTTGAGAGCAACGATCTGCTGTTCAAATATTTCCTGTTTATGATGCAGGGCTTCTCCTGCGGCCTGCTTGGCGGCTCCATCCTGCTGGCCCGTTTTATTTTCCCGGCAGAGACGCCATGGCAAAAGCTGCGTGTTACTGCGTTGAGCGCAGTCGCTTTCTCACTGCTCTATCTGTTCAGTCGCTGGGTACTGCTCGAAATGTTCTATTTCCTGTTCGGCT
>JBNLAN010000002.1:0-109252 GCA_050302175.1 Mariprofundaceae bacterium | reverse complement strand
CTCTATGAAAAAGGGCATTATCCTGGATTGGGTTATGTTAAAAAGCTGTCAATGCAGCACCATTTAGAGTTAATGGCAGATTATCTTACTCGAGGGTAAGAGGTATGTTTTGTTGCGGCAACTGCTTTGATGATTCTTTTTTGGCGGATCAGATTAAAGATATGAGCGTTTCTCAAGGGCAATGTGACTATTGCCTCACCTTGGATGTTGATCTTCTTGAACCCTCTAAACTACAAGACCTGATTCAACCCGTTCTGGACCTTTACGCTCCCTCTGCGGAATCTGAAAGAAACTTGGTGCAAAACCTCAAGTGTGATTGGGCTTTATTTGGTTCTCTGGAAGATGACAAGTGTTTCTCATTGCTAGAAGTAATCTTTCCTGGAGAAATCCAAGAAGGCTCAAAATATGAATTAATTAAGAGATTAGAAGTTGATGAAGATGAGGCTATTACGCAATGGGATTTGTTCAAAGATGAATTGAAATACAAGAATAGATACTTCCCAGAGCAAAAGCCTAATTATGAGCAGTTAAAAGAACTCTTTGGCTATTTGGAAATAGTTATCCAACCTAGGGTTGATTTTTTTCGTTCTAGGATTGAAAAGGGCGAAGGGATTATCGAGTTAGCGAAAATGGGGGCACCACCATCCGAGTTGGCTCAGGCTGGTAGAGCTAATCCGATAGGGATTCCCTATTTATATGTGGCTTCTGATCCGGAAACAGCAATTGCTGAATGCAGACCCCATAAGGGAGACAATGTTTCAGTTGCAACTTTTCAGGCTAGAGAGAGCCTAACCTTTGTCGACCTCCGCAATCCACGAAGATCAATTTCCCCATTTTCAGTTGAAGATAGCTTTCTAAGTAAGTTGTTCGCTGATATCGGATACTTGTGTCGGCTGGGAGAAGAGCTATCAAAAGCCATATTGCCAAGAAATGCACAGTTAGAATATTTGCCTAGTCAGCTTTTATGTGAGCTGATCAAAAATTCTGGTTTTGATGGTGTTATCTACAAGAGCTCTGTTGGCAGTGGTGACAATTATGCAATTTACTTGGAAGATAAAGTTGCAGGTAGTCTTGTACACTCATATCAAGTGACTGATACACGGATTTCCACCAGTCTTCATACTTAGCGAGATCGCACAGTTATTGATAGAACTTCAAGCCTGCCGCCAGAACGAAGCTCCGGTTTTGGCCGAAGGCTAACGTTTCGGTGTTTGTCCGGTTCGGGACAAATGGTTGCGAAAGCTCTGTTGTCTTTGCGACACATGGAATGTCGCATTCTGAAAATCTCCTTTAATTCAATGTGTTAGATCAGGCGCTCTGCTGGCATGCCGCTTGCCTTAGGGATAGCGGGGTACTCCCCCTAAACCGATTGATACGCGGAGGTTGGCATGGAGTTAACAGTTCTTGGAGACGACACAGCAAATCAAGGGGCTGGCGGCGGTTGCTCTGCCGGGTCATGCGGTTCCACCGATGATCAGGTCAGTCACCTGCCCGATCACATTCGCGAGAAGGTGGAGAATCATCCCTGCTACTCCGAGAAGGCGCACCACTACTTTGCCCGTATGCATGTGGCGGTCGCTCCGGCCTGTAATATCCAGTGCCACTATTGCAACCGGAAATACGACTGCGCCAACGAATCGCGTCCCGGCGTGGTCTCCGAACTGCTCACCCCTGCACAGGCGGTGAAGAAGACGATGGCGGTGGCCGCCAACATCCCGCAGATGACCGTACTCGGCATCGCAGGCCCCGGCGATCCGCTGGCCAATCCCGAGCGCACCTTCGAGACCTTCCGCGAACTTTCCGAAAAAGCACCGGACATCAAGCTCTGTGTCTCCACCAACGGCCTGGCCCTGCCCGATGCGGTGGATGAACTGGCCAAACACAATATCGATCATGTCACCATCACCATCAACTGTGTCGATCCCGAAGTGGGGGCGAAGATCTATCCGTGGATCTACTGGAACAACCGCCGCATCAAGGGCGTGAAGGCGGCGAAAATCCTCATCGAACAGCAGCAGAAGGGCTTAGAGATGCTGGTTGAGCGCGGCATTTTGGTGAAGGTCAACTCGGTGCTGATTCCGGGTGTGAACGACGAACATCTCAAAGAGGTCTCCCGCATCGTTAAGGAGAAGGGGGCCTTCCTGCACAATGTGATGCCGCTGATCTCCGAGCCGGAACACGGCACCTTCTATGGTGTGATGGGTCAGCGCGGGCCGAGCAACGAAGAGCTCTCCGAGCTGCAGGATGCCTGTGCAGGCGATATGAACATGATGCGCCACTGCCGCCAGTGCCGTGCCGATGCTGTCGGTATGCTGGGCGAGGATCGCGGCGAAGAGTTTACCTTGGACAAGATCGAGACGATGGAGATCGATTACGAAGAGGCGATGGTCAAACGTGCCAAGGTGCATGCCGCCATTGCCGAGACGCTGGCGGCCGACAATGCCAAAGAGGCGACGCCTGCGATTGCCGTCGATCAACATGCACGTCCGGTATTGATGGCGGTTGCCACCAGCGGCAGCGGTGTGATCAACCAGCACTTCGGCCATGCCAGGGAGTTCCTGGTCTATGAGGCATCGCCTCAAGGGGTTCGCTTCATCGGCCATCGCAAGACCGATCAATACTGCATCGGCGATGACACCTGCGGCGAGAAGGAGAGCTCACTGACCACCACCATCCGCGCCCTGCAAGGGTGCGAGGCGGTGCTCTGCTCGAAGATCGGCTATGAGCCGTGGGATCAGCTGGAAGCGGCCGGGATTATTCCGAATGGCGAGCATGCCATGGAACCGATCGAGGAGGCGGTGGCTGCCGTTTACCAGGAGATGGCCGAAGCGGGCAAATTAACTGCAACCACTGTTGCGGTCGCGGCGTAGGGAGGCTCATCATGTCACTATCCATTATCGAATCGTGTGTGAACTGCTGGGCCTGCCTGCCGGTATGCCCGAGCGATGCCATCTATGAGGCAGCCCCCCATTTCAAGATCGATGCGGCCAAATGCACCGAGTGCGACGGCGATTTCGCCCAGCCGCAGTGCGCCAGCATCTGCCCGATCGAAGGGGCGATCCTCAACAGCCTCGGTGAAGCGGTGAATCCGGCAGGTTCGCTGACAGGAATTCCTCCGGCGAAGATGGCGGCGGCGATGGCCGAGATTCAGGCCCGATGAAAATGTTGAAAGAAGTGGGTGCTTTCTGATGGCGCGGATCGATTTTTATGAGAAGCCAGGCTGCATCAACAACACCAGGCAGAAGAAGATTCTGCGCAATGCCGGGCATGAGCTGATTGAACATGATCTGCTCAGTGAAGCATGGACACCGGGACGCTTGCGTCCCTTTTTCGCTTCAAAGCCGGTGGCCGAGTGGTTCAATCGCTCAGCGCCGCGAATCAAGAGCGGCGAGGTGATTCCCGAACGTCTCGATGCCGATGCGGCTTTGCAGATGATGATCGAAGATCCGCTGCTGATCAGAAGGCCGCTGATGGCCGCCGAATCGCTCTACCTCTGCGGTTTCGATGCCGATGAGGTCTCTTCCATGCTCGGCATGGCCGCCGAGAAGATCGCAGGCGATCTGGAGCGTTGCAGTCAGCCTGATGGTGTGAGCTGTAAGAGAGCATAACTAAGAAAGAATTGTGGGGATGGGGCGGCCCGTGGCTGAACCGACTTCGTGATAGTGAAAAACGAGATCCCGTACGCGGGATAAATATTAGAAGGAGAAGTAAAATGGCAAAGGCAAAAGTAACATTCCTGGATCTGGGGCTGACCGTCAGCGTACCTGTCGGCACCCGTGTGATCGAGGTGTCTGAGAAGGTGGGAGCAGCACTGATCTACGGATGCAGAGAAGGCGATTGTGGCACCTGCCTGATGAAGGTGGAAGAGGGCTTGGAGAATCTCTCTACGCCGAGCGTTGTTGAGGAAAAAATCCTGAAGGAGAACCTGGCGGGTAAGGATATGCGGTTGGCATGTCAGGCGCAGGTGCTCGGCGATATCAGCGTTCGCCCTGCCTAAGCTTCAAGTGCCGTGAAGGGCACATCTGCGGCGTTGTGCAGTGCTCGCGCCTTTCATCGTATGTTGAATACGATTTCAGTTGCTGCGCGCTGTACGCCTTGCATCTGCACCCTTCACGACACTTTCGGACGGCGCTTTTAAAAGGTGGAGGAGGATTCTCCACGACACTTCCGGGGCGTATGTGTCTTTTGCGTCACTCTCGGCTATTCCTGAAAGTCGGCGGCATTTTTTACAGGAGATGAAAGATGGTACATATCATGCAGAAACAGATCGACGAGGTTGCTCCTGTTGAATACTAAGCGGTCGCAGCCCGATGCACGGGAGCAGCTGTTCGTCTCACTGGTGGTGAACGCTCAGGGTGAGAATGCCTGCTACCTGGCATCGATGCTGGCATCGTGGTTAACGGATGAGGGGGTGTTGCCTGCTTACATGGGCCTTACCCCTGAGTCATTCCGGATGATGATGCAGCGCTTCTTTCCCGGCTTCGAGCTTCCACCGTTGCCGGAGCGTTCGGATGCCTGGCGGCAGATGATGCCGGAGATCGGTGAGCTGGAAGCGCTCTTTGCCGAATTCGCTGTCGATGCCGATCCGCAGCGTGCATGGATCGCTTCGATCATTATTGCCGGCTCTGCCGGGCATCACCATTTGTGGCACGATCTCGGCCTCTTCAGCAGAGCCGATCTGAGTGACATGATCCGCGAGAATTTTCCGCGTCTGGCCGAGAAGAATGATCGAGATATGAAGTGGAAGAAGTTTATCTACAAACAGCTCTGCGAGCGTGAAGGCATCATCGCCTGCCCGGCACCGACCTGTGACGCGTGTGCCGATTTCGCCATCTGCTTCGCCCCTGAAGAGTGAAAGCGCCGTGAGCAGCGCATCTGCTGTGTTGTACAGTGCTCGCTCTCTCACCATATTACTAATATGGCTCGGGTCGCTGTGCGCTGTACGCCTTGCATCTGCATTACTCACGACACTTTCCGGTTGGCTCGTCGTGATATACTCATCGGCTCCGGATGCCTTGCATCCGGATCACTCACACTCTTTCAGACACTTCTTCAGGCGCTTTCGGATGTTTCCGGATTGTCCGGCTATATCTCCAGCTGCACGAACTGGGAGCCTGATGCGGCCACCTCGGCAGCCGTTTTACAGCGCACGCTCAGCGCATGCAGGCGGCCGCTGGTGAGATCGTCGGCAAAGAGCTTGAGCAGCGACTGCTGCCGCCGCATCACCGGCATCCCTTTAAAGGCGTCGGAGATGACCAGCAGCTCCAGATTGCACCCTTCGCCATTCACCTCGACCCTGGCATCGGCATAGAGGCCCTGCACCTTGGCGATGATGGCTTCAGGTTCCAGTGGTGTTTCGGTTGACTCGCTCATCATCAGGCCGCTGCAGTTTCGAGCAGCGGTTTGAGTTCGCCCGCCTCGGCCATATCGACCACGATATCGCAGCCGCCGACCAGTTCGCCGTTCACGAAGAGTTGCGGATAGGTTGGCCAGTCGGAGATCTCCGGCAGCTTCTCGCGGATGAATGGTGCTGCCAGTACGTTGACATAGGCGAAGTCGAAGCCGGTCGATTTGATCGCCGCCACCGTTTTGGCCGAGAAGCCGCACTCAGGCTGATCGGGCACACCCTTCATGTAGAGGATGATCGGATTTTCGGCCAGCTGGGCCCTGATTTTCTCTTCTGTGCTCATTTTTACAGTCATGGTGACTCTCCTTGTTGTGCTCCGTTTTCTGTCGGTTCATGGCCGCCGCTCTCGACGGTGGCAACGCTTTTCACGCTGCTGCTCTGCAGCCCGTGCCAGCCGCCACTCAGGTTAAAGACCTTTATCGCCCCCATACGGCCGAGGAACTCAGCCAGGTCGCGGCTGGAGTGGCCGTGATAGCAGTAAACCACCACCGGCTGTTCGCGCCGGCGTAATAGCTGGCGGATATGCTCTTCACTGGCGGGGATGGCGCCTTCGATATGCCCCTTGCTGTAGGCATCGTGATCCCGCATGTCGAGAAATACCGGTTGCTGCGTGGCGACCAGCTCTTCCAGCTCTTCAGCGCCGATGTCGTGGTAGAGGCGTGCTTCGCTCATGCTGTCAGGCTGAAAAATTCTTCGCCGCGAATTCCCAGTTGAGCAGGTTCCAGAATGCCTCGATGTAGGCCGGGCGGGCATTGCGATAATCGATGTAGTAGGCGTGTTCCCATACATCGCAGGTCAGCAGCGGTGTCAGGCCGTCGGTCAGCGGGGTGCCGGCATTGCCTGTGTTGACGATGGAGAGTTTGCCGTCGTTATTCTTCACCAGCCATGTCCAGCCGGAGCCGAAGTTGCCGGCGGCAGCAGCGGTGAACTCCTGTTTGAATGCTGCGAACGAAGCGAACGCCGATTCGATGGCGGCCAGTAGTGGTCCCCCGGGTTCTCCGCCGCCGTCGGGGGCCAGGCAGTTCCAGTAGAAGCTGTGATTCCATACCTGGGCGGCGTTGTTAAAGATCGTCCCTTCGGCCTCGCCGATGATCTCCTCAAGCGTGCTCTCTTCGAAGATGGTGCCCACAATGAAGCGGTTAAGGTTATCCACATAGGCCTGATGATGTTTGCCATAGTGGTAATCGAGCGTCTCTTTTGAGATGTGCGGAGCCAGTGCGTCGCGCTGGTAAGGAAGGGGCGGAAGTTCAAATGGCATGTTGTACTCCTTGTTGTGCATTCACTTCACTCTGTTTCAGGTGCCAGACCAGGGCGCTGTCCATCGTGGCCAGATGCAGTTCGAACCACCCCGGCAGCCGCTCCCGCACATAGGCGCGGGCAAAGCTGCTTTTGCCCTGGCTGAGCTGGGTATCGTAACGCTGCATTTCGGCCAGCACCTTGCGGTGCTCCTGTTGGTGTTCGGCGATTTGCGGAAACCCGCAGGCCTGCATCAGCTCATCCTCACGTTCGAAGTGGCGGATGGTGTGCTGCAGAAGCTTGCTGAAGTTCACCTGCTGCTCTTCGCCGCTCATCGATGCCAGCGCATTCACCTGTTCGATGAAATCGATATGGGTGCCGTCCATCTCGTCCATACCGAGCAGGTGTTTCTCGCGATCCAGTTCAATCAGGGCCATGCTTTTCTCAGCAGCCGATCTGCGCCTGCTGTTCGGCGGCAGCCCGAACAAGCGTTTCGTCCGAATCGATCAGATCGGCGAACTCCGCCTCGATGATCTCGATGCCCATCCTTTTGCAGAAGCGAATCTCTTTGGCATTGGGCTCCGGAATCAGTGCCCAGCCGGTCGGCTTAGCGGCGCCATAAACGATGTCGGACATCACCATGCGCTCCGTATCGCGGGTCATGCGCAGGCCGATGAAGATGTATTGCTTGCCGATGCGCGACTCTTTAAGAAATTTAGGGATGCCAAAGCCGCCCATCAGTTCGGTGATGTAATCGACATAGTCGGCATCCGAAGCGATGTAGAGCGGTTCCGGGTGCGGGGTGCCCATCGGCTTGAAGAGGACCGGCAGTTCCGGATCGACCGCCTCCTGTATGATCTCGTTGTATGTTCCATCGCTATAGCTGAAAATCTTGAAGCGGTAATCGGTGCCGCCAAGGCGTGCCAGGCCAACAATCAGCGTGTGCGGCCGGTCGCTATAGATCTCCTGCAGCTGCGTATCGCGGTTGATGTCGACGACATACGGCGGTTTGATCCCGGCCAGCCAGTCGTGAACGGGAGAGCGCGTCCATTCCGTCTCGGCATAGATGCGGTTGAGCGTGCGGGTGATAAAGCTGTGGCCCCTCTTCAGCTCCAGGTTCATGGCGGCACGCGAGAACTCATACATCAGTTTCGGCGCCATTGGCGCGCCGTTGTTCATGGCATAGATCAGGCTGTCGCTGTCGGCCGGGATCGGATCACCCGATTCGATGGAGACCGAGCCGTTCAGTGCCCCTGCGCCGAGATAAGGGACGATGCTGCCGTCGGTGATCCCTTCAATAAGTTTCTGCTGCAATGCCTTATCCATGAACGTCTCCTTCAAAACGGTTGCTTTCCAGTCACATGGCAAGAATCGTTCCAAGGCGGATTTGTTGGAAAATAAGGGATCTGTCGACCTGGCGACTGTCGCCAACCAGTCAAATTGTTGGCTTTGTTACAGTTGTACTATGAAGGTGCTGGATAGAGAGGGGCTTGCCAGCGCCAGACCGGGCATATATGTCATATATGACAAAAATGACGAGAAAGAAACGCGAACTGCTGGAAGCGATCGAACGGCACGAGGCATTGATGATCTATCAACTGGCCAGATTGACCTGCAGGAACTATCGCCGGGTGTACGATCATGTGCAGGAGCTGGCCGGGGTGGCCCGGGCGAGGGTGGAATTGAAAGCGGGGCTGCGGGTTCCCGATGTGAAGAGCTTTATCGTCAGCAAATGCACGGCGGGGTCAGCAGAATATGCACGATGTGGCGGCGCTCTGCCTGCTGCAGCCTGATCTTGAGGTATTTGCCCGCGAAGCGGCGGTTCGGTTCGAATGCCTTGAAAAGCTGGAGTCGTGGCTTTCCGATCATCGCCTGCGGCAGAAATATCAGCCTCAGCAATAACACCCACATACCTTCTGTCCGGAGGAGGGGTTAAGCACCTGTTGCAGGCCGGATGCCGCAGGCTACCGGTCGGGGCCAACCGGTAGCCGAACGGGTTTTCCGGTTGCTGTTATGCAGCCTGTGCCATTTCGATGAATTGAGGGTTGGGCACAGCGCCCGCCAGATGGTTGCTGAAGTTGGTCAGGGTTTTCAGTGCGATACCCATGACAACCTCGAATACCTGAGAGCGGCTGTAGCCGGCATCGAGAAATGCCTTTATCTCATCATCGTTCGCATAGCCCTGCTTCTCCAGCAGTTGCTGCGTGAAATGACGCAACGCCTCGAGTTTTGCATCGGCTAGCGGCTGCAGAGCAAGCGTGTTGCGAATGATCTCCGCATCCACTTCGGCCATACGACCCAGTGCGGTATGTACGGTTTTGCAGTAGTCGCATCCGTTCATGGCGCTGACCGTGATCAGCACAATCTGCTGCTCCTGTTTGCCCAGCGATGTTTTGTCGAAAAATTCGGACAGATTCATGATGGCGTCGAGGGTCACGGGCGACTCGGCGACAAATGCCGCCAGGTTGGGGATAAACCCGTAACGTTCGACGACTCTGGAGAGTACTTCGGATGCACCTTTCGGTGCCGTTTCTACGGTATGTTGCGTGAATAGACTCATTATTAATTACTCCTGTTAGTTGACTAGTCAGTCAAGTCGCTGGCGAGCTTTTTCCCACTCAATGATCTGTAGATAATGATCGGGAGGGGGATAAAACAGCGGCGACTTGACTGATCGGTCAAATGTATCGCCAGTTGACCGGTCGGTCAAGTGGTTGTATGCTGCGGATAGCCGGAACAGGAGTTGGATATGAGCGATACCGAACATACGACACATGAGCGACTGGTGAGCACAACGATCAACCTGCTCTGGGAGCAGAGTTTTCAGGGAACCAGTGTGGATGCACTCTGCAAGCAGGCGGATATTCGCAAAGGCAGTTTTTATCACTTCTTTCGCTCCAAGACGGAGCTTGCTGTCGCAGCCATCGAAGCTGCATGGCAGGACGCAGAAAAGACCGTTTTCATGCCCGTTTTCCGGAGCGATGAGAGCGGACTGATCCAGCTGCAGCAGCTGATCGACAAAGTCGACGAGATTCAGTCTTCGAAACTGAAAAGCCAGGGTGTTTTTCTCGGTTGTCCGTTCGGCAATCTCGGGCAGGAGATGGCGAATAAGGATGAGGCGATCCGCAAAAGCACGCAGAAGGTGTTCGAGCGCCACTGCGATTATATCGAAGGGGCATTGCAGAAGGCGGGTGCGGCGCAGGAGATCCCTGCGGGAGACATGAGGCAACGCGCCTGCAACATCTTCGCCCTCTTCGAAGGGGCGCTGCTGATTGCGAAGGTGGCGAAGGATCCGGCGCTGTTTCGTAATGTGGCCGGTTCCATGAAAGCCGTGGCGGTGGCGTAATGGCCAGGGGGGAGTTTGCACCGATATATCGCCGGGCGGTTGAGCGAAAAAGCGGGGAGCAGGCCCTGCAAAGTCTGTTGCCGGAGCTGCCTGCCGCAGAGGTGCTGGCCGGGAAACCGGATAGCCGTTTCCTTGCCGAGATGACCCGCTGCCTGTTTCAGGCCGGATTCGTCTGGCGTGTGATCAACCAGAAATGGGAGGGGTTTGAGGCGGTTTTTCACGGCTTCGATGTCGATGCACTGCTGGCCCTCCCGAACGAAGAGTGGGATGAGATCGCCACGGACGAGCGCATCGTGCGCAACGGCCAGAAGATCAGTGCGGTTCGCGCCAATGCCCGTTTTATCGACGATATTGTGATGGAGCACGGTAGCTTTGCGCAGTTCATCGCCGACTGGCCCGGCAGCGATCTCATCGGACTGTTCGATCTTCTGAAGCGGCGCGGTTCCAGGCTGGGCGGCCATACCGGCCAGCGCTTTCTGCGCAATGTCGGTAAAGATGTCTTTATCCTCACGGCCGACGTGGTGCGTGCGCTGCAGGAGAGCGGTCTGGAGGTTGCCGATAACCCAACCTCCAAACGCGACCTGCAATCGATTCAGGAGCGATTCAACGATTGGCATGCAGAGACGAAACTGCCCTATACCCACCTGAGCAGGATCGCGGCCTTTTCAGTCGGCGAGAACTACCCCATCGAGGCGTTGCAGGAGCGATAGCGTTATTTGATCCAATCCAGCAGGGGGGGGCGGTGAGGAGTTTATGCTCGTTTCTTTTGTATAAGTTCTTCTGAGTAGTCGTCAGTGTTTGGTTCTAACAAAATTGGTTGTCGGGATTCTGCTTGTGAATGATTGGAATATGTGTTCCAAGTTGGACGGTAATTCTCCGACTGATTGCCCCATACAGCCCAATTTGGTCGAGGGCCTCGTGCGAACATTTCGAGAAAAGGACCAGGGCTACATGCCTCAATTAGCGGATATTGTTCATCGGGTTTGCGTGAGTGTTCACGCTTCATTGTACGTATGATGTTAACTTGGCTTCTGCCAGGCTGCAGGGTTCTCATGCTGCCTCGAATGCCGAACAGTAAAAGCTCAGTGACGTTGCGGAAGTAAAAACCAACTCCTCGACCATCTGGGCCACCATCCTTGCGAATCTTTTCCCAAACTATATTGGTTTTATAGGTGAAGCCCCATGCTCGCATGACTTCCAATCCTTCGGCCAGTAGGGCATTAGGTACCCACAGGTATAAATGCGCGTTCTTCTCACAGGCTTCAGCGACAGGGATATCTTTTATTTCTTCAAGCGTCAAAGTTGGATAACGAGCAAGGCGCTTATGTTCTGGCGCAACTTTGCCTGTGCGGTTCTGAAACTGCCAGGGTGGATCAGCCAGCACGGTGCTGAATTTGTGGTCGCAAACAAACTCTCGGAAGTCATTACTAGCGTTAATTGGAGTGTTGCTCATTCGGTATCCTGTATTAATTCTGGCTTTATTCCTAAAGCTAGCACGGGACAGCCTCCGCTTCTATTGGCCTTGAGTCGATAATCCAGTTTTCCCATCCAAGTGGTGCTAGCACCATATTTGGCTTTGATGCCAAGCCTTTCGAAAATGGGGTTTAGCTCCTTACTTCGAGTAACCAAAACAGCTGCATCAATGATGTTGGCTTCGTAGAAAGCTCGGAAAGCATACAGGTCGCGATCAAACGTTTGATCTTTACTATTCCATTCGAGGTCAAAGGCGATCCGATTTTTAACGTAGTCCACTTTGTGGCCGTCCAGATACTTTTCGATGACAAGGTCGGTTTCATCAAAGCCTGAACTGGTATGACGTTTAGCTTTCAGTTTGACTAGTAGATCTCCAGTGATTTGTGTTTCGCGCCAACCCTTAGGGCGCAATAGAGAAGAAAACTTTTTGGGAATATCGGACTCGTTACCGCCGCCTTTCAGGATGTCATGGGTCGAAAACCGAAAAACCAATAGTGCATCAAGAAGTTCCGCAAAATCATCGCAACAGCTTGCCTGAAGAATTTCAGCAGCGTTTCTGAAATTGTGAATTTCATAGAATTTGCCGAGAGCGGTAAATTTTGCTGCTATTCCTCCCACCTTCACGGCGTCAGCCGCACTTCGAGTGGCCGCACTCCAGGCAGGTATCGCAGCCATCCATGCGGATCAGCGCCATGGCGGCGCACTTCGGGCACTGCATCGCATTGCTCATGGCCGAAGCGCCGAGCTTCTCCTCAATCTGCTTCTTCTTCAGTTGCAGTTCGGGCGAGTTCAGCTGCCCCTCCATCATGCCGATGGAGACCATGTGCTGCTGGATCACTTCGCCGATTTCGGCCACCAGCGAGGGCATGTATTTGCCGCCGCGCTTGTAGTAGCCGCCTCGCGGATCGAACACCGCCTTCATCTCCTCCACGAGGAAGGTGACATCGCCACCCTTGCGGAAGATCGCGGAAATCACGCGGGTGAGCGCCACGATCCACTGGAAGTGCTCCATATTCTTCGAGTTGATGAAGATCTCGAACGGGCGACGGTGCACACTGCCGTCCGGCTCTTTCACCATCACATCATTCACGGTGATGTAGAGCGCATGCTCGGATTGCGGGGTCTTCACTTTATAGGTATTCCCCATCAGCACATCGTCACGCTCCAGAAGCGGCGCAATATGGGTGACCTTGGCCTCCTGCTCGCCTTCCGGTTTTTTCACTTCATAACCGGTGATTTTCTTCTCGATCTTGATGCCCATATCTATTTCTCTCTCTTCCGGTTGGTGTGCGAGCCGAGAGGCCCTTTCATGATTTCGTGGTGCCTTTTCAGGGCGTAATTGATGCTTTCGTCGTCGTTGCCGAAATATTCGCGCAACAGGGCGAGAAGCGTTGGGTCAATCTCAGAGGCAGGGGGCGCCTGCCAGTCAGCGGTTTGTGGATTAGAACTTGCCATAATAACCCTCCTTGAGTGCATCGAAGAGATTGGCGGCGGTGTGCATTTCACCGTCGTACTCGATTTCATCATTTCCTTTGGCTTCAACCACGGAGCCATCTTCCAGCTTGAACTTGTAGGTGGTGTTGGCCAGATCCTGCTCTTTCACCAGTACGCCCTGGAACGCTTCCGGGTTGAAGCGGAAGGTGGTGCAGCCTTTCAGCCCTTTGTCGTAGGCATACATGTAGATATCCTTGAAATCCTCATAAGGGAAATCGGTCGGCACGTTGGCGGTCTTCGAGATTGATGAATCGATCCACTTCTGCGAGGCGGCCTGGATATCCACATGCTGCTTCGGGGTGACATCGTCGGCGGCGATGAAGTAGTCCGGCAGTTTCGCATCCTCCTCCTCGGAATAGGGCATCGCCTTTTCGTTGACCAGCGTGCGGTAGGCCAGCAGCTCGAAGGAGAACACGTCCACCTTCTCTTTGCTCTTCTTGCCCTCGCGGATGACATTGCGCGCATAGTGGTGCGCAAATGATGGCTCGATGCCGTTGGAGGCGTTGTTGGCCAGTGATAGCGAAATGGTGCCGGTCGGTGCAATGGAGGAGTGATGCGTGAAGCGGCAGCCGTGCTCTTCGAGCTCGGCGAGCAGTTTCGCATCCTCTTTGTTACCGGTTTCGGCAAACTGCTGCATGTAGCGCGAATACTTCGCCCACAGTACCTTGCCCTTGAGCTTGTCGCCCACCTTGATGCCGTCGGCAGCCAGGCGCTCATTCTTGGCGAACACTTCCGGTGTGATTTTGAACTCCTCCTCCATGATCGGGGCTGCACCCTTCTCCTTGGCAAGCTCGAGCCCGACCTGGTAGCCGGTGCGTGCCATTTCATAAGAGATCTTTTCGGTGAGTTCGAGCGATTTCTTCGAGCCATAAGGCATGCCCAGCATGGTGAGCGTGGAGCCCAGCCCCAGAAAGCCCATGCCGTGGCGGCGCTTTTTCATGATCTCGTCGCGCTGGCCCTGCAATGGCAGGCCGTTGATCTCGACCACGTTGTCCAGCATGCGGGTGAAGATGGCCACCACTTCGCGATAGGCATCCCAGTCGAAGTGGGCCTTCTCGGTGAACGGATCGCGTACGAACTTGGTGAGGTTCACGCTGCCCAGCAGGCAGGCGCCGTAGGGCGGCAAAGGCTGCTCGCCGCACGGATTGGTGGCGCGCACATCCTCGCAGAACCAGTTGTTGTTCATTTCGTTGACCTTGTCGATCAGGATAAAACCGGGCTCCGCGTAATCATAGGTGGAGCTCATGATTACATCCCACAAACGGCGTGCCTTCATGGTTTTATAAACACGGCAGGCGATTTCACCGGCTTTGTTTTTGATGCATTTGCTGGTGAAGTGCGGCATGCGGCGCCAGACGATCGGCATGTCGGGATTATCGATCTCGCCCTGGCTGGCCGGGAACACCATGTCCCAGTTGTCGTCGTTTTTGACCGCTTCCATGAAATCCTTGGTGATCAGGCATGAGAGGTTGAACTGGCGCAGGCGCCCATCTTCGCGCTTGGCGCGGATGAAATCGGTGACGTCCGGGTGGCTGATATCGAAGGTGCCCATCTGCGCACCGCGGCGGCCGCCGGCGGATGAGACGGTGAAGCACATCTTGTCGTAGATATCCATGAACGACATCGGGCCGGAGGTGTAGGCGCCTGCACCCGATACGTAAGCGCCTTTCGGGCGCAGGGTGGAGAATTCGTAACCGATGCCGCAACCGGCTTTCAGGGTGAGCCCGGCCTCCTTGACCATGGAGAGGATGCCGTCCATCGAATCGGGAATGGTGCCGGAGACGGTGCAGTTGATGGTGGAGGTGGCAGGCTTGTGCGCTTCGGCCCCGGCATTGGACATGATGCGGCCCGCAGGGATGGCGCCGTTTTCCAGCGCCCACAAAAACTGCTGGTGCCAGTAGTCGCGCTTGCCGGACTCCTCGACCTCGGCCAGTGCTTTGGCCACGCGGCGGTAGGTGCCCTCGATATCGGCATCGACCGGCACATTGTTTTTATCTTTCAGGCGGTACTTTTTATCCCAGATATCCAGCGATGCCGGTTGCATCTCGATATGCGCCACATCGGCCTCGGCACTCGATACGGCATTTCCCGCGTGAACTTTTACTGTCATTTCCCCTCCCGGAACGATTCAGGCGCAAACCCCGATGCGTCTAGATGTGCATAAATGGCGAGCGTATTGGGCGCCTGCCGATGTCGCCGATCTTATGCACTACATGTTGGGGTTGTCAATAGGGTTTGGTACAATAATTTGTGTCATGTGTACACATTTCATCCACCGCTTATCCACAGGAATGGGCACTTTTTACGGTGTATTTTGTATTAAAATCCGCAGCAGGTACGGCAGATTGCGTATTGGAGGCGGTAAGGTGGCCTGCTAGCGTTGGCTGCATGAGTGATTCAACGCATTTCGGTTTTGAAACCGTGAACGCAGCCGACAAGGCAGGCAAGGTGATGGGCGTGTTCTCCGCGGTGGCCGATAAATACGATATTATGAACGACCTGATGAGCGGCGGCATGCACCGGCTGTGGAAGCGCCGCATGCTGACAGTGGCGGCGGCAAAGCCGGGCGGACGCGTGCTGGATGTGGCGGCTGGAAGCGGCGATATCGCCATCGGCATGGCGAAGAAAGTGGGCGGCGACGATGGTAAAGCCGGGGGCCGTGTGGTGCTCACCGATCTGAATGGCCCGATGCTGGCCGAGGGCGCACGCCGGGTGCTGGATGCGGGGCTGCTGCCGGGCAGGGCCGACTGCGTGCAGGCCGACGGCACCAGACTGGCGTTTGCCGATAATTCGTTCGATGTGGTCTCCATTGCTTTTGGAATTAGAAATTTTGTCGATATCGAGGCGGGGCTGGCCGAGTTTCGCCGTGTATTGAAGCCGGGCGGCCAGTTTATCTGCCTGGAGTTTTCGCGCCCGGTGCTGCCGCTACTGGATGTGGCTTACGATGCCTACTCCTTCAACGTGATTCCGGCCATGGGCGGCATGGTTACCGGTGATGCAGCGGCGTATCAGTATCTGGTGGAGTCGATTCGCCGTTTTCCCGATCAGAAACGCTTTGCCAAACTCATCGAGTGGGCCGGTTTTGAGCTGGTGAAATACGAGAACATGACCGGCGGTATCGTGGCGCTGCATCGAGGATATAAATTGTGATGTTTCACCGCAGAGGACGCAAAGTTTCGCAAGGTGTATCGGATGGCGATCATCTGGCATCTGCCGGATTGACTGGTTTGCTTTCCGGCATGGTTTCCCTTGGCGGTACTTCGTGTACTTTGCGGCGTCATCTTCGAGGTTTCATGTGAGCATCATGTTTTTGCCGCTCAGGCTGATTCCGACGCCGGTGCAGGCAGTGGTGCTCTCCACTGTGCTCGATATGTTTTTCTCGCGCCAGTCCGGGCTCTCTCAATTGCTGCACGATCTGGAGGGGCGTGTCTTCCACATCCATGTGCGCGACATGGGCAACGATCTCTATATGGGTTTTCGCGGCGGGCATGTCTGGGTGCAGTCGCGATATGATGGTGAGCCCTGTGTGCGTATCGATGCCACCACCGCCGGTTTCGCCCGCCTCTGTTTTGCGCACGAGAATCCCGACGATCTGGTGTTCCAGCGTGTTCTGAAGCTATCCGGCGATTCCGAGGCGATGCTGCGTTTCAAGAAGTTGCTGGAAGTGGCCGATATCGATTACGAGCGTGAGCTGAAAGCCGCCTTCGGCGATTATTTCGGTGCGCGGGTGGCCCAGGCTGCCAAAGCACTGCTTGAGGTTGAGGCGCAACTGACACGCATGACGCAGAGTAAGCTGGACGGTTATCTGCAAAACATCGAAGTGCCGAATGCCGAGCGTATGCAGGGCTGGCAGGCTGGTGTTGAAGACTTCAGCCATCAACTCTCCCGCCTGAAGGGGCGGGTGACCAAACTTGAGCACCGGCTCGAGCAGCTTTCGGAACCCCGAAAACAGCCATCCACGCATGAGTCTTAGCGGCAGAATCCGCCGCAACCTGCGGCTGCTGGTGATTTCGCACGTGCTGGCGACTCACGGCATGGCGATGCTGGCCACGCGCATGCGCCTCTTCCGCCCCTATGCGTGGATCATGCAAATTTTCAGCAGTGATGATTCGCCTGCGCGGCTGGGGGTGCAACTGCGCCGCGGGCTGGAGAAGCTCGGGCCGACCTTTATCAAGTTTGGGCAGATGCTCTCCACGCGTGTCGATCTGCTGCCGCCCGAAGTGGTGATGGAGCTGAAAAAGCTTCAGGACGCAGTGCCGCCCGAGAAACCGGAGGTGGTGAAGGGTGTGCTGGCGCGCACCTACAAACAGCCCCTGCTGGGCGAGGGCGGCGTTTTTGCCGAGTTCGACGATACGCCTGTGGCGGCGGCCTCGATTGCGCAGGTGCATTTTGCACGCCTGCATAACGGGCTCGAAGTGGCGGTGAAAATCCGTCGGCCGAAGATTCACAAAACGATCGAGGCGGATTTGGCCATTCTGCATTTGCTGGCCGCACTCTTCGACCGCTATTTCCCCGAATACCGGCGGCTGAAAGCGCCACGCGTGATCGAGGAGTTTGCCAATACCATTCGCGGCGAGCTGAATCTGCGTGCGGAAGCCGCGCGCGCCAGCCGTTTTGCAGATAATCTGAAAGATATGCCGGATGCTGCGATTCCGGCTGTGGTCTGGGAGTGTACCACCACCGAAGTGCTGGTCACCGAGCGTATCCACGGCATCCCGATCGACGAACGCGGGCGCCTGCTGGAGGCCGGGCACGATCTGCTGCAGCTGTGCGAGCGCACGGCCACGCTCTTTTTCCATATGGTGTTTGTCGACGGCTATTTCCATGCCGACCTGCATCCGGGCAATATTTTCGTTTCAAAGGATGCCCGTATCCAGCTGGTCGATTTCGGCATTGTCGGCCATCTCGATCTGAAGAGCCGTTGCTACATTGCCGATATGTTGCTGGCCTTTTTGCAGCAGAATTATCGGCGTGCTGCCGAGGTGCATCTGGAGGCGGGTTATGTGCCTGCCGATACCGATATGTCGGCCTTCGAGGATGCGATGCGCGAAATCGCCGAGCCGATCTTCAACCGACCGCTGGCAGATATTTCATTGGCCGAGCTACTTTTCTACCTGTTTGCGGTGACCGAACGTTTCCAGATGGAGACCCGCCCCGAACTGCTCTTGTTACAGAAGACCATGGTGGTGATCGAAGGGGTGGCAAGGGAGCTCGAGCCATCGATCAATGTCTGGGCGCTGGCGAAGCCCCTGGTGACGAAATGGGTTGCCGAACATCTGGGGCCGAAGGCACGGGTGGAAGCAGCGCTGGAGGATGTGCGCCATGGCGTGCAGCAGTGGCTGCAGTTGCCGGCGCAGCTCACCGAAGCGCTGGCAAGGCAGCAGGAGCAGCAGCAGGCCGAGACGGTTTCGGGAAGCTGGGTGTGGCCGGTGCTGGGCGCCTTGCTGGCGGCAGCAGGCGGTGCCTGGATCTCGGCAGCCTGGCTGGCCGATGCTTTTCACCCTCTCTGGTGGCAGTGGGGTGTGGCCTGGGCGATGGCTGTTTTCGGAGTGGTTCTGATTGGTTATCGCTTAGGGCGGTGAAAAATACATGTCTGTGCAACAGGTCTTATTGGTTGAGGATAATCAGCATACCCGCAATTATCTGAAAAAAGTGATTGCCAGCCACGCCTGCTTTGACGTGCGGGATGTCAGCACATGTCGGGAGGCTAAGGCGGTGCTGCAAGCGAAAGTGCCCGATTTTCTCGTTCTGGATCTTGGGCTTCCCGATGGCAACGGCCTTACATTGATTGCCCCGGCATTACAGGCAAATCCTGAGATGTTGATTTTGGTGCTGACTGTCTTCGGTGAAGATGCCTCGGTGATCAATGCCATTCGGGCCGGCGCAAAGGGGTATCTTCTCAAAGATCGGGCGCTGGAGGAGATTGGCGAAGTGCTTGTTTCCATGCGCGAAGGCTACTCCCCTATCGATCACCGTGTGGCGCGGGCACTGCTGCAACTGGTTGCAGGCGAGAGCGATGGAACACAAACGCATCGTTTCAAGCTCTCTCGAAGCGAGAAAAAAATACTGGCATTGATTGTGCAGGGTATGAGCTACAAGGCCATTGCATACGAAGCAGGAATCTCTATCAATACAGTGCGTGAGCATATTCGACGGATATATAAAAAGCTGGAAGTGCATTCGCGTTCTCAGGCGGTGCATTGCATCAACGCGCACAATATCAGTTTTGATTGACGGGGCTTTTGATCCATGACAACCGGAAAGTTGAAATTCAGCCTGCCCGTGATTGGGGTGTTGGTGGGTTTGTGCATGCCCGGCACGCTGCTTGCCAACACAGCCGAGGATCAGGTGTGGTTTGTTTTTTCCGATACCGAAACCCCGCCGGGTGTGGGTGCTGCGTGGGAGCCTGTGCAGGTGCCCGACAACTGGAATGTTACCCATCCGGATCGTGGGGGTAACGCCTGGTATCGTATTCGCAGGCATCTCGATGAACCTCCGTCAGGGATGTGGGCGGTGCTGCTGGAAAAAATAAACATGAATGCCGCCGTCTTTATCGGGGATCATTATTTGGGTGATGGCGGTTCATTCGACGAGCCGATAACCCGAAACTGGATATCTCCATTGCTGTTTAAAGTACCGCCGGGTCTGCTCCAAGGCGGCGACAACGACATCTATATCCGAATCGCTGCATATCCGAATGATGGGGGTGGCCTGCATATTTACCACATTGGCCCTGAAAACATTCTGAAGAAACGATATAGAGTGGTGTACGCCTTTTATATTGTTTCAAGCCAGATCGCTTTTTATGTGCAGATCGTTTTTTCGATGCTGTTGCTCCTGCTTTGGTGGTATCGAAAAAGGGATATGAAATACTTTTGGCTCTCTGCTGCCGGATGGGCGGGCTCGGTGTTTTCGGTCAATATGTTTATCTATGACACTTTCGTGCCTCGGGATATATGGGAGGCGATTCTCCAGGCCTCGATCGGCTGGTTCATCTGGTTCCTGCTGATGTTTTCTCACCGTTTTCTGGGAATTCGGATTCCCTGGCTCGAGCGAAGTGTTTCCGTGTATGCGCTCGGGGGCGCATCGATTCTTTTTCTGGTGCCGAGTTCTGCGGTTGTGGACAGCGCAGCAGCTTGGCAAAGCGTACTCATTGTGGTGTCGATATACATCTTTGTCATGGCTATTATCCAATGGTGGCAGAAGCGGGATACGGATCGTCTGGTCTGGATGATTATTTATGGCGGTATGCTTGCCGTGGGGGTTCGTGATTGGCTTGTTTACACGCTCATGGGCCTCAGTGAGTACTCTGTGACCTTTCACTTTGGAACCTCGGGACTTGTACTGCTAACGTCGATGATATTGATGAGACGGTTCGTGCAGGCGCTGAATGATGTGGAGCGTCTCAATACTGAACTGCAAGGCAAGATTGGCCGGATCGAAGCAGAAGAGATGAAGCAGCAGGCGGTGTCTGACGAGCGAAGCCGAATCGTGCGTGATCTGCACGATGGTTTGGGGAATTCACTGGTTTCTGCTATGGCTCTGTCGCTGGATACCCGGAGTAGTTCACCGGAGCTGCAGGCAACGCTTCAGGATGCGATGGCAGAAATGCGTCTGATCGTCGATTCGGCAACGGGTGCAGGCTTTAATACGAACAAGGCGTTGATGCTGGTGAAAGAGCGTGCCGAATCGGTGATGAGCGCAGCAAACATCGCACTTAAATGGGATATGCAGGCGCTTTCCACCCACCCGCTGGCTGATGAGGTTGCTGGGATGCATATGGTTCGTATTGTGCAGGAAGCGATCACCAATGCGATCAAGCATGCCCGTGCAACGGAAATCACAGTACGTGCCGAGGCGCGGGATCGACATGTCCGGGTAGAGGTTTCAGATAATGGTATTGGTATTTCCAATGCGGATGCCAACCACGGCAACGGCCTGGAGAATATGCGTACCCGGGCTGGTGAAATCAATGCAATGCTGGAGATCGTTTCGGATTCACCAGGCACAAGAATTATTCTTACTCTGCCTGTGTGAGGCACCCTATCTAATTTGATTTTCCACATGTCGCATGAATATGCGACATGTGGCGACCATGAAGCCTGTATAAAGTTCACCCCTTAATTTGTGTGATTTGAATAGCAAGAAATAGAGATATTTCACATACGAAAAGGGGGAGAACTATGCATAAAGTAAACTTGAATCATCGTCCAATACTGTTTGTTGTAATTGCTATGGCCATTTTGGTATCCGCTTGCAGCAAGCCATATTTGGTAAAACCTTCGGATGAATATCTTGGTAACGTCAGAGTTGCGTCCATTGATGTGGTTAAAACAGACGAGGTCAAGTCCAATACGATTGTTGCGGCGGTCAAGTCCAAGCTGCAGGAGGATGCGGCGGATTTGAATGGGGCCAAGGTAGTCGACATGAAAGTGACATTGGACCATCTCACCATCCCACTACCAGGCGGTTCAGTCACTAAGACACTGATTGGATCAAACACCAAATTAAGTGGTGTGGTCGAGCTCTTCGACCAGGGAAAGCTGATTTCCAAGTTCGTTATCAATGCTGAATACAGTGAAGCCGGCTTACTGGGTGCGACCACCACAATTTCTTTTGTCGACACACAAACTGCCGTTGTAAGGCAATTTTCGGCATTCACGATGGCCTATCTGAATTAGGCATCGTTAGGTGAAAAAGGGAGACGATTATGAAAAACAAACTAGAAAACAGAGGGGCTTTAGGCAGATGGAACTTGGCGTTGTCGCTATTGCTGCTGATATGTCTGCTGCCGATGCAGGTGCAGGCACAATGGAATCCATCAACAGGACCGGAAGGTGGTGTCATCTCGTCTCTTGCCATGGAACCAGGTACCCCGTCCACCCTCTATGAAGGAACAAATGGTAGTGGCGTATTCAAAAGCACGGATGGTGGTGTCAACTGGGTTGCCAGCAGCACCGGTCTGACCAATCTGTCCGTCAATGCGATTGCCATAGATGCTGCCACCCCATCCAACCTCTATGCGGGAACGTGGGGGGGTGGCTTATTCAAAAGCACGGATAGTGGTGCCAATTGGGTTGCCAGTAGCACTGGCCTGACCACTCTGGGCATGGGCGTGTACGCTCTCGCCATTGATCCGGTGACTCCATCCACCCTCTATGCAGGCACAAGTGGTGGCGTGTTTAAAAGCACGGATGGCGGTGCCAACTGGGTTGCCAGCAGCACTGGCCTGACCACTCTGGGCATGTATGTGCAGACTCTCGCTATTGATTCGACGACCCCATCCACCCTCTATGCGGGAACATTAGGTGGTGTGTTTAAAAGCACGGACGGCGGTGCCAACTGGGTTGCCAGCAGTACCGGTCTGGCCAATTTAAATGTGCATGCTCTCGCCATTGACCCTGTGACCCCAACCACCCTCTATGCTGGAACAAGCGGTGGCGTATTTAAAAGCACGGATGGCGGTGCCAACTGGGTTGTCGGTAACACCGGTCTGACCAGTCCAGGCGTGTACGCTCTCGCCATCGACCCGACCACCCCATCCACCCTCTATGCTGGGACGGATGCCGGTGGCATTTCAAAAAGTACGAATGGCGGTGCTAATTGGGCGGCGGTCAATACCGGGCTGGTTAGTCTAAGCGCATACGCTTTTGTTATTAATCCGACGACCCCTGCCACCATTTATGCTGGAACGGGAGGTGGTGTTCACAAAAGCACGGATAGCGGCGCCAACTGGGGTGCGGTCAATGCCGGTCTGACCATGCTATCCGTCAATGCTCTCGCCATTGACCCAGGCACTCCTGCCACCCTCTATGCGGGGACATTGAATAATGGCGTGTTCAAAAGTGCGGATGGCGGTGTCAGTTGGGCTTCCAGCAGTGCTGGCCTGTACATTACATTATATTCCAACGGCGCTACCCGGAACGCTTTGAATATCAATACTATTGCGGTTGATCCGACGACACCTACCACCCTCTATGCAGGAACAGGGAGTGGATTCGGTGTTTTCAAAAGCACGGATGGCGGCGCCAACTGGGTTGCAGTCAATACCGGCCTGGGCGATCTATATGTCAATGTTCTCGCCATTGACCCGGTCACTCCATCCACGCTCTATGCGGGAACAAGCTATGGTATCTACAAAAGCACGGATGGCGGCGCCAACTGGGTGCCGGTCAATACCGGCCTGGGCAATTTCATTATCGGACCAGGCGCCATCACTGCTGTCCACTCCATTGCTATTGACCCGACGACCCCTACCACACTCTATGCAGGAATGGAGGGCGGAGTAGGCGGTGGCGTATTCAAAAGCACGGATGGCGGTGCCAACTGGGTCGCGATCAATACCGGTTTGACCTATATAACAATACAACAGGTAACAATCGAAGCTCTTGTTATTGATCCGGCGACCCCATCCACCCTCTATGTGGGAACGGCCAGTGGCGTATTCAAAAGCACGGATGGCGGTGCCAACTGGGGGGCGATCAATACCGGCCTACCTGATATATTTACACTTCAAATGGCAATTGATGCTCTTGCCATTGATCCGGCGACTCCATCCACTCTCTATGTGGCGCTGTCGGATCCGACGGTGTTGGGTGGTGGTGTTTACAAAAGTACGAATGGCGGCGCCAGCTGGGGGGCGGTCAATAGCGGCCTGGTCAGTCTGTTTGTTAATGCCCTTGCCATTGATCCTGTGACCCCATCCACCCTCTATGCAGGGACGGTTGGTGGCAGTGTACAGAAAGGCACTAATCTTGTGCCGGCAACAAACCCTGGAAGCGGCAGTAGCGGTGGCGGTGGCGGCGGTGGTTGCACGATTCAATCTTCTGCCGGGCTTGATCCGATCTTTCCGGCGATCCTGCTCCTGTTGGCAGGGGTGGGGTTAAGTCGAAGACGCCATGTATAGGTGTGCTTGAATCGAAGAAGAGGGGTGGCCATAGGCCACCCCTCTTCTTGTTGGAGATGAGTAGTCAAGGCTATCAATCCGCAGGATACCTGATGATGGCGTTTGCCGACGTGCAAGCTCGCCGCTATGCTTCGCCGCCAATTTAAAATTTCGTGAGGAGTTCCGATGTCGAACGAATACGTTTTTACCAGTGAGTCCGTTTCCGAAGGTCATCCCGATAAGGTGGCCGACCAGATTTCCGATGCGGTTCTGGATGCGATTCTCGCGCAGGATCCGCACCCGGAGCGTGCCCGCGTAGCCTGCGAAACCATGATCAAGACCGGCGCGGTGATTCTGGCTGGTGAAGTAACCACGGAAGCCTGGATCGATCTGGACGATCTGGTGCGTAAAGTGGTGTGCGACATCGGTTATACCAGTTCGGATGTGGGCTTCGACGGTTCCACCTGCGCAGTGATGTCGCTGATTGGCAAGCAGTCGGCCCATATTGCCCAGGGCGTGGATCGTAAGGCGCCGGAAGAGCAGGGCGCCGGCGACCAGGGCCTGATGTTCGGCTATGCCACCAACGAGACCGATGTGTTGATGCCTGCGGCAATTACCTATGCGCACCGTCTGGTCGAGCGCCAGTCGGAGATGCGTAAGGAGAAGATTCTTCCATGGCTACGCCCGGATGCGAAGAGTCAGGTGACCTTGCGTTACCGCGACGGCCAGGTGGTTGGTATCGATGCAGTGGTGCTCTCCACCCAGCACGATCCCGATATCGATCAGAAACATCTCGAAGAGGCGGTGATGGAAAACATCGTGCTGCCGGTGTTGCCTGCCGAGTGGATCGGCAAGGAGACCAAGTTTCATATTAACCCGACCGGTCGTTTTGTGATCGGTGGCCCGGTGGGCGATTGCGGCCTGACCGGACGCAAGATCATCGTGGATACCTACGGCGGTGCGGCACGCCACGGCGGCGGTGCATTTTCGGGGAAAGACCCATCCAAGGTGGATCGTTCGGCAGCCTATGCCGGTCGTTACGTGGCCAAGAACATCGTGGCTGCAGGGCTGGCGGATCGTTGCGAGATTCAGGTCTCCTACGCGATCGGTGTGGCTGAGCCGACTTCGGTGCTGGTTGAAACCTTCGGTACCGCCAAGATCGCCGAGGAGAAAATCGCCAAGCTGGTGCGCGAGCATTTCGATTTGCGTCCGTATGGCATCACCAAGATGCTGGATCTGGTGCGCCCGATCTATCGCAAGACCGCAGCCTACGGCCATTTTGGCCGCGAACTGCCGGAGTTCAGCTGGGAGCGGACCGATAAGGCGGAGGCGCTTCGCGCCGACGCAGGAATTTAGGGAGGTCGTCTTTTGGTTTGAAGTTGCGTTGTTGTGGTGTCCGAATCCTCACCTTGCCTCAAATCAAAATCCAACCTTCCCGGCTTACGGTCTCTTTTATGGCCTGAGCCGCAGACTGAGGAGCACTGCAGTAAGTTGATACGGCTTACCAGGCTCAGTCGCAAACATCACGATTCAACGGTGCTCATATTTTTATAAGACGATTAATATAGGAGTATGAGTATGTCTGATTTTACCGATTATAAAGTGGCCGATATGTCCCCGGAAACCGTTTCATGGGGACGTAAAGAGTTAACCATCGCCGAGACCGAAATGCCCGGCCTGATGTCGATTCGTGCCAAGTATGCCAAGGAGCAGCCGCTCAAGGGTGCGCGCATTGCAGGTTCGCTGCATATGACCATCCAGACCGGCGTACTGATTGAAACCCTGACCTCGCTCGGCGCCGAAGTGCGCTGGGCCTCGTGCAACATCTATTCCACCCAGGATCATGCCGCTGCGGCCATCGCCGCCGAGAAGATTCCGGTGTTCGCCTACAAGGGCGAGACCCTGGACGATTACTGGGAATACACCCACCGTATCATGGAGTGGCACGACGGCGGCACTCCGAATATGATCCTCGACGATGGTGGCGATGCTACTTTGCTGGTGATCCTGGGTTCGAAGGCCGAGAAGGACGCTTCCGTGCTGGATAATCCGGGCAGTGAGGAGGAGGTGGCACTGTTCAAGGCTATCAAGGCAAAGCTCGCCACCAATCCGACCTGGTACTCCGAGCGCAAGGCGGCCATCAAGGGCGTGACCGAAGAGACCACCACCGGCGTGCATCGTCTCTACCAGATGCAGGAGAAGGGCGATTTGCCATTCCCGGCGATCAATGTGAATGACTCGGTTACCAAGTCCAAGTTCGACAACCTCTATGGTTGCCGCGAATCGCTGCTGGACGGCATCAAGCGTGCCACCGATGTGATGATCGCCGGCAAGATCGCTGTCGTTCTGGGTTATGGCGATGTGGGCAAGGGTTGTGCACAGGCCTTCCGCGGCATGGGCGCAACCGTGTGGGTGACCGAAATCGATCCGATCTGCGCACTGCAGGCGGCGATGGAGGGCTATCGCGTGGTCGAAATGGACGAGGCCTGCAAGCTGGGTGATATCTTCGTCACCACCACCGGCAACTATCACGTGATTACCCACGATCATATGGCGGCGATGAAGGATCAGTCGATCGTTTGCAACATCGGCCATTTCGACAACGAAATCGATGTCGCATCCCTGAAGAAGTACGAGTGGGATAACGTGAAGCCTCAGGTGGATCAGATCATCTTCCCGGATGGCAAGCGCATCACGCTGCTGGCCGAGGGTCGCTTGGTGAATCTCGGTTGTGCCACCGGCCACCCGAGCTTCGTAATGTCCGCCTCCTTCTCCAACCAGACGCTGGCGCAGATCGAACTCTTCAACCAGACCGGTCAGTATGGCAATGAGGTTTATACCTTGCCCAAGCAGCTGGATGAAGAGGTGGCGCGCCTGCATCTGGACAAGATCGGTCTGAAGCTGACGAAGCTTTCGAAGGAGCAGGCGGATTATATTGGTGTGCCGGTGGAAGGCCCGTACAAGCCGAACCACTACCGCTACTGATGCGAGCTCTTGTTTTTTCGCTCGGGCTGGTGCTGACAGTGTTGCTGTCGGCGCCGGTTCTTGCTGAAGATCCGGCACCGGCAGATGCTGCCACTGTTGTTGAGGAGGAGAGTTCACCCCCCGTGACGGTGGATGCAGTCTTCGACAAGACAGGGGATGGAATTGTTGATGCCTCGGACTGGCGCGAGATGAGCGAGAAGGAGAAGCTTGCCTACGCCAATGAATCACTGAAGGCGATGGGAGAGGTGCCGGAGAGCGTGATGCCGGACGGTAAAAGCAAGGGCGAGCGCTATCTGCAGGCGCTGAAAGAGGTGTATGAGTGAGCGTCAGTTTCGCCACAATTACCGGGGAAACTTTCTGGTTGAATTGACGAGTCGATGCTGCTATAAATCGGCCTCGCAAAAGGGGAGGCGGTTTTCCATCAAGAGCTGTCGCTTCGTGAAACGCACCGGATATTAACGAAATCTAGTGAACGATTCGACTGACGCTGCCCGGCAAAAACTTGCATCCGAAGCCTGGACTACAGGCCTCTGGCAAGGCGGTTTTGGCCTTATCCTCTCTTTTGCCTTGGCCTGCTGGCTGGGGTTGATTTCGGGGGTTAGCTGCCTGTTTGGGGTGGCGCTGATGTTTCTGAATAACCTGTGGCTGGCCCGCCGCATCGCCGACTCAGGGAGTCTGGATGCGGAGGGGGCGAAGCGCCTGTTGTATGTCGGCGCGGTGGTTCGGTTTTTCGTGCTGCTGATTGCGATGCTGCTGGCGTATGCACTGGGTCTTCATTTGCTGTTTGTGGCAGCCGGTATTTTTCTGGCGCAGGTGGTGGTTTTTGTAAGAACCGCACTTGTGGCGAAGCGGGAAGCGGATCGGTTGCGAGTATGAGATTGAATAAGGGAGTTCGCATTGGCTGAGCAAGAGCATGGCAGCGGCGGGATCGCAGATCACCTCCATTACTGGACTTTGAAAATCGACGAAAGTAATCCGTTTATGCAGATCCATCTGGATACCATGCTGCTGACGATTACCATTGCGACCTCTTTGGTGTTGTTCGGCCTGTGGCTCGGAAGGCGCATTACCGATGGAGCACCGACCGGCGCACAGAACTTCATGGAGACCGTGGTCGATTTCATCAACACCACCGTGAAAGATAACTTCCCCGTGCACAATCCGATGATTGCACCGCTGGCGATGACCATCTTCATCTTCATCTTCCTGTGCAACTGCCTGGATATTCTTCCCGCCTACCTGTTGGGTAATATTGCTCATCTGTTCGGCGTTGAGCATTTCCGTCCGGTCCCGACCAACGACCTGAATCTGCCGGCAGCGATGGCGATCAGCGTGTTTCTGATGGTGCTCTATTATGAGTTCAAGCTGAAGCCGGTGCACTTCACCATGGAGCTGTTGCTGCAGCCGTTTGCGGCACTGCTGCTCGATTCCAAGAACCCGATCGTGAAGCTTCTTGGCGTGCTGTTGATTCCGATCAACCTGATTCTGAAGCTTGTGGAAGAGGTGGCCAAGCCTTTGAGCCTTTCCTTCCGACTGTTTGGTAATATGTTTGCCGGCGAAGTGATCTTCCTGCTGATCGCCTTCCTGCTCCTGGGCGGTGGTGCGGTCGGCATGGTGGCCGGTGTTGTGGTGGGTCTGGGCTGGTCCCTGTTCCACATGTTCATCGGTCTGCTGCAGGCATTTATCTTCATGATTCTTACGGTGGTGTATCTCTCCATAGCGCACCAGCCGGTAGAACACTAATCGCTAGACGATATTTATATTATTTTAAAGTAAGTAAGGAGTTTCAACATGGAAGCAACAACGATCATCACAGCCGCTACGGCGATCTCTGTTGGCGTTATTCTTGCCGCTGCGGGCCTTGGTTCTGCAATCGGCTGGGGCCTGATTTGTTCCAAGACCCTGGAGGGTATTGCACGTCAGCCTGAAATGCGTCCGCAACTGATGTTCAACATGTTTATCTTTGCAGGTCTGATGGAATCGTTCCCGTTCATCATCATGGCCTTTGCTCTGTGGTTCCTGTTCGCCAACCCGTTCCTGGGCTAAGCGATCCGGCACCCGAAGTGCAAAGTAAAAGCAAAGGAGTGAGGTTGTCTCATGAGTATTGATCTGACATTTATTGGGCAGATTGTCGTATTCCTGACCATGTTGGGGCTGTTGTGGAAGGTTCTCTACGCGCCGCTTAACAATGCGATGGAAGCCCGTACTGCGAAAATCGAAGCAGGGCTTGCGGCGGCAGATGCTGCCAAAGACGAGAAAGCCAAGGCTGAAGCGGAAATCAATAATCTCCTGAAGGACGCCCGCGTGCGTGCCCAGGAAATTGTTGCTGCTGCAGATCGTCGTGCCGCCGAGGTTCAGGAAGAGTCGGTCAATAAGGCCAGAACTGATGCTCAGCAGATCGTCGATAGCGCCCGTGAGGAAGTTGAGGCTGAAGTCGCACGTGCCCGTCAGGCGCTGCGTGGTGAGGTTGCCGATATTGCGCTGCTGGCAGCAGAGCGTGTGATCGAGTCCGAACTGGATGCGAAGCGTCACGCCGACCTGGTTGATCGCGTCATCAGCGAAGGGTTTGGTCGCGCATGAGCTCACTGAACGTTTCCCGACGCTATGCGCGGGCTCTGTTTGAGCTGCATCAGGAGGGCGTCAAAGGTCTCTCCGATGGGTTGGCCAAACTGGCCGCAGTTGTTGCCGTAGCTGAGGTTAAGGCTGTTCTGGAAGCGCCGCAGGTGCCAGCCGGGCAAAAGTCGGCCATGCTGACCAAGGCGGCAGGTTCCGTTTCCAAGGAGCTGGAGCGCCTTGCCCTGTTGCTATGTGAACGTAACAAGGCTGTGCTGCTGCCGGAAATTTCCGAGCTGTTTGAAGCCATGGTACGTGATGCAAGCGAAACACTGAAAGCTGACGTGGTGGTTGCCGCGAAGCTGGATGCGAAGGCTCAGGAGAAGCTGGCAGCTGCTGTTGGCAAGCTGCTCGGCCGTAAGGTGAGCCTGGATGTTTCGGTGGATAGCAACATTGTGGGCGGCATGGTTGTGAATGTTGGCGATCGCCAGATCGATCACTCCGTACGCGGCAAGCTGGAAGGCTTGCGTAAGGCACTGGCAGCCTGAAGCCAAAAAGTTTAACGATACTTGATACGTAGAAGTCAGAGGTAAAAATATGAAGCTGGATACCGCAGAAATCAGTTCCATCATCAAGGAACAGATCAAAGGATACAAGGCAGGGGCAGAAGATGCCAACGTGGGTCGTCTGATCTCCGTCGGTGACGGCGTGGCTCTGATTCATGGCCTTTCCGGAGCCATGGCTGGCGAAATGCTGGTCTTTCCGGGCGACACCATGGGCATGGTGCTGAACCTGGAAGAGGGCAGCGTCGGTGCTGTGATTTTCGGTGAGTACACCCACCTGCGCGAAGGCGATCAGGTGAAGTGCACCGGCCGCATCTTCGAAGTTCCGACCGGTCCGGCCCTGAAGGGTCGCGTGGTCAACGCGCTGGGTCAGCCGATTGACGGCAAGGGCCCGATCAAGGCGGAGGAGTTTACTCCGGTTGAGCGTATTGCACCTGGCGTGATCGAGCGTAAATCGGTTGACCAGCCTCTGCAGACCGGCGTGAAGGCCATCGACTCCATGGTTCCTGTTGGTCGTGGCCAGCGTGAGCTGATCATCGGTGACCGCCAGACAGGTAAAACCGCCATCGCCATCGATACCATCATCAACCAGAAAGACACCGGCGTAACCTGCGTATATGTAGCGGTCGGCCAGAAGGCATCCACGGTTGCCAACGTGGTGCGCACCCTGAAAGAGCACGGCGCTCTGGATAACACCATTATCGTTGCTGCATCCGCATCCGAATCGGCCGCTCTGCAGTACATCGCGCCGTACTCCGGTTGCGCGATGGGCGAATATTTCCGCGATCGCGGCGAAGATGCTCTGATTGTATACGATGATCTGACCAAGCAGGCCTGGGCCTATCGTCAGGTTTCCCTGATTCTGCGCCGTCCTCCGGGCCGCGAAGCTTATCCGGGTGATGTGTTCTATCTGCACTCGCGTCTGCTGGAGCGTGCTGCGCGTGTGGACGAAACCTATGTGGAGAAGTTCACCGGCGGTAAAGTGAAAGGCAAGACCGGTTCGTTGACTGCGCTGCCGATCATTGAGACTCAGGAAGGTGACGTTTCTGCATTCGTACCAACCAACGTGATCTCCATTACCGATGGCCAGATCTTCCTTGAAACTTCACTGTTCAATGCCGGCCAGCGTCCTGCGATCAACGCTGGTTTGTCAGTATCCCGTGTGGGCGGTGCTGCACAGACCAAGGCGATGAAGAAGGTTGGCGGGGGCTTGCGTCTTGACCTTGCCCAGTATCGTGAACTGGCTGCGTTTGCACAGTTCGCTTCCGACCTTGATGAAGCAACCCGTAAACAGATCGAGCGCGGTAAGCGCGGCGTTGAAGTTTTGAAGCAGAACGAAAACAGCCCGCAGACCGTTGCCGAAATGACTGCCATCCTGTTTGCCCTGAATAACGGTGACTTGGATGAGATCGAGGTTAATCGCATTACCGCATTCGAGAAGGGCTATATGGCTTACCTGAATTCGGATTGCGCAGCCCTGGTCAAGGGTCTGAACGAAACGCCGGAACTCACCGATAAGGTTGTCGAAGGCCTGAAGAAAGCAGCCGCTGACTTCAAGGCGACCGGCACCTACTAAGAGGAGTTTTACGTGGCATCAGCGAAGGAGATTCGGGGCCAGATCAAGGCCATTCAGAACACGGCTAAGATCACCAAGGCCATGGAGATGGTTGCGGCATCGAAGATGCGTAAGGCTCAGGATCGCGTGGTATCTGCGCGTGCCTATGCCGAGGGTATTGCGCAGGTCGTATCAAACCTGATGCAGGCACATCCGGAATATAAGCACCCATTTGTGACCGAGCGTGCCGAGATCAAGAAAGTCGGTCTGATCATGATCACTACCGACAAGGGTCTTTGCGGTGGTTTGAATACCAATGCACTGAAAGTCGCCCTGAAGTTCATGAAAGCGCAGAAGGCGGAGGTGGAAGTGCTGACCATTGGCCGCCGCGCCGGTTCTTTCATGCGCAGGGTTGGAGCCAAGGTGGTTGGCACCAAGGAAAATGTTCCCGATACCCCTGAGGTTAGCGATATTATCGGCGTGGTTAGTGTGGCCATGGATCGCTATATCAAGGGTGAGCTGGATGAGGTTCATCTGATTTTCAGCGAGTTCGTCAACACCATGACCCAGACTCCGACTGCAACAAGGTTGCTGCCTTGCCCTGTTTCGGAAGTGAAGAAGCATGCAAGCTACTGGGATTACCTGTATGAGCCGGACAGCAAGGAAGTGATGGACGGTTTGTTGCATCGCTACGTTGAGTCGCTGGTTTATCATGGCGTGCTTGAAAACAAGGCATGCGAACAGTCTGCACGTATGGTGGCCATGAAGGCTGCTACGGATAATGCCAAGGAGATCGTGAAGGATCTCAGCATTACCTATAACAAGGCACGTCAGGCAGCAATTACGCAGGAGCTGGCGGAAATCTGCGCCGGCGCTGCTGCTGCACAATAAAGTTACTTTTGAAGTGAGGTCGTAAGAAATGAGCGTAGGAACAATCATTCAGGTCATTGGCCCAGTTGTGGATATTCGTTTTCCAGCTGGTGAGCTGCCGAATATCTATAACGCGTTGAAACTAAAGGAAGTCAAGCTGACACTTGAGGTGCAGCAGCACATTGGTGATAACGCCGTGCGTGCGGTTGCCATGGGCTCGACCGACGGTTTGCGTCGTGGCATGACTGTAGAAGATACCGGGGCAGCCATTAAGGTGCCGGTCGGTAAGGCAACGCTCGGACGTATCATGAACGTACTGGGTGATGGCATCGACTTCGACGGCGAAGATGTGAAGTCTGAAGATCGCTGGGAAATCCATCGCGCAGCTCCGACCTTTGAAGAGCTCTCTCCGGCTCAGGAAATTCTCGAAACCGGCATCAAGGTAATCGACCTGATGGCCCCGATCGCCAAGGGCGGTAAAGTGGGCCTGTTCGGCGGCGCTGGCGTGGGCAAGACCGTGAACATGATGGAGCTGATCAACAATATTGCGAAGGCGCATGGTGGTTACTCCGTATTTGCCGGTGTGGGCGAACGTACCCGCGAAGGCAACGACTTCTACTACGAAATGAAGGAGTCGAAAGTTCTCGATAAGGTGGCGCTGGTATACGGCCAGATGAATGAGCCTCCGGGCAACCGTCTGCGTGTGGCCCTGACCGGCCTGACCATGGCCGAGTACTTCCGTGATGAAGGCCGCGACGTTCTGATCTTCGTGGACAACATCTACCGTTATTCACTGGCGGGTGTGGAAGTATCCGCTCTACTCGGTCGTATGCCATCTGCTGTGGGTTATCAGCCGAATCTGGCAGAAGAGATGGGCCGTCTGCAGGAGCGTATTGCTTCGACCAAGACCGGTTCGATCACCTCGGTTCAGGCCGTATATGTGCCTGCGGATGACTTGACCGATCCGGCACCTGCAACCACGTTTGCGCATCTTGACTCGACCATCGTGCTTTCGCGTCAGATTGCGGAGCTCGGCATCTACCCTGCGGTGGATCCGCTTGATTCGACTTCGCGTCAGCTGGATCCGAAGGTGATCGGCATCGAGCACTACGAAGTGGCTCAGGGCGTACAGCAGACGCTGCAGCGCTACAAAGAGCTGCAGGACATCATTGCAATTCTGGGTATGGATGAGTTGTCGGATGACGATAAGCTGGTTGTGACCCGGGCCCGTAAGATCCAGCGCTTCCTGTCGCAGCCGTTCCACGTTGCTGAAGTATTCACCGGTTCGCCGGGTGTTTACGCCAAGAAGGAAGATACTATCAAGGGCTTTAAGGGCATCCTGAATGGCGAATACGATCATCTGCCAGAGCAGGCCTTCTACATGGTCGGTTCGATCGATGAAGCCGTTGAGAAGGCCAAGAAGATGGAGGCGAAAGCCTAGTGGCCAGCACCATTAAAGTATTGGTGGCCACCGCCGAACGCGAAGTGTATCGCGGAGAGGCGGAGAGGCTGGTTGCTCCGGGGGCTGCTGGCGAGCTTGGCATCTTGCCGAAGCATGCTCCGCTTCTGAGCGCTTTGATTCCGGGTGAGCTTCGCATCACCAATGGCGAGAGTGTCGATGAGGTGTTTATTTCCGGCGGTTTCATGGAAGTGCAGCCTGATATGATCACCGTGCTGGCGGATTCTGCCGAGCGCGCACGCGACATTGACGAGGCAGAAGCCCAGGCTGCTCAGCGCAGGGCTGAAGAGCTTGTTGCTGAGCGTAAAGGCGATGTTGATTATGCACGTGCGGAAGCCGAGCTGTCGATTGCGGCAGCGCGTCTGCTATGGCTTAAGAAGAAAAAGAAGCACTAAGCTTCATTCGCTTGTTCTTTGCAAGGGGTCGCACATTGTGCGACCCTTTTGTTTTCGTATACTCGCGAACGTTCACGAGAGTAGCGCTACCGGAGGATCGACATGGCACATCATATGCAGTATCCCGACCTTCAGGTGGTGGTTCTGGCTGCCGGAAAGGGCACGCGCATGAAATCTTCCAGATCGAAAGTGCTGCATTCTTTATTGGGGATAGCGATGCTCGAGCATGTACTGCATGCCGTAGAGCAGCTGCATCCGAAGTCCATTGCTGTGGTTACGGGTCATGATGGCGATACAGTGCGCTCCTATATCGGGGAGATTCCGAATCTGCAATGGGTGGCGCAGGAGCAGCAGCTCGGAACCGGACATGCTGTTTTACAGTGCGAACGGGTGATCGGAGATGCCGAACATGTATTGATTGTTTGCGGTGATACGCCACTGCTTCGTCCGGAGACACTGGACTCACTGGTTCAAACACATCAGACAAACGCATCGGACGTCACTGTACTTACGGCCCATTTCGGGCACCCGCATGGATACGGCAGAATTGTGCGCGATAAGAGCGGAAACATTGTTTCGATTGTCGAAGAGAAGGACGCCAGTGAAGAGCAGCGGCAGATCAAAGAGGTCAGCAGCGGTATTTTTTGCGTCAAGGCCAGGGAGCTTTTTCGTCTGCTTGCAAAGGTGGAAAACAGCAATACGCAGGGCGAATACTATTTGCCGGATATCGTGCCACTTGCGCTGGAGGCGGGGCTGTCGGTTCACTCCGGAACGGTTGGCGATGTCCATGAGATTCAGGGTATCAATGATCGCGCGCAACTGGCTTTCGCCGAGAAGTGCATGCAGCAGCGAATCATCCGGGACTGGCAGATGCAGGGCGTGAGCATTGAGAATCCCGAAACGGTACGGATTGAGAGCAAAGTGCGCATCGGCAACGATACCCTGATCAAAGCCGGAAGCCAGTTGTATGGCTCCACTCAGATCGGCGATGATTGCGTGATTGGCCCATATGCGGTGCTGGAAGATGCATGGCTTGATGATGGCGTTGAGGTGTTTGCTTTCAGTCATATTCAGGGGGCGAATGCGGGCTCCGGATCAAAGATTGGTCCATTTGCACGCCTGCGGCCGGGAGCCGAGCTGGATGAACAGGTGCACATTGGAAACTTTGTAGAGATCAAAAAATCGGTCATTGGCCGCGGCAGCAAAATCAATCATCTGAGCTATATCGGAGATGCAAGCATGGGTAATGGTTGTAATATCGGTGCCGGCACCATCACCTGCAATTATGATGGTGCCAATAAGCACCGCACGGTGATTGGAGACAGGGTATTCGTCGGTTCCGATACCAAGCTTGTGGCTCCCATCGAAGTTGGTTCGGATGCGACCATTGGTGCCGGAAGCATTATTACCCGCAGGGTGAGCGAGGGGGGGCTGACCTTGTCGGCGCGGCCCGATCAGCGTCATCTTCCCAATTGGCAACGTCCAACGAAAAAGCCGACGGAAAAGCCGACGGAAAAGGATTAATCGATGTGCGGTATTGTCGGAGCGATTGCAGATAGAGATGTCCTGCCTATTCTGATGGAGGGGCTGCAGCGTCTGGAGTATCGCGGCTATGACTCGGCTGGTGTGGCTGTGCGCGATGCGGATGGTGAACTTAAACGATTCCGGTCGCTGGGCAAGGTGGCGGCACTTAAAGCGCTGGTAGAGGGCTCTGATATTACCGGTGGTTTGGGTATTGCCCATACCCGCTGGGCGACCCACGGTGTGCCGGCTGAACGCAATGCGCATCCGCACATGAGTGGCGTTCGTGTCGCGATCGTTCACAACGGCATCATCGAAAACCATGCCGAGCTACGAGAGAAACTACTGGCTTTGGGATATGAATTCACCTCCGAAACCGATACCGAAGTGATTGCTCACCTGATGGCAAATAAGCTGGAGTCGGGCAAGTCGCTGTTCGAGGCGGTGGTTGAAACAGCAAAAGAGCTTGATGGTGCGTATGCACTGGCAGCGGCAAGCCCGGAAGATGCTGAGCGTATCGTTGTAACACGTGAGGGCAGCCCCTTGGTGATCGGGCTGGGGGAGGGTGAGAATTTCATTGCCTCCGATGTGGCGGCACTTTTGCAGGTCACCAAAAAATTCATCTTTCTTGAAGAGGGCGATGTTGCCGAAGTGCGCCGCGATGGTGTTACTGTGTTTGATTCAAACGGTGCAGAGGTTGTGCGTGAAGTCAAAGAGTCGGCGCTTTCCAGTGACAGTGTCGATAAGGGACCCTATGCCCACTACATGCTCAAGGAGATTTTTGAGCAGCCGGGCGTGATTTCAGAAACATTGGAGGGTCGTATTCATCGGGGCCGCCTGCTGGAAGATAGCTTTGGCCACGAGACCAAGGCACTACTGGACAGAACTAAGCATGTGCAGATCGTTGCTTGCGGCACCAGTTATCATGCAGGGCTTGTCGCCCGTTACTGGCTGGAGGAGATCGGCGTTCCGTGCAGTGTCGAGGTGGCCAGCGAATACAGATACAGAAAAGTGGTGGTGCCGGAAGGCTCGCTATTGATCACCATCTCCCAGTCGGGTGAGACAGCCGATACACTGGCAGCACTTAAGGGAAGTCGTGCACAGGGATATATTGGTAGTTTGACGGTTTGTAATGTCCCCGAAAGTTCACTGGTGCGCGAGTCCAATGTCTCTTTTATGACGCGTGCTGGTACCGAGATCGGCGTGGCCTCTACCAAGGCGTTTACCACCCAGTTGGTAGCCTTGCGCCTGCTGACCGTGGCGCTGGCCCGCCGTAAGGGGCTGACACGCCAGCAGGAAGAGGTGATGGTCAATGAGCTGCACGCCTTGCCAAGGCAGGTTGAGGTGGTGCTGCAATTGACTGACTCGATCAAAGAGATGGCAGAAGGTTTTGCCGATAAGCACAACGCTCTGTTTCTCGGTCGCGGTGCCTTCTACCCGGTGGCGATGGAAGGCGCGTTGAAGCTCAAGGAGATTAGTTACATCCATGCCGAGGCCTATCCGGCCGGAGAGCTGAAGCATGGCCCGCTGGCACTGGTGGATGAGACCATTCCGGTGGTTTGCGCACTTCCCGATGATCCCCTGCTTGAAAAGGTGTTGTCCAATCTTCAGGAGGTGCGTGCCCGTGGTGGCCAGCTCTTCCTCTTCAGTGATCACAAAGTACATATTGGCCTGGATCATTATCAGAATCTGACGCTCTCCGATATTTATCCCGGCACGGCTCCGATTGTCTACAGTGTTCCGCTACAGTTACTGGCTTACTACGTTGCGCTGCTCAAAGGCACGGATGTTGATCAGCCGCGTAACCTTGCGAAATCAGTTACGGTTGAATAAGCGCCGAAGCCATGGGTTTTACCAATCCAGGCGATTGCAGCTAGAGGCGTATGGCCTGAAAGCGTAGCAGGCTTTGACAGTTCTCTTCCGGGATTCTACTGTGGCAGACGTGGAAATTAGCGGTAAAACAATCACCTACGGTATTATAGGCGACCCAGTCGAGCACTCGCTGTCGCCTCTGTTTCAGGCACGATTTGCCGAGCTGGCAGATATTGATATCGCCTATCTCCCCTTTCATGTTTTGCCCGAGCAATTGCCGGAGGCAATAAGCGGACTGCATGCGCTGGGTATCGAGGGTTTCAATATAACAGTGCCTCACAAGGAGACGGCGCTCAGTTTTGTGAGTGCCGATGATGCCGCATTACAGATTGGTGCGGTGAATACGGTGCGGCGTTCCAAGGAGAGCTGGCAGGCATGCAATACCGACTGGCTTGGGTTTGCCGCTGTTTTGCAGGGAATGAATTGCGATATCACAGGCCAGACGGTGCTTGTGCTGGGTGCGGGCGGGACAAGCCGGGCGGTCGTTCATGCACTGCAGCAGATGGGTGTTGGGAAGTTACTGGTTTGCAATCGCGGCAGGGAGAGGCTTCAATGGTTATTAAATCATGTGCATCAGCAGTATCCGGGGGTTGTTTGCGATAGTGTCGCATGGGAAGATGTTGCGGTGCGTGAGGCATCGGAGAGTGCGCCGCTGTTGGTGAATACGACAAGTGTTGGTATTGATTCCGGCAACTGTGTAGATTATCCATTCACGTTGTCGGGAGCAGGTGTGGCGGTTGATGTGGTTTACTCGCCTGATGGCGAAACGCCTTTTCTGGCGGAGGCCGGAAAGGCCGGAAGGGCGACAATGGATGGCTTGCCGATGCTGGTTGCGCAGGGTGCGGAGTCGTTCCGTTTTTGGCATCATAAGTTGCCGGATCGCCTGGACGCGTTACGATGGCTTGAGGTGAAGCTGGGCCGGAAACCGGCTTATCTACCTGGATGGGAGGTTAGTTAATGCCGACAAGGCTTGGAGACATTCTTGTTCGCCACAATAAGCTGACGCGCGAGCAACTTGATCAGGTTACCAAGGAGGTCAAGCTTAATGGCGTGACCATGACCTCGGCACTGGTCAAACTTAATATTTTCGAAGAGAAAACACTCGCCAAGTTTATATCTGAGGCATTTGGACGGCCGCTCATTGACCTGAGTAAGGTCGAATATGAGCCGGATCTGGCAAAAATTTCAAACGATATCATGCGGAAAAATATGGTGCTTCCTGTTCGGCGTAAGGGGAACCTCCTGACGCTGGCAGTGGCAGATCCGTATGATATTAACGCACTTGACGAAGTTGCCTTTATCAGTGGCTGTCAGGTCGATGTGGTGATCGTGCTTGAGAGCCAGCTTCTGACGAAACTGGATGAGGTGACTGGTGAGGCTGCTGATCTTGATGAGGTGATGGCTGATCTCGGTGCTGATTCGCTGGATGTCGTCGATACCGAAATGGATAATGTTGACGAATCTTCATTGGCTACGGAGACCGAAGCGGCACCTGTCGTCAAGCTGGTGAACCTGATTCTGCTGGATGCGATCAAGCGCGGAGCCTCGGATATTCATATCGAGCCGTATGAAAAGGTGATGCGCGTTCGTTATCGTATCGATGGCGTGTTACAGGAGATCATGCGCCCGCCCATGAAGATGCGTGATCCGATTGTATCTCGTATCAAGATTCAGGCACGACTGGATATTTCCGAACGCCGTGTGCCGCAAGACGGACGTATCAAACTACGGTTGTCGAAGGCAAAGACAGTGGATTTCCGTGTTTCGGTACTGCCTACCCTGTTCGGCGAAAAAGTGGTGATGCGTCTGCTGGATCCTTCCAACCTGCAGCTCGATATGAGTAAGCTTGGCTATGAAGAGGAAGAGCTGAAAAACTTCAAACATGCCGTGCATCTGCCCTATGGCATGGTGCTGGTGACCGGGCCGACCGGCTCCGGTAAGACAGTGAGTCTTTACTCCGCGGTGGCGGAGGTGAATCAGCCGGGCGTGAACCTGTGTACAGCGGAAGACCCAGTGGAGTTCAACTTCATGGGCATCAACCAGGTGAATGTGAATCCGGCAGTTGGCCTGGACTTCCCGGCCGCACTCCGCTCTTTCCTGCGTCAGGATCCTGACATTATTCTGATTGGTGAGATTCGTGACTACGATACAGCGGCGATTGGTATTAAAGCAGCGCTGACCGGGCACCTGGTGTTGGCGACCCTGCATACCAACGATGCGCCATCGACCATGACGCGTCTGATCAACATGGGTATCGAGAGCTTTCTGGTGGGCTCAGCCGTTAATCTGGTGACCGCCCAGCGTCTTGGCAGGCGAATCTGCAGCGAGTGCGCCGAGCCCATTGAAATTCCGGCCCAGGCGCTGATCGATGCCGGCGTACCTCCTGAAGAGGCGCCCTCCTATGCACCCAAGCACGGTAAGGGCTGCGGTGTCTGTAATGGTACCGGTTACAAGGGACGTGTCGGTATTTATCAGGTGATGCCGGTCTACGATGAAATTCGGGATGCGGTTTATGCGGGTAAGAACTCCGATGAGATCAATGCCATTGCGGTTTCAAAAGGTGTGAAAACTTTACGTATGGCAGCGTTAAACAAGGTAAAACAAGGGGTGCTTTCGCTTGAAGAGTGCTTGCGGGTAACGGTGGCAGACTAATGGCAATATATAACTGGAAGGCTAAAACACGTCAGGGACAAGAGCGCAGCGGTGAGATGGAGGCTGCGAACAAAGACACGGCTAATGCTGCTTTGCGCCGGCAGGGCTTTATTGATATCTCGGTCAGAAAGAAACCGACAGAGATTGTTCTTTTCCCTGCGAAGGTTGAAGAGAAGGATATCAGTGTGTTTTTCAGGCAGCTCTCAACCATGATTAATGCCGGGGTGCCGCTTGTGCAGTGCTTCGAGCTTGCCGAGCGCGGTACGGATAAACCTGCGATGGGCAAGTTATTGAAGGACATTCGAGAGACGCTAGAAGGCGGGCAGCCCTTGGGTGAAACTTTTCGCAAGTTTCCAAAGCAGTTTGATCGCCTGACGTGTTCATTGGTTGAAGCGGGTGAGCAGGGCGGTATTCTTGATGCTATTTTGCTGCGCCTGTGTACCTATAAGGAAAAAGCGCTGGCACTGAAAGGGAAGATTAAGTCAGCGATGGTTTACCCGATCGCAATTGTTGCAGTTGCTTTTATTGTTACAGCTATTCTGCTTATTTTCGTGATCCCGGTGTTTGCCGAGATGTTCTCCTCTTTCGGTGCAGATCTGCCTGGGCCGACAAAAATTACGATGAAAATATCGGATATTTTTGTTGAATACTGGTATGTGGTGGTTGGGGCCCCGGTAGCGCTCGTGTTAGCAATCAAGCAAATTTATCAAACGCCACAAGGCCGTTATCAACTGGATAAATTGCTATTGAATTTACCGGTGTTGGGCGATGTGTTGCGCAAAGCAGCGGTCGCTCGCTTTTGTCGAACTTTCTCGACCCTGATTGCCGCCGGTGTGCCGATTCTGGAAACGCTGGATACCGTGGCCGAAACGGCCGGTAATGTGATCATTGAAGAGGTGATCCTGCGCTCGAAAGATTCGATCTCACAGGGGCAGACGCTGACCGATCCGCTTGAGCAGAGTAAAATATTTCCACTGATGGTCACGCAGATGATCTCGATTGGCGAGCAGACCGGTAGTCTTGAGGCGATGCTGGGAAAGATTGCCGATTTTTATGAAGAGGAGGTGGACACCGCCGTTGACGGTATGACGGCATTGATGGAGCCCTTCATTATGGCATTCTTGGGTGTGGTGATTGGTGGCCTGGTAATCTCGATGTATTTGCCGATCTTCCAGATGGCTTCTGCAGTTGGGTAATCGTGTCTGCCTTGTAGGTGAACCTAAACCCGGACATTTTCCTGCCAAATAGTTTTATGTGCGTAGGACAGGGAAATGAAAACTAACTTTCAGTTGTCTCGTCTGCTCTATAGCCGTCTGTTTGTTGCCGGACCAGTATTACTGGTTACCGGTTTTTTTTATTTTCAGCCTCTGGAAGAGCTTCAGCGGCGCATTTTATTTGTTGTTGCCGTCGCATTTATTTTTCTTTCTGTCGTACAGTGGTTACTGCTGCGGTTTTCCTCATCGAGATACCTCGTTGCATTACAATTTGTCAGCGATTCGGTTCTGATTTCGGCAGTTGTTTTTGCAACCAGTGGTCATACCAGTCCCTTCGCCTTTTTGTTTGCATTGGTGATTGTTGCAGCCGGTACCCAAGGTCCGGTTTTGTTCGTATTGGGAATGACGACGCTGATTGCGGCAAGTTATCTCATCTCGGTGAATCTCTATGCCTGGTACGCAGGGGTGGAGATCACTACGTCATGGACTCTTTCGGTGTTGATGCAGACATCTGCGTTTTTGCTGTTGGGTGGGGTGATGGCGGCGATTGTTCGTCGACATGCCGGCTTGCAGGATGAGCGAAAACAAGCTGTCTTCAAGCACAAACAGCTTCAGGAACTTCATGGGCAGGTCATTTCTGCCATGCAGGAGGGGATAGTCATTCTGGGGCCGGAATTGCGGATCCAGGATGCCAATGCTGCAGCGCGCCAGCTTATCGGAGGCGGGAATAGCCTGACCGGTAGAAGACTTTCCGAAGCCATGCTCCTTCCGGGTGAGCTGAAGTCATTTTTTAAGCATCCGACCAGCGATCTTTTTTATTGCGAATGGCGGCAGCCACAGCAGACCTGCCTGCTCACCGTGTTGCGTTTGTCGCAAGATGATGATTCAACCTGGTTAATGACACTGGTTGATATCAGTGATGTGCGAAGCCTGGAACAGAAGCTGGCAGAGCAGAATCAGTTTGCGGCTTTAGGGCGGATGGCGTCCATGCTTGCGCATGAGGTGCGCAACCCCATGCATACGATTGCGCAGGCAGTTGAGTTGTTAGCCCCCCAAAAAAAAGATGAAGGGATCAAATCAATTGTGTTGGAAGAGATTAGCCGCCTCAATCGCCTGGTCAGTGAAATGCTGCAATATTCGAAGCCAATGCTTCCCAAGCCACGTGAAACCAATATGGTCGGGCTGATTGAGGCGAGCCTGCAGCAGGTTGATATGCACTCCGAGCACGCGATGGCGGTGCACTGTGATGTAAAAAAACTTTATATCGATCCGGATCATTTCCGGCTCGTATTAAACAACCTTCTCTATAATGCCATTGATGCAAGCCCTGAATCTGGGAGTATTCGTGTTTCGCTAAACTACAAGAAAGCCGGGGGCACAAATGAATGTTGGGTGCTGGAAGTAAGTGATCAGGGCGGTGGCATTCCCGAGGAGATTCGCGCCCATCTGTTTGAACCTTTTGTGACGAGCAAACAAGGCGGTACCGGGCTGGGGCTGGCGACTGTACGGCAAGTTTGCCAAAGTAATGGGTGGGAGATCGAAGTGCATAGTGATGCAGAAGGCTGCCGGTTTGTCATTACCGGCAGTGTGAATGGCAACAGCTAGGTAGGGAGCAGGGATGGCAGATATTCTTCTTGTTGAAGATGAGGCGAATGCACGGCGCGTTCTGGTAATGGGCCTGGAATCTCGCGGGCATAATGTCGTCGCGTGTCCGGGGCTTGCTGATGCCAGAGAAGCGCTGAGGGATAATACGTTTGATGTGGTGCTCACTGATCTGCGCATGGATGGTTCGGATGCCGGGCTTGAGGTGGTGAAAATCAGCGGTGAAATGCAGCCGAATGCCAGTGTGATTCTGCTAACTGCTTACGCCAGCGCTGAAACGGCAGTGGAAGCAATGCGAAATGGCGCTTTCGATTATCTGACCAAACCGGTTTCAGGCGAAGAGCTCGGAATGGCAATTGAGCGTGCACTCGCACATGCAAGTGGTGAGCATGCTGCTTCCCCTGAGCTATCCGAAACAATTGCGCCTGCAGGGCTGTTAACCGGGAGTTCCACTGTGATGCAGCGATTGCGCGAGCGCTTGCTGCGCGCGGCACGCCGGGATTTCACGATTCTGATTTCGGGTGAGTCCGGGACAGGCAAAGAGGTTGCAGCCCGTTTTGTGCACCAGGCATCGGATCGGGCTGGCGGGCCTTTTGTGCCTGTGCACTGCGGGGCCATTCCTTCCGAGTTGTTCGAGTCCGAACTTTTCGGCCATCGTAAAGGTGCATTTACGGGTGCCGAGTCTGACCGCCCCGGTTTGATTGAGTCGGCGCATGGCGGCACTCTGTTTTTGGATGAAATCGGTGAGATGCCATTGTCGATTCAGGTTAAATTGCTGCGTGTATTGCAGGATATGCGCATTCGTCGAGTTGGCGAGGAGAAAGAACGGCAGGTTGATGTGCGGGTGATTGCTGCCAGCAATCGCGATCTCGATGAAGAGGTCAGGCAGGGACGCTTCCGCGAGGATCTGTTTTATCGTCTGAATGTGGTGCCGGTCTATATGCCGCCGCTTCGCCAGCGCCGCGAGGATATTCCTGACCTGGTTGGTGTGCTGCTTGCGCGGCATACCGAGGCCGAAGAGGTAACGGTCACCGAGGAGTGCATGGCAAGATTGTCGGAATTGCCTCTGCCCGGGAACGTGAGGGAGCTGGAGAATCTGTTGCAACGGCTGGTGGCGTTGTCGGAAGATGGCACACTTGATGTGCGACTGTTGGATGAATTGTACGCCTCGCAGCAGAAAAGTTCGGAAGTGTCCCTGCAGAGCCTGGAGCAGCAAGGGGTCAGCCTGGATCATTGGTTGTCCGAATGCGAAAAGAAGCTGATTTCTGAGGCTTTGCAACGAGAGAGTGGCAATGTAACCAAAGCTGCCAAACGTCTAGGAATAACGTTTCGCTCGCTACGCTACCGCTTGCAAAAGCTCGGTATGAAAGAGGGTGACGAGTGAGTGAAATAGAGTTTTTGATTCTGGCTGCGACGCTGTTCGGTCTTATGTTAGGCAGTTTTGCCAATGTATGCGTGCACAGGATTCCCCAAGGCCTGTCGGTTGTTACTCCGCGCAGTCGCTGCCCGGCATGTAATGCCAGTATCGCATGGTATGATAATATACCCGTTCTCTCCTGGCTGATTCTGCGCGGTAAGTGCCGTCATTGCGGAGCGCCAATTTCGATTCGTTATCCGATTCTGGAACTGGCAATGGGGATAAGCTGGGGCGCACTTGCCTGGCACTTCGGACCGAGCCCAGGGCTTGTTGTGGCATTGGTGTTTGTGAGTCTGTTATGGATTCTCACCTTGATTGATCTTGAGACATTCCTGTTGCCCGATGTATTGACCCTGCCGGGTATTGTTATCGGTTTGCTGCTTAATTTCTGGGTCGGCGATCCGGTCAGTAGCCTGATCGGTGCAGTTGCCGGTTATGGTTTTTTCTGGAGTGTGGCAAAGGTGTTTCTGCTGCTAACCGGTCGCGAAGGTATGGGGTATGGCGACTTTAAATTGCTGGCCATGCTGGGGGCATTTCTGGGCTGGCAGGCGCTTCCGCTGATTATTCTGCTTTCGTCGTTGACCGGCGCCATTATCGGCAGCGTGTTTCTGCTTCTTTCTCGTAAGGGCATACGTGCCGAGATTCCGTTCGGTCCTTATCTGGCATTGGCCGGTGTCGTTACCATGTTGTGGGGGGGCGATCTGATGCAGTGGTATTTCGGATTGATGCAGGGAGGGGCGTGATCCGCACCGTTGGCCTGACTGGCGGTATCGGCAGCGGTAAATCCACGGTTGCCGGTATGTTTGCAGAGCTCGGGGTTCCGGCCTTCGATCTGGACCGGGCAGGAGCAGAAGTTGTTGCTCCGGGTTCCGAAGGGATTGCACGCATTATTGCAGAGTTCGGCACCGGTTTTCTGCTGCCGGACGGTTCCCTTGATCGTGGCAAGCTCGCGGCGCACTGTTTTTCCGATCCCGGACGAACGCAACAATTGAATGACCTGCTACATCCCCTGATTTGGGAAACCGCCAACGTATGGTTGGCACAACAGTCGACACGCTATGCCGTGATCGAGGCTTCGGTGCTGATCGAATCTGGGGGGATAGACCGGATTGATGAGCTCATTGTCGTGATGGCTGATCTTGAAACCCGCTGGCAGCGAATCCGGAGCCGGGAAAATATGAGTCGCGGATTGTTCGAGAATATCGTCGCGCGGCAGTGCGACGATGCGGAGCGCCTGCAGTTGGCGGATTACGTGCTTCGCAATGATGGTTCGCTGGACGAATTGCGTCGGCAGGTTTTGACATTATACGAAACACTGCGAAGGGATTGAATTGCAGGATGCGCCACCCGAGCCGGACTTGACCGCAACGCGCCGAAATCCCGTTGCCGCTGCTTCCTTCCGGACCTGACGGGGTTCACAGGCTTCAGCCGTGCGGGGCCCAACCCGGGTGACACTCGGTACCGCGAGCAAGCTCAAGCGGAAACTGGCGGAGAGAGAGGGATTCGAACCCTCGGTACCCTTTTGGGGTACACACACTTTCCAGGCGTGCTCCTTCGACCACTCGGACATCTCTCCGGAGGGCGCGCATAGTACGGTGAGAGTGGTGATAAGGCAAACCGTTTGCACCGGCTTTCTCCGGGGTTCGCATGCCGGATCCGCTTGTCCGCCTTCCCGGTTCCCTGTTACAGTCACGCATGCCTGTTTCCATCGTAGAAGCTGTTGATGTGCGTAAACGCTTTGGTGAGCGCGAGGTCGTTTGCGGCGTCAGCTTTTCCATTCCATCCGGTATCTGTTTCGGATTGCTTGGGCCAAACGGTGCGGGCAAGACCACGCTGATGCGCATGCTGATCGGCATGTCACCGCTCTCCGGCGGCAACTACACCATTTTCGGAGAGCCGGTTGGCGATCCTTCCCTGCGCCGCCGCGTCGGCGTGGTGCCGCAGGGCGATAATCTGGATCCCGATTTCTCCGTGCGGGAAAATTTACTCGTTTATGCAAATTATTTCGGTATCAGCCGGGAAACTGCTTTGGTGCGAGCCGATGAGCTGCTGGAGTTTGCAGGTCTTGCTTCGCGTGCAAACGATAAGGTATCCGGTCTTTCCGGCGGTATGCGCCGCCGCCTGATGATTGCGCGGGCGCTGATCAACGATCCCGATCTGGTCGTATTGGACGAGCCGACCACCGGGCTTGATCCGCAGGCGCGCCACATGATCTGGGAGCGCTTGCGCCAGCTTCGCAAACGGGGAAAGACATTGCTGCTTACTACGCATTATATGGACGAGGCCGAGCAGCTTTGCGACGATATTGTGGTGATTGATCACGGCAAGGTGTTGGCAGAGGGCAGTCCGCGCGAGTTGATTAAGCGATATGTGGAGCCCGAGGTGCTGGCGCTGGCCGATGTGCCGGAAGCAGATATCGAGGCGCTGGCAGAACGGATTGAACAGAAGCCGGAGCGGGTTGGCGATATGTGGTATTTTTATACTCACGATGCGGCCCCCATTCTTCGCGAATGCGCTCAGCATCACGACATGCGTTTTATCCATCGCCCTGCCAACCTTGAGGATGTATTCCTGAAACTCACTGGACGGGAGATGCGCGACTGATGCAGGCAAGGGCGATATTTTCCGTGTGGTGGCGCAACTTTCTGGTGTGGCGGAAACTTGCCTTAGCTTCCATGGTTGGCAATTTCGGGGATCCGTTTCTTTATCTGTTGGGGCTCGGCTATGGTCTGGGGTTGTTCATCGGGGAGATGAGCGGAATCCCCTACATGGCGTTTCTGGCAAGCGGCATCCTCTGCTCCAGCGCCATGAATACGGCCACCTTCGAGGGGCTCTATTCCGCGTTTACCCGCATGAACCAGCAACGCACCTGGGAGGGGATGCTGACAACTCCTCTAAATCTTTCTGACATCGTGGGCGGGGAGATTATCTGGGCGGCGACCAAAAGCCTGATCTCCGGCACGGCGATTTTTATTGTGGCAGGATTGCTTGGGGGTATTCAAAGCTGGGATACGTCGTGGCTCGCCTTGCCTGCTGTGTTTCTCACTGGCTTGAGCTTTGCCGGTATCGCATTGGTCGTCTGTGTGATTTCGCCGAGTTACGACTTTTTCCTTTTCTACTTCACGCTGTTCGTTACGCCGATGTTTCTGTTTTGCGGAGTGTTCTATCCGATTAATACGCTGCCTGAGGCCGTGCAGATGATTGCTCAGGCTTTACCGCTTACGCATGCCGTCGATCTGATCCGTCCATTGATGACCGAACTGCCTTTGCACAATTCGCTTGTGCATATCGTAGTGTTGCTTGGCTATGCCGTGACAGGCTTCCTGTTGGCGTCGCGCCTAGCCGTGCGCCGGATGCATCCATAATCAATTCTCCTCAGGGAAGTCGATTTGTAGAAGTGTGATGCATATCAACTCATTATGTTTGGTATTTTATAGGTTGTCGCGCCATGTAGCTCGAGATGAATACCCAAACTTACCTATTCTGGGGCCTTACATCGTTGATAGAAGTTGATTGGTTTCTGGTGCAGTGGGGGTATTGCTTTTTGGCTAGATGGTTAAATATAAAACAAAGGGAGTTGGAGAGATAATGTTCAATAAAATTATTAATAATGCAGCACGAGTTTTAGTGGTTTGCTCTTGTCTGGTGATGATGACGCCCACAGTTCAGGCTGCGAATCTGGACAGATTCTATGCAGGTGGCGCTGTGAGCTCGCTTGATCTTTTTAGTACGGGGAGTGTTACCGCAGTGAATGCGACGGTTGGCAGAAAGCTGGACGACCTCATCCCTGGGGATATCGGCGAAATGCTGTCAGCAGAAGTGCGCGTGGGAACCGGAATCGGCTCTGCGACCAGTAGTGTGGGGTTTCTTACGTACGAGCGAAAACTCAATTATTTCCTTTCTGCGCTGGCTAGAATTGACTACCCACTGATGGATCAGCTGAAGGTACATGCGGTTGCCGGTGTGTCGTATATCGATTCAACCTATAAATTTACCAACACTCTTGTTCCGGCTGCATCATTGCCGTCTCAATCTGTGACCACTACCTCCTCGACTGTTGGTATTGGCGCAGAGTACCAAATCACTAAGCAGATCTCGGCTGGTGCAGAATTCACCAACTACAGTGGTGATGTTTCGGGCTTCAGCGTTACTGGTCGTTACGCATTCTAAACTGCGTTTAATCTTGATCTGTTAGTCAGATATGCAAGGGGTCTCGGTTGAGGCCCTTTGTTTTTCGGGATCAACTTTTCCGGTTTGTCTATCAGCGGTTTGTTTGATTCGTCCAAGGCCGTTGCGGTTTGATGCGCTCCCCGTAGAGTAAGCATCCATGTCGTATCTGGTTCTCGCCCGGCGCTGGCGCCCGAAGAAGTTTGCCGATCTGGTCGGGCAGGATGTGGTGGTGCGCACGCTCAAGAATGCACTAAAAGGCGAGAGCCTGGCGCATGCCTATCTGTTGACCGGTATTCGCGGTGTGGGCAAGACCACCATCGCTCGCCTGCTTGCCATGGCGATCAACTGCAAGAGCCCTGTCGATGGCGAGCCATGTGGTGAGTGTGCCGCCTGCACAGGTATCACCAGTGGCTCCAATCTCGATGTGCAGGAGATGGATGCGGCGAGCCATACCGGCGTGGACGATATCCGCGAGATTCTCGACGGCGTACGTTACCCTCCGAGTAATCTGAAATATAAGGTCTATATCATCGACGAGGCGCACATGCTCTCGAAGAGTGCCTTCAATGCATTGTTGAAGACGCTGGAGGAGCCGCCTGCGCGGGTGATGTTCATTCTCGCCACCACCGAAGCCGAGAAGCTGCCGGTGACCGTGCGTTCACGCTGCCAGCGCTTCGATCTGCGCCGGCTGGGCATGGACGAGATTGCCGCCTACCTGCAGTCGGTGCTGAAGCAGGAAGAGATCGGGTTCGAAGAGGATGCGGTGCAGGAGATCGCGCGCAGCGCTGACGGTTCGGTGCGCGATGCACTGTCGCTGTGTGAGCGGGTGCTGGCCTTCTCCGGCAAGTCGATTGCGGTGGGCGATGTCTACCACTCTCTCGGCATGGTCGGTCCGGGCCTGATTCAGGAGATCTCTGACCATATATTCTCGGGCGATGCCGCGGCAGCGGTGAAGGCGCTGCGCGAGGCTGCCAATGGCGGGCACGCGCCGCGCAGTGTGCTCTCTTCGCTCTCCGAGCTCTGGCACGAACTGATGTGCCTGAAGGTGGATGCGGGGCTGATCGAATACGAGCACAGCAATGAGAAGAGGGAATGGCTTGAATACTGGGCTTCGCGCTGGGACGTGCAGGGGCTGGATCTGCGCTACCAGGTGCTGATTGCCGGCCTGCGCGATCTGGGGCTTATGGACGAGCGGCGCGGCGCCGAGATGCTGCTGATCCGCCTGAGTCATCTCAATGCCTTGCAAGGGCCCTCGGAGACCAGCGCAGGGAAACCGCCCGGCCGTGCCGAGAAACCGACAACTGCTTCGGCTCCGGCCGCCAACAAGTCAGCTGCTACATCGCCGAGTACTGTGGCTAAAACTGTTACGGCGGATGTGCAAGCTTCCCCGAGCGATGACGATGAAGAGTTGCTCGACGAACAGCCGTTCGGCGCATCCTCCTACTCTGAAGCAGAGGATGATCCATATGCGTCCGATGACGACATAGACGAGGCGGATGTGCAGCCGGAAGAAGGAGTCGATTTACCGCTGCATCCCCCGGCTACTACGGTTTCAAAGTATCCCGATTGGGAAAGCGCGGTGACCGCCTATTCGGAAATCCGCCCCGGAATAGCCGCAATGCTCGGGCATGTGGTGTGCCTCTCCTATGGCGATAAGGTGAAACTGGCACTTGATGCGCATCAGGAGCGGGCGCTTGCTGTTCCCGAGCGACTGGCGTTTGCCGAGTGGCTGGGGCGTGAGGTGCACTGGGAGCAGCGCCAGGAGAACGAGGGTGAGAGCCTGACAGAGGCAAGAGAGCGCATGGCCAGTGCCGAGCAGAAGCGTCTCTGGGAGGAGGCGGAGAGTGATCCGCATGTGCAGGCGGTCGTGCGAGAGCTGGGAGCGAAACTGGTGCATGTGTCGCCGCATGGTGCGAAGCAGGCCAACGGCACAGACTGAATACTGATAACAGGATGGTGGGGTGACGATGAACATTGCAAAGATGATGCAGCAAGCTAAAAAGATGCAGGAAAAGATGCAGAAGATGCAGGAAGAGATGGCCTCGGTCGAAGTGCATGGCGAGGCTGGTGGCGGCATGGTTAAGGTGACAATCACAGGCGACCACATCGTGCGCAAGGTGCAGATCGACGATTCATTATGGGCTGAGCAGGACAAGGAGTTGATCGAAGATTTGCTGGTGGCGGCAGTGAACGCCGCGGTACAGGCGGTCAACGAAAAAGCCAAAGAGCAGCAACAGCAGATGATGGCGGGGATTCCGTTACCCCCGGGTTTTTCACTCTGATGGCGGTCATTCCCGGAACACCGGCGCCACTGGCGCGTGTGGTTGAGCAGCTTTCGGGGTTGCCGGGCATCGGTCCGAAGACGGCAATGCGGCTTGGATTGAGCCTGTTGCACAAGTCCGAAGAGGATGTGCAGCAGCTTTCCGTGGCGCTGGCAGGTTTGCATCGTGATATGGGGTTCTGCGAGCGTTGCGGCTGTTTTGCTGAGAAAGGGCACTGCATGATCTGCGATAATATGCGCCGGGATGGAAGTGTCGTCTGCGTGGTCGAGCAGCCGGTGGATGTGTTGATGTTTGAGCGCAGCGGCAGTTTCTCCGGCCGTTATCATGTGTTGCACGGCCGGCTGAATCCCATCGATGGGGTCGGCCCCGAGCAGTTACGTTTCTCTTCGTTGGACAAGCGTGTGGCGGAAGGTGATATCAAGGAGCTGGTGCTGGCTACCAGCGCCACCGTGGATGGTGAGGCGACGGCTCATTTCATCTCACGCCGCTATCAGAGTAAGCCGATTCGGATTTCGCGCATCTCACGCGGTGTTCCCGAAGGCGGCGAGCTCGAGTATCTTGATGAGCACACGTTGTCGCGCGCGCTGACCCAGCGAGTGATCTGGGAACAGGTCGGCTAAGGTTCCTGCGGGAGGTATATGACCGCTAGCCTGTCACGTCGCGTACTGCACGCCGGGTTGTGGTCAGGAATCGGCTTTGTTGTCGCCCGGCTTCTTGGTTTGGCGCGTCTGGCCATACTGGCGCGTTTGATCGCCCCCGACGATTTCGGCCTGTTCGCGTTGGCGATGTTGCTCTTGGGTGGTGTTGCAATATTTTCGGACTTCGGTTTCGCAGCGGCCATCGTTCAAAAGAAAATACTTGATGATAGCTATCTCTCCACAGCATGGCATCTGTTATGGGTGCGGGGAGCGTTGCTTGCCGGTTTGGTATGGCTGTCGGCTCCATGGGTGGCAGCCTTTTTCTCCCGTCCCGATCTTATCGGCATTCTGCATCTGGCCGTTTTCGTGCCGTTGTTGCAGGGGTTCGAAAGCCTCTCCATTCCTTTATTAAAACGCGAGTTGCTGTTCCGGCGCGTCCTTGTTATTGATATCGGACGCGAACTGGCGCAAACCGTAGCCGCAGTGTCGCTGGCCTGGTGGTTCGGTTGGGAGGCAATGGCATTGGTAGCCGGACTAATCGCCGCTCATATAATGGGTATCGGCCTCTCTTTTGCCGTACATGCATTCCGGCCAAAACTACAATTTTCGATGGGTGCAGCCAGAGAGCTGTGGGGATTCGGCGGTCATCTGCTTGGCGCGGGTGTTTTGATTTTTGCCATGACCAACCTGGATAATCTTGCCATCGGACGCATGCTGGGTGCCGAAATGCTCGGCTATTATACAATCGCCTTCACACTGGCCGGTTACCTGACGAACCAGTTGTCGCAATTGGCTAATCAGGTGATGTTTCCGGCCTATTCCGGGATACAGGAAGAGACGGAACGCATGTTCAGGATCATGCACCAGCATGCGCATCTGACTGTAGCTGTGCTGACGCCAGTGGTGCTCGGTGCAGGGCTGTTGCCAGAGGCCGTGGTGCAGTTGGCAGTAGGAGTGCAGTGGCTTCCAGCTATCCCTGCCTTTGCGGTGCTGCTGTTGATGGGTTGGCTTCGTGGTGTGGCGAGCGTATTCGGTCCGGTGCTGTTGGCGAGGGGGCGTACCCGTGCGTTGCATAAAATGAAATGGGTCGAGTTCGCCGTGTTTGCAGTTATGCTTTATCCGGCCATCAAGGTTTGGGGTATCGTGGGTGCCGCCTGGGTGCTGGTTGTTATATACGGTATTAGCCTTGTGCTGCATTTATGGTTGGTGCGCAGCGAGCTTGGGCAAACTCTTATGCCGGTGTTTGTGGAAACGGGAGTCGCTTTATTGCCGGGAATAGTTGCGGGTCTGAGCGCATATCTGTTTATGTTGGCCACCAAGCAATCTCTTGAACACTGGGCATGGGCCGCTGGAGGGCTGTTTGTTGTGGCATGGCTGGCAATGGTGGCGATTTTTGAACGAGCACTGTTGAGGAATCTATGGGCACGGATTACCTTGTAAGTGACGGATGGGCTTGGCTATATCTTTCGTAATAAACGAGCCGGATTTCCGGCGTAGACAGAGTGTCCTTCGATGGGTTTAACGACGACGCTTCCGGCTCCAACAACAGACCGGTCAGCAATGTCGGCGCAAATAAGAGCGTTGTTTCCAATCCAAATGTCATTACCGACATGAATCGTGATAGGCCCTATGCTTGATTGACTTGCAATGGTTGAGGCTGGATCTTCAAATGAGTGATGGTTGAGGCCGGATGTAAAGGTTACAAAGCACCCGGAAAGTACATCGTTGCCAATATTGACGCGTCCTAATACATTGTAATATCCAATTAGCACACGATCCCCAATGCTGATATCCCTGTAGTGGCAAAAGCTTCCGTATTTAAATGTCACATCCTTTCCGAGGTGATTAAGCGTAGCTTTATAGTAGAAGCAACGAACTCTTTCCCCAAAATAAAATGGTATTTTTGAAACGAATATTGAGCTTTCGGTATAGCGATTCATTAATATGCAAAAGTAACCAATGATAATGAACACAAGAGAGGCTGGAAGAGCGATAAATGATTCACAAAAGTGAACGAGTTTGCGGAAAGCCAAAATCATTGTTCGAAGAAGAGGTAACATGATACGTACAACCCTACATATAATTTGTCATCCAGAGTTGAATAGCTAAGCATGGATGCTCTGTTAAGCAAATTAATTTTTCGCGGATCTGGCTGGAATAAAAAAGGATTAGCAGTTCTCGTAAAGTTGTTGCAGGTATTTGTCGGGAAAAGGGTGGCAATAAAATGGGCAATACCATCGCCTGTGGCTACTATTCCGTATGATGGAGTAAGGAGATCAGAGGTGATGAGGCAAAATACATATAATTCAGGCGTGCCGGTATGGCGAAGCTGAACCCCTTAGGTCATGCCTCTCCTGATCGCTATAGTCGAGGCTCGTGGCCGCGCGTACTTCTTGAACGCATGGCATATTGGGTTGGGCGGATGAATAGCGATAAGCATCGCATGCTGGATATCGGATGCGGCGAGGGTGCATTATTGCATGAGCTCGGGTTTACAGGGATCGGCGTGGATATCAACTCAGAGAGGTTGATGCTGGCAAGGGAACGAGAGCTTTCCGTGATTCTGGCTGACGGAGCCAATCTCCCTTTCAATGACTCGAAGTTTTCTACGATTGTGAGTATGGAGGTGCTTGAGCACATTCCCGACATGGAGCCGGTGATACGGGAAGTCTACAGGGTGCTTGAAACTGATGGGGTCTGGGTCGTCTCTGTGCCGAGCGTGACTTTGCGCTCATGGTATGAAATGAAACGCGAACAACGCCCCTACTATTGTGATGCGGATGAGCATTATCGGGAGTTTTCGGATGTCGACATTCCCTGGTTCGAGCACCGTTTCATGCGCATGCATAAATTTGTGGCAAGCTTGGCATCGGCAGGTTTTGAAATCGAGCATAGTGATGGCGTGCGGTATCTATTTCCACAATGGTTATCGCGGATACCCCCTCTCCAGCGGCTATTTGAATCGCCATGTGCCGATCGTATCTGGGCGAAGTTGCCATGGATCAAAAGGTTTCCATACTGGACGATCTTAGTGCTCAGGAAATGCAGGGCGGCGACGTGAATCTGCTGGTGCTTTCGACTGAGTTGTGGGATGCCAAACGGCAGGCTCGCAAGGAGTTGCTTTACAAAGCGATGTTGCAGAGCGGCAATGTTGAATCGCTGCTCTATGTCGAGCCAATGGCACTCTGGTGGCGACACAACACAGTATCGTCCCGGGATTTCAGTCCTGAAGAGAGAGTGCGGGTTTGCCGCTGGAGTTGTCCACTGCCGGGCGAGAGGAGCGATTTTGTTCAGCGTTTCAATCGGTTTTGGCAGGCGAGGCGTGTCGAGGCGTGTCTGAATAACGATGCCACTTATATTGGTATTTTCTATCATCCTGCCAACTGGTTAGTGGCGCGGCGGCTACAGAACAAAGTTAAATGGTATTATGACTGGACTGAAGACTGGGGGGTCTATCAAGACTCGCCCAGCATCTCGAAGTTACAGGAGATTGCCATCACCAATGCCTACGGTGTTATCACCGTGTGCGAGACGCTCTACGAGCGGGCCTGCACTATTCGTGGCAGTCGGCAAAATGTTTTGATGCTTCCTAATGCCACGGCACTGAATGCCAGTGCGAGACAATACGATGTGCCTGTAGAATTGGCGCCAGTAGCTCGCCCTCGTATCGGGCTGATGGGTCATGTTGGCCCCTGGATGGATGTTGACCTGATTATGCAGTTGGCTGCCGATAGACCTGATTGGCAATGGTTTATCCTTGGCGATGCGCGCGGAGAAGTACGGCAGAAACTACTCGAGTACGCCAATATCCACTTGCTCGGTATCCATCCATACGAGCAGCTACCTGCTTTTATGGCGTATGCTGATGTGTTGGTGGCGCCCTATAACAGCCGTGCCCAAGGCGATTCGAGTAAACTTTACGATTATCTGACATCGGGTAAGCCGGTCGTTGCCTCACGTCTGGATACTACCCGCCGCCTTTCCGCTGGCGTTACCGCTGCCAATGGGCATGGCGAATGGCTTGCTGCGATTGAGATTGCTTTACAGCAAAAACAAGATGAAACACTGGCGCGGATCCGGCGTGATATCGCTTCGCAGAACAGTTGGGCAGAGCGCTCGCAACAGTTGGTGCGCTGGCTCGAAGAGCGCTAACGCGTTGTCGAGCAAGAGGCCAGCTGCTATGTTCATTCAATGAAGCCTGAATATGTCCTCAAGCGGATGGATCGCCTGATTCGCCCGGAAGCGAGCGGCATCGAACGCTTTGTCCACGCCGTTACCTACCAGTGCAACAGTCGCTGCACGATGTGCAACATCTGGCAGATCGACTATAGCGACGGCAAGCTGCGTTCGCAGGAGCTCAGTTTAGACGATATTGAACGTATTTTCGCTGATCAGGAACTGTTCCGGAATGTTACCGATATTGGCATTACCGGCGGCGAACCGATGCTGCATCCGCAATTGGCAGATATCGCCCGCTTCTATTTGTCTCGTTTCCCCAACGCTTCGGTTTCGATAAATACCAATGCCCTGCAGCCGGAGAAGAGCGTGAAGACGCTTAAAACGATTCTTGAGGGCGAGCCTCGGCCTCAGCGATTTCGGATCTCTTTTTCACTTGATGGCATTGGTGAGGTGCATGATGCCATACGCGGTATTCCGGGGAACTTCAATAAGGTACAGAAGAATTTGAAGTTGGTGCGGGAAGCGTTTTCCGATATCGAGCTGGGTTTTACAATGACTGTGCTACCGAATAATTACGACCAGATTCAACACGTCTGGGAGCTGGCTAGCAATGAAGGCATAGGGTTCTCTTTCTCCTTTCCGCAAACTTCCGGTTCGTTTTATCACAATGAGGAGCGGCACTTCAGGTTCGACCCGGCCATGCTGGAAGAGGTTGGCAGGCAGGTGGCATACATACAAAAGCATTCCCCTTCTTACCGTAATTTCTATTACGATGGCATGGTGGGTTATCAATTGAATCCGCATGAAGTGGTGCGTTGCTACGCCGGACGTAATGCCTTTTTTCTCGACCCTACCGGCAACGTTTACTCCTGTATTTTGCTCGATAAACCGTTCGGCAACGTTAAGGAGCGTTCGTTCCGTGAAGTGTGGGAAGGTGCTGAGGCTGAGGCTGTTCGGCGGTGGATATGGGAAACGCATTGCAATTGTTGGGGTTGTGAATCGGAAGTGTCCTTTCGCCGTTCCTGGAAGGTTGCAACTCATGGTTTAAAGCGGCGGGCGCTCGACATTATTCGTGATTAAAAAGAGAACGAAATGGACATTGTCGGTTAGTGTCGCTGTTTGTTCGAAAGGGCGGACAGAGGAGCTGCGCAAATTAGCCCGAAAGTTGCGCAGCTTGATCGACAACTCACAGCTTAAAGAGTGTAACTTGATCATCGTCGAGGACATTTCTGAAGCAGCAGTTGCTCCGCTGCCAGTTGATATGGCTGATCTCTACCTGGCTCTCGACGAAAAGGGATTGGGCTTTGGCGCCATCCGCCAGAGAGCAGTGGAGGCATGCGACAACGATATCCTCGTATTTATCGACGACGACTGTATTCCATGTGCGGAGTGGCTTGAGCATATAACCGCCCCTTTTCTTGATGATGAAGTGGTGGCGGTTGGCGGTGGCATTCTACCGCAGAAGGGCAATGTGGTTGCTTGCGCTACGGCACTGATTGGGTTGCCGGGGGGGGGGATCCCCAGGCTGATTATTGCGGGCGAGCGCGAAAATGAGTCGAATAGCCTATCGACCGGCAATTTGGCGCTTAGGCGTGAAGCGATTATTGCCGCCGGCGGTTTTGATGTCCGCCATCACCATGGCGGCGAAGACCAACAACTGGTCGGGGCTCTCACTGGAAGAAAGATTTTTTTGCCAACGGCTGTGGTCGAGCATCGTAACCGCGAACACTTTAGCGATATATGGCGCTGGTTCGTTCGACGCGGACGTGGTGAATACCGTATCAATCGTTTGGGGGGAATGGGGAAGCTAGAGGCGCTATTATCACCGCTGCGCTGGTCCTGGTTCTTGCGACTGCCGATATTTGCGTTGGTTGCGGTATTATATGGTATCGGTTGGGCTGCGTTGGTTCTCGCCATTTATTATGTGACTTTGGCGGCAAAGGTTTATCTTGCCAACCGATGCGCGTCACCGTTGCAGATCGTTGAGGAGAGCCGTCGCTCTTGCCTGACACCATCGGTGGTGGCTATTGCCCCTCTGGTCAGGTTATGTATGGATTTTGGTCGCGAAGCTGGACGATTAATGGAGTGGAGGCGACTGAAGTGAGTGGCTTTTTCCTCGAGTGGTTTCAATCATATACGGGCCTAATGGTGGCTCAATGAGGATTCTGTTCGTTTCTCAGTTCACCGATTTCGTTGGCGGTGGCGAGCATTCGCTGCTCGATCTGATGCGCCATCTTCCCGCTCCATATACCCCTATGCTGGTTACGCCTGAGACGGGCGAGCTTTCCCATCGCGCCTCTGCAGCCGGTATCAGCTGCCACCACTTGCCATTGCCGAAAGTGGGTGTGGCGACGTTTGCGGCACTGCGGCGCTGGCGGGCCTGGTTGAAAGCGGAACGTCCGGCGCTTATTCATGCCAACAGCTCCCGGGCCGCCGTCTATGCGGCCCTGGCAGCAAGAGGTAATGGCATCCCTGTTTTGTTCCACTGCCGGGTGGCGTTGCGCGATCCGCTGATGGACATGCTGCTGCACACATTGTGCGAGCGCATCATCTGCAACAGCCATGCGGTAGCCGCGCGTTTTCCGGCAGGCTCGGCCAAGGTGCAGGTGATTCACAATGGTCTCGAATTACCGCAGGGGGAACGATCGAGTCATGAAAAGCGAATGCTGTTTCTCGGTCGCTTCGATGATGTGAAGCAGCCGCACATTGCGCTGGAGGTGTTCGAAGCGTTGGCGAAGGCGTTTCCCGGCTGGCAGCTCGATCTGGCCGGTGGAGATGGCGATGATGCGAGATATACAGCAAGCGTGCTGGCGCAGCTCGATGCAAGCCCTTGTGCTGGTCGAATTCATCGTCATGGCCATGTGAGCATGCCCGGTACGTTGCTTTCGCACGCCGGTATTTTGTTGCTTCCTTCCCGGCACGAGGCTTTCGGGCGGGTGCTGGTCGAGGCCATGGCATACGGCGTGCCGATCGTGGCGTTCCGGGTCGGTGGGGTGCCGGAGGTGGTGGAGGATGGTGTGCAGGGGATGTTGGTTCCGCCTGAAGATGTCGAGGCGATGGCAAAGGCTTGTGGGCAGCTGATGCAGGACGAGGCGCTTCGTACACGTATGGGAGAGGCGGGGCGGCGGCGTGCCGGTATGTTCACGATCGCAGTGCATGCAAAGAAGGTGGCAGCACTCTACGAGGAGGTACTGCGGCATGGCTGATATCTCCTGTCCGCTGTGCGGTGCTACCAGCCTGCGCATGATCGAATCAACCGAGCCACCATACACCGTGTATGCATGCAAAGTCTGCGATCTTGGCTTCGTGGCGCCGATGCCCTCAATCGAAGCGCTGAGCCGGGCCTATGATGCGGCCTATTACGAGCCGTGGAGCGAGCAGCACGTGGCGGCGCGGAAACGCATGTGGCAGCACCGGGTGGGATTGCTGCAGCGTGAAAAAGGTTCGGGTGACCTGCTTGATGTCGGTGGTGGCGATGGCGCCTTTATCGAGGCGGCTGTTCGGGTAGGATATACGGTGAGTGCAACCGAGTTTTCCGACGCAGGTGCCGAGGCGATGCGTGGGCGGGCGCCACAGGCCAGTGTCCATGTCGGTGAACTTGTTAGTATGGGGTTGAAAGAGGCCTCGTTCGATATCATAACCGCCTGGCATTCGTTGGAGCATATGCGCGATCCGTTTGCGGCCATGGCCGAAATTCGGCGGCTTCTGCGCCCTGATGGAGTAGCCTTCATTGCCGTGCCCAACCGCAACAACTATCCGATGGCCATGCTCTACCGGTTGTTGAAGGGGCGGCCCTATCCGTTGTTTTCGATGCAGACGCGTGAAATTCACCTGTTCCATTTTACGCCGAAAAGCCTGCGGCTGGCGCTGGAGCGCGCGGGTCTCCATGTGGAGCGCATCGGCTGGGATCACAGCATGGTCGAGCCCGCTAAACGCGTGATCGATGCGGTAGCTGCACTCCCCGGAATTTTCGGAAGTCCGCTGATGACGGAGGCCATGCTGGCCGTCGTCCGGCCTGTCGGAGGCGAGTCATGACGCGCAGGCTGCTGGTCGACGGACGCGAATTCGTAGTCGGGCGGCGCACCGGCATCGGCCGGTTTCTTGAGGGGTTGTTGCTGGCGGTGCTGGAGGCACATCCCGATTGGCGCATCACCATAGCCATGCGCAAGAGGGATTGTGCATTGCCGGCGAGTCTGGACGGACGAGTAGGCGAGCTGTTTCTGCCGCCACTGCCCGAACTTTTCTGGCCGCTACTGGCGCGCGGGCACGATCTTTTTGTTAGCCCCTATCCGAAGCTGCCGTTGCGTCGCCTGCCTTGCCCTGCCGTGCATACCGTACACGACGTCTTCTATCTCACGCATCCGCTCTACCGGAAAAATGTGCTGCGTTCGTTTGTTGGGAAGCAGATCCTTCGCCGCTCTTTGAAGCTGGCGGCATTGAGCTGGTTTGTCTCTGAAAGTTCACATGCTGCGTGTGAGGTTCTGTTTGGGAAAGCACCTGAGACACGGATACGACATTTGCCGGTGGATGCAATATTCACACCGGATACGACCATAGCCCCGGCCAGACCGCCTTTTTTTCTGTATGTCGGAAATGGGTTGCCACACAAGAATGTTGAAACGTTGCTCGAAGCGGTAAGCGGTACCGATCTGAAACTGAGGTGTTTGGGAATCTCGGAAGCACAGCGCCAGCTTTTACAGCGGGTTGCTCCGGCCAATGTCGAAATGACGCAGACTGCCGATGATGTCATGCTTGTTGCAATGTATCGACAAGCGACTGCGCTGCTGCTGCCCTCTGAAATCGAGGGGTATGGCCTGCCACCGCTGGAGGCGATGGCCTGCGGTACTCCGGCAATTGTTTCCGATATTCCGGTGTTGCGTGAAACCACGGGGGGGGCGGCAGTTTATTGTCCGGCACATGATGCGCTTGCCTGGAGGGAGGCCATGCAGTCGATGCTGGATGCAACAGTGCGTGATGAGCGTTCCAGCCAAGCGCTTGCCTGGGCGGCACCCTTGCGTGGCAGTGCCGGTTGGCGGGCATTTATCGCCGATCTTGAGAACGTGATGGAGGATGCAGGCTGATGCAGCAAGGCTATCGCTATAGCGAAGCGCAGTATTTCAGATTTGTGCGCGAACAGTATCGGCCCAACGCATTCGAGATGGAGGATGCGGGCGATACCCGTTTTGTGCCCGGGAGTCACAATGCGGCCGTCAACGGTCAGCGCTTTCATCGCATGCTGCAGCTGCTTTCGCACTATATTGAAGCGCTTCCGGGCGAAGCGGCGGCAGTTGATGTCGGTTTTTATCCCGGCACCTGGATCAATCTTTGTCATCACTTCTGGTCGGGAATCCGCTGGCATGGGGTGGGGCTTTGCATTTCCGATGCATTTCGCGACTGGGCGGAAGCAGCCGATATCGCTGTCGATGAAGCTGACTTGGACCCGTTTTATGCGAAGCAAGGTGCTTCCGAAAGCTTGCCGTATGCGGATGCCAGTATCGATCTGGTGGTTGCCTCGGAAATTTTCGAGCACCTGATTTCACCGCTGCCGTTTCTGGAGGAGAGCGCCAGAGTGCTGAAGCCCGGAGCTCTGTTACTGTTAACAACACCGAATGTCGCTAATATCGGTTCGCTGATCCGGCTGATGCGTGGCGAGAGCAACCATGAGCGTTTACTGCGCAGCCCGATGTTTTTGCGTGAGGATGAGTGGCGCGGTCACATCCGTCTCTATTCGAAATCCGAATTGCAGTGGCTGGCGGGGCGCTATGGGCTGGAGATGATCGAGCACCATTACTATCACGACGATTATCCTCTGCACATATTGAGCCGCAGGGGCGTGGGCGTGGTGATGCAGCGGTTGTTTCGCCGCGTCTTCGGGATTGTGCCGTGGTTCAGGGGCGGGCAGCTCGCGATGTTCAGGCGGAAAATATAATGTGCGGATTCGTGACGATTCGCGGCGGGGTTACGAAAGACGAGCTTCGGAGCATGGCGAAAACCGTGGCTGGCCGGGGGCCTGATGGTTCCGGTGAATTTATCGGCGAAGGGTTTTCGGCAATTCACCATCGGCTCTCCATTATCGGGCCGGACAAACGCGGAAAGCAGCCGATGAGCGTGGATGAGGTGACGGTTTGCTTCAACGGCTGCATCTACAATTATCGGGAACTTCGCAAGCAGCTGGAAAAAGATGGCGTGCAGTTTCAGTCCGATACCGATACCGAGGTGCTGCCGCATCTTTATCGGCGCTTCGGGCTCGGCATGTTCAACATGCTGTCGGGGATGTTTGCGATGGTGCTGTGGGATGCGCGCGATCATGTCATGGTGCTGGCGCGCGACGCGTTTGGCGAGAAGCCACTGTATGTCTGCGAACAGGACGGACGTATTGGCGCAGCCTCTTCACTGTCGGCATTTGAGCAGGGGAAATGGCGCCTCTCTCCTGATATCTCTTCGGTCTATAGTCTGCTTGTCCGCATGCGGGTGGATGCTCCGGCGACGTTGTATCAAGAGGTGAATCAGCTTCCGCCCGGCTGTTATGCGGTTTCCGATGGCGAGTCGTTTCGCCTCTCCAGGTTTGCGATGCTGCCGGAGCCCGACCAGGCTCCCGATGTTTCCGGCGATGAGCTTGAGACAGTCGTTGCCGGTATGCTGGATGAGGCTTTTATTGCCCGTACTGTTTCCGATAAGCCGATGGGCGTGTTTCTTTCCGGAGGAGTCGACTCCTCGCTGATCGCCGAGTCGCTGGCGCGGCAGATGAGCGAGCCGCTGCACACCTTTTCTGTGCGTTTTACCGACGGCCCTGCCGATTATGACGAGAGTGCCCATGCCGCTGAGGTGGCGGCGCATATCGGCAGTCAGCATCAGGTGCTGGAGGTAAGCGCAGATGCGCATGAGAGTCTGGATGCGCTGGCGGCCGCTTTTGATCAGCCGGTGGCCAACAGTGCGGCGCTGCCGACCTTTCTGATCAGCCGCGAAGCAAAAAAACATGTGGATGTAGCGCTTTCCGGGGTGGGCGGGGATGAGATTTTCGGCGGCTATCCGCGTTACCTTGGGGCAAGATGGCATGCCAGTTTTTCGAAGCTTCCCGGTAAGCGGGCGCTGCATGCGCTGGCTTCGCTGGCAGGAGAAAGCAGCGGCAGTCGCAATTTGCGCAGACGCCTGAAGCGTTTTCTGAAAGGGATCGATGCGCCGCTCGAGACAGCATATGCCGGCTGGATGCGGACCACGGAGGCGGGGCGGCTGGAGATGTTTACGGCGGGGGGAGAAGGAAACCGTCGCCCATGGGGAGCCAATGTCGTTAATGCCGGCGGAATGGCCGGGCTGATCGAGCGCTTTGGCACGGTTAACGGCGTTATGGCCTATGACGCGCTGACCTATCTTCCCGATGATCTGTTGGCGATGGGGGATCGCATGAGCATGGCGCATGCGCTGGAGTTGCGGGCACCGTTTCTGGACTGGAAGCTCTACTCCACGATTCTTACCCTGGATTCCCGCCTGAAAGTGGATGGGCCACCATGGAATGAAGGGCTGAAGCTGATGTTGAAATCGATTGCCAAAAAGCGCCTGCCCGCGCCGGTGGTGGATCGGCCAAAGCAGGGTTTTATGGCGCCTGTGAAACACTGGTTGCGTGGCGAGCTTGCCGGTGACATCGAAGCGTTGTGCAACGGCGCGCCATTGGCCGGGCTGCTTAAGCCCGAATTTGTGCGCCGGGAGTGGGAGCGCCATCAAGGCGGTGAGGATCGCTCCGATATTCTGTGGGCGGTGCTGCTGCTGGATCGCTGGATGCAGCAGCATGGCTGGAGTTTTGATGGCGGATAATGCGATGGTGGAAAAGAGGCGCATTCTGATCGTTGCCGATGTGTCGGCAGAGAATGTACTGGGGGGGGCGGAGCGGATGCTTGCCAATCATGTGCGGGCACTGGTTGCAGCGGGTTTTCCGGTCACAGTGCTCACGCGGCAGCCGACACCTGATGCTGCATCTGAAGTGAAGCTTTCATCAGGTGTGCGCGAAATCCGCTTGCCCTGGTCGGGCGATCGGGGTCGGAAAGGACTGTCGGAGCTCAAGCGCGGCGCGGCAGGCTGGTGGCGGCAGCATCGTAAGGCATTCGACCTGGTGATTTCCGAGCAGCCGTTTGTGATGTGGGCGCTGCTTCGCGCCGGATGCAGGCTGCCGCGCCTGCAGGCCTGCCACTCGTTTGCCTTTGAGGAGTATGCCACCCGCCATGCACTGGAATGGAATTTCCGCCATGCGCTGGTGGTGCGCGCCATGCGCCGTATAGAACGCGAGGTGTACGGGTCGGCGAATACAATACGGGTCCTGAGCCGCTTTATGCGGGAGCGGGTGACGGCCATGGTGGGTGTGCCGGAGGATGTGATTACAGTCATTCCTGGCGGTGCCGAGATGCCGGCGCTGGCAACTGATGCAAAGCGGGAAGAGTGGCGCAAGCAATTGGGCTGGCAGGAGCCGGTGTTGGTGACGCTGCGCAATCTGGTGCCGCGCACAGGCGTGGATATGTTGGTGCAGGCAGTGGCCATGCTGAAGGCGGAAGGCATTCCTTGCCGCTGCTGTGTGATCGGTGATGGTCCGCTGGCTGGCGCACTGCAGGCGCTGGCCATGGATCTCGGGGTAATTGATCGCATCCAGTTTCCCGGTTTTCTTCCCAATGATGCCGTGCAGATGCGTCTTGCCTCGGCCGATCTGTTTATTCTGCCGACGCGTTCTCTGGAGGGTTTCGGGCTGGTGACGATCGAAGCCAATGCAGCCGGGTTGCCGGTGGTCGCAACACCGGCCGGTGCCAATGCCGAGGTGGTGGGCAGCCTGCCGCACAATCGGGTGGCCGATAGAATATCTCCCGAAGCCATCGCTGCCGAGGTGCGCGGTTTTCTCGAGCAGCGACCAGCGCGTGGGAAGATGGCGGCTGAGCTGGTGGGGGCGGTGCAGGAACAATATAGCTGGGAGAAGCACGATGCGGCGCTGGTCGCACTGGTGGAGAGTTTGTAGATGCGAATCCTGCACCTGATCACACGCATGGATGGCGGCGGTTCAGCGGTGAATACGCTGCTCTCAGCTACCGGGCAGGCAGGGGAGGGTCACAATGTGGTTCTGGCCTGCGGGTTGAGCACAGAGTCGGGTATGAGTGAGGCGGAGAAGCGTGTGGTTGCCGAAGGGATCGAACGCTTTAGGGCGGCGGGTGGCGATTACCGGATCGTGCCGTCGCTGATGCGCGAAATTGGCTGGGGCGACCTCTCGGCCTATCGGGAGATCAGGGTTTTGTTATGCGAAGGGTTTGATATTGTGCATACGCATACCTCCAAGGCCGGAGTGCTGGGGCGCCTGGCGGCAGCGGGTCGTGGCGGCGCGCTGGTGCATACGCCGCACGGTCATATCTTTCACGGCTATTTTTCTGCTGCAACAACGAAACTGTTTGCTGCGATTGAGCGCTGGCTGGCCGGGCGTACGGATGCCCTGATTGCTTTGACGGCAGCCGAACGGGATGACCATCTGCAACTGGGTATCGGTCAGGCCACGCAGTGGTTTGTGGTGCCGAGCGGTGTCGATATCGATGCAGTGGCAAAGCGTGTGCAGACGTGGCGACAGGCCAACCCGGATGCTGCCATGTGGGACGCGGTATCGGTCGGCAGGCTGGTACCGGTCAAGGGGATGGGTCGCCTTCTGGCAGCCTGGGCACTGGTATGTGAAAGACGTCCGGATGCACGGCTTGCCATCGTCGGCGATGGGGGATTGCGTGGCGAACTTAAGGCGCAGGCTGAGGCGCTGGGTATTGCCGGCAACATCCATTTTGCCGGCTGGTGCGATCCCGTACCTTACCTTGCTGCTGCAAAACGTTTTGTGCTGTTGTCGCTCAATGAAGGTATGGGGCGCGTAGTTGTGGAGGCGATGGCGGCAGAGCTTCCCTGCATCGTGGCCGATGTTTGCGGCTTGCGCGAACTGGTGGATGAGCATATTGGTGCGTGTGTCGATGGTGACAATGCTGAAAGGGTGGCTGGCTATTTGCTGGCGGAGTATGGCGATGATGTGCGCCGCGCCGCAGGCGAACGTGCACGGCACTACGCCGTTCAGGCTATGCTGGATGGATTACAGGAGGTTTATCGTTTTGCACTGGCTTGCGAAACATAGTCGCAGGGGCACGCTGGTAGCGTTGATTGCCGCAGGGTTGCTGCTTGCCGGCAACACTGTTGCAGCGTCAGTCTACGATGAGCTGCTTAATGATCCCGAGTATCAGCGGCTGCAGAAAGAGCTGGCCGAGCTGGGGCCGGTCGGTGCAGCGGAGAAGCAGGGGCAGAACGGTGCGTTGATGTCGCAACCCCAGGCTGTTGCGCCGGTGCGGCTGTTGATCGATGTGCGTAGCGCACATTCCGACGGCATGCATACGATTTCCGAGCTTGCCAGATATGCGAAAGCGCGTGGAATCGAGGTGATGGCCGTGACAGACCATGATCGCACCGGAATCCGCTTCGGACTGGAACCGATACCGCAAATACTGGGCTATACGGAAGAGCGCCCATCGCTCTATACGACTGGCCTGCCCGAGTTCTTCGGTGATCTGGCACATGTGCAGGACCAGTTTCCCGGCATACGCTTCATGGCAGGTACCGAATCAACGCCGGGCTATTACTGGCATGGCATTCCATTTCGGGATCTGACGCTGGTGAATGCCGAACGTCATATCATCGCTCTGGGTATAGAGCGTGCCCGGCAGATCGAGTTATTGCCGAGTTATTCACTTGAGTATGCCCGTGGCAACAGGGAGGTGTCGCTGGCGGTTTGGGGAGTACTGATCTTCATATTGCTGCTGTTACCGATACGCCGCCGTAAAGCGGGTGCCGTATTGCTGTTGCTGGCGTTTGCAGGAGTTGCCGGCGCCTACTTCTCATCGCCTGATTCCGATGATGCGGATGCTGCGTTTATTGCTGAAGCAGGACGGCAGGGCCTGTTCACCATCTGGGCGCATCCTGGCACCCTCTCTGGCGTGCGCGAAGGTCCGATGAGCGTTCACCTTGATACCCCTCCCTATAGCGAGCGGGTCTTTATGGAGCCGACCGCGAATGCATTTGCTGCGGTTTATGGCGACACCGACAGCAACACCGAGCCTGGCGGGGCTTGGGATCGCTATCTTGTGCAGTATGCACATGGCAAGCATGCGAGTCCGCTGTGGGGGGTGGCGGCCGGCGATTTTCACGGCGAGGGCGAGTATGGCGTGCATGTCGGGGACTTTCCGATGGATCTCTGGCTGGAGGGGACGGAAGAGAAGGGTCCCGGCGCAGTGCTCTCGGCATTGAAGGCGGGGCGGATGGTCAGCTGGCAGGTGCCGCAGGGGCATGATCTGAAGTTCGCTGCTCTGTTTGTCGAAGATACGCAAGGGCGCCAGATTCTGCCCGGCGGCAAACTCAAGCTTACATTGCAGCAGCAGGCCTCACTGCAGTTTATAGTGAACGATCCCAATCCGAAGCCGCTGCCCGTTATGCAGGCGCAACTGATTGTTGATGGTAAACTGACTGTCACGCCGGGCCTGAAACCCGGGACTGGTACGCGAGTACCTCTCAACCTTGGGCCCGGCGAACATGTGATCCGGCTGCGCATTCCGTCGCAATATGGCGTGCGTATGGAGGCGAACCCATTTTTTGTTGAGGTTGCGGATTGATGCTGGTCACCATCCATCAGCCCAATTATCTGCCGTGGCCGGGTTTTTTTCATAAATGGCTGTTATCCGATGCTTTCATAGTACTTGATACGGTGCAGTTTCATAAAAATGAGTGGCAGAATCGTAATCGCATCAAAAGTTTGCATGGGCCGCAATGGGTAACGGTGCCTGTCAGTTTCAGCTTTCCGGATCCTATACAGGATGTGCAGGTGAGTCCGGGGCCGTGGGCACGCAAACAGATCGCCGCCATCGAACAGGCCTATGCCCGCGCACCCTATCTCGATCGCTATTGGCCCGAGTTGAAAGTGGTCATTGAATCGCACGGCACCTCATTGTGTGCGCTGAATGTGGCCTTGATCCGGTTGCTGGGTGAGATGTGCGGCTGCAGCGCACCGCTCTATTTGGCCTCGGATATGCGTACCAGCAGCCAGGATTCTACACAGCGTCTGGTCGGTTTGTGCAAGGAGCTTGATGCAGATGGCTACCTGTCGGGGCGTGAGGGTCGACATTATCTCGACAGGCAGGCATTTGCAGAGGCGGGTATCGCGCTCTATTTTCAGGAGGTGGAGCCGCCGGTGTATCCTCAGCTACACGGGGATTTTGTGCCCTGTTTGTCGGTACTCGATTTATTGTTTAATGTCGGCCCGGAAGCGCCTGCTTTGATTCGGGCGATGGGGGGAATAAGGTATGAAAAAGATTCTGGCGCTGGCAGCGCATCCTGATGATATTGAGATTGGCTGCGGGGGCACGCTGGCAGTGCATGCCGCACGTGGCGATGAGGTGCATACATTTATTGCAACCTATGGCGAAGCTGGTGGCGATGCGGTTGTACGTAAACGTGAGCAGGAGACTTCGGCCAAAATATTGGGGATCGGCCATTTGCACTGGGGAGGCTATGGCGATACAACCTTGCCGCAGCAGGCCATGGAGCTGATGAAGACGATGGAGGCGCTTGTTGCCGAAGTGAAGCCGGATGTCGTTTACGTGAACCACCGCGACGATACGCATCAGGATCACCGCGTCATGGCGCAGGTTGCCAATTCGGTGACAAGATACACACCAAATGTACTGGCGTTCGAGACTCCGTCCACGCTCGGTTTTGAGCCCTGTGTGTATATGGATCTGCAGGATACGCTGAATCAAAAAATCGAGGCGCTGAAGGCGCATGCTTCGCAGGTGACCGCGACACGCGTAAAGCTCGATATTGTCGAGATCGCACTGGCGACAGCGCATTTTCGTGGCGTGCAGGGCAGGCTCACCAGCGCCGAGGCATTTGTTCCGGTTCGGCTGCGTCTGTAGCCATGATTCCACACTCCCGACCATGTTTTGATGAGCCATTTTTGCAAGCGGCTGAGCGGGTTATTCGCTCAGGGCAGCTTGCGGAGGGGCGCGAAGTGGCACAGCTGGAAGCCCTTGTGGCGGAGAGCTTTGGGCAGGCGTTTGCTGTTGCTGTGGATTCGGGCACGAGTGCGATCATGCTGGCCTTGCAGGCGCTGAAAATAACACACTCTGTGCGAAGGGTCGGCATTCCGGCCTATGCCTGCCGCGCGGTCTATTTTGCCGTGCGTGCCGCCGGAGCTGAGCCTGTCTGCATGGATTGCCGTTCCGATCTGCGGCTTGATGAGGCGGCGGCAAAGGAGGTTGCCGCTGATGTTGATGCACTGGTGCTGGTGCATCCCTTCGGCATGGTTGAGCAGATGGCCGCGGTGAAGTGGCCTTGCCCTGTGATTGAGGATGTGGCGCAAAGTACGGGAGGCATGCTGAATGGGAAGCCGCTGGGCAGCTTTGGCGATGTTGCGGTGACTTCACTGTATGCCACCAAGCCTTGGGGTGGTGCCTACGGCGGGGTGCTCGCCTGTCGCGATAAAACGCTCGCTGAGACGGTTCGCCGTATGCGAGATGCTGACACGGCGGATGCATCTCTTCCCTATGCCGGAAATCACCATCTGTCTGATCTGCATGCGGCACTTGCCATGGCCCGCATTGCACGGGCCGGAGAGGAGCGTTCCCGGCGAGAAGAGCTGGCGCGGCAATATGATCAATGGCTTGTTTCCTCCGATACGCTGGTTCCTGTCGACCGGCATTCCGATGGCATCAGTTACCGCTATATTGTGCGCGCTTCAATCGGGGCTGAGCCATGCATTGCAACATTACGCTCTCAGGGGGTGGCTGCCGCAAAGCCTGCCCCTGTTTCGCTCGACATGCTGGTTGGAGGCAGGGCTTCACCGAATGCGCGACAGGCGGTGGAGGAGTGCGTTTCGTTGCCTCTGTTGCCCGATATGAGTGAGCAGGAGCGGCACAGGATGTATGAGGCATTCCAGATATGTATGCAGTAAGGGATATGAGGGCGATACGCTGGGCTGCGCTGATTGTCGGGCTGGTGCTATCGGTGCCATGGGGTGAAGAGCCGGTTTTGCGGGCGGCAAGGCTGGTGGCTGCTGCCGGCCTGCTTACCTATGCATTGATGCCCTGGGTAATCAGACTCGCGCACAAATTTGGTGCGATGGATTACCCTGATGCCAGTCGCCGGGTACATCAGCAGCCCACTCCCCGTATCGGCGGAGTAGCGGTGCTGGTTTCGACCAACCTGACCCTTCTGCTTAATTTTGATTTTTCGCTCGGACTCAAGGGTGTATGTCTTTCTGCGTTGATGGTGGCGATGCTCTCGCTTTGGGATGATGTGCGGGAGTTGCCTGCCGCGTTCAAACTTTTGGGGCAGCTGCTGGCGATTTCTGTGCTGATTTATTTCGGGGTGCATGTCGATTTTGCACCGGATGCATGGTGGGGCGACTGGCTTGAGTATCTGCTCACTGCTCTCTGGGTGGTTGGGATCACCAATGCCTATAATTTCATGGATGGAATCAATGGTCTGGCTGCCTCTCTTGCCGCAACGGTTTGTCTGTTGATGGGCTTACTGGCCTGGTATACCGGCCAGTACTACATGCTGTTGATCTGTTTGCCAATGTTCGGGGCTGCAGTGGGCTTCCTGCCCGATAATGGCCGTTACCGGGGGCCGGCGCGTGTTTTTCTCGGTGATGTCGGCAGCACCTATATCGGGTGGATGATGGCAAGTGTGGCGGTGCTTGGCGACTGGTCGGATGAGGGGGCGATCAAGGCCTATTCGGCTCCGCTTCTGATCTTTTCGGTAATGATTTTCGATATGATCTATACCACTGTAGCGCGTATCTACCGCGGTGACGTGAATAGTTTCAGGGAATGGATCGCCTATGTGGGGCGTGATCATTTACACCATCGCCTGATGAATCTGGGACTGACCCAGTTTCAGACCGTGCTGGTGATTGTGGCGATCTCGGCCATTATGGGGACTGCAGCGCTAACCATTGTTGAAAGCTCGATGTTTGGGGTGGCGCTGTTGTTGTTTCAGGCGATTTTTACTTATGCGATGTTGAGTTTCCTGATGATCCATAGTCGCAAGCTTGAATGAGTATGGACGAAGAGTATTTGCTGAAAAATTGGCAGAAATTATGTGCTGAGCTTCCAGAATCTGTGCGGCTGCTGGCCGTATCCAAGTATGCACCGGACGAAGCAGTTGAAGCACTGGTGCGGGCAGGGCAGGTCGATTTTGCGGAGTCACGGCCACAGAATTTACGGGATCGAAGTGCGCGTTGGCCGGATTGTCGGTGGCACATGATCGGGCCGCTACAGAAGAACAAGGCAAAATATGTCGGCCGGTATGCCGATATGTGGCACAGCCTTGAGGATATTGAAACGGCAGAGGCGGTTGCAAAGCATGTCGAAGGTCGCCGGCTTCCGGTGTTGATTCAGGTCAATATTGATGGGGTGGCGGGTCAGCACGGTATCGAGGCGGAGAAGCTTCCCGGCCTGCTTGGTGAGATCGGTTTGATCCCGCAGCTGGAGCCGGTGGGGTTGATGTGCATGGCAGCCGCCGGAGGTGACGCGCGGCGGAGCTTTGCTCGTTTGCGTGACTTGCGCGACAGGCTTGCAGATGGGAGCCTGCGCGAGCTTTGTATGGGGATGAGCGGCGATTATCGTATCGCCGTTGAGGAGGGTGCGACCATGGTTCGTCTTGGTAGCGCACTTTTTGAATCAGGAGCGAAAGAGTAGTTATGAGCAAGCATTCCATGCAGCAATCCAATGTTGTGTTTATCGGTGGCGGTAATATGGCTGAGGCGTTGATCGCGGGACTGATCCGCGGCAAGCACAAGGCAGATCATATCTGGGTCAACGATGTGCACGAGACGCGATTAAAGGAGCTGGGAAAGTCCTACGGCATCAAAGGCAGCAGTAACAGGGATAAGGCGGTCGCCTGTGCAGATGTACTGGTTCTGGCTGTGAAGCCGCAGCAGATGACTCAAGCGGTGCAGGGGCTTGCGCCGCACCTGAAGTCCGATTGTACCGTGATCAGTATTGCCGCAGGTATTGGTAGTAAGCGGCTGGCCGAGATGTTCGATGACCACCCGGTTAATCTTGTGCGCGTGATGCCGAATACGCCGGCACTGGTCGGCGCGGGCATGTCGGTGCTATGCAGCGATGCTGTAGAGGTGCATAAAAAGCGCGCCGAATATGTGTTGGCAGCATCGGGAGAGTGTGCCTGGATCGAAGACGAGTCGATGATGCACGCAGTGACTGCAATATCCGGTAGCGGACCGGCTTATTTCTTTCTGCTGGCGGAGCTCATGCAAGCCGCCGGAGTCTCTCTTGGCCTTCCCGCAGAGCTTGCCGCAAAACTCGCCACGCAAACGGCCGCCGGAGCCGGCAGAATGCTGGTTGAAAGCGGGCGCACACCCGCCGAGTTGCGTTCTCAGGTAAGTAGTCCGGGTGGCACCACACAGGCAGCGCTGGATGCAATGTATGAAGAGGGTTTGCCAACCGCAGTGCGCAAAGGTGTGCTGGCTGCCAGTAAGCGTTCGGTGGAGCTGGGTTGATGTATGTTGTGGGTTATTTTCTGCAGGCGCTGGCCGGTGTGCTGCATATTGTGTTGATGACAGCGATGATTGTGGTGGTTGCACGCGCTGTGCTGTCGTGGGTTTCACCTGATCCGTACAATCCATTGGTGCGCATTATCATCCAGCTCAGTGAACCACTGCTCTATCCCGTGCGGCGGCGAGTGCCTTACTTCGGCGGCATGGACTGGTCGCCGATGATCGTGATTCTTTTTCTGATGTTTCTCGATAATTTTGTCGTTCCGAGTCTCTACCGTATTGCCGTTGGCATGATCGCAGGTTGACCCCTGTGTCTTCCAGTCCGGCAATAACTTTTGCCGAGAAAGGAGTATATCTTGATGTGCATGCGCAGCCCGGAGCGCGCAAACCTGAACTCCGCGGCATGCATGGGGAGGCCTTCAAAATCTCTATCGCTGAAGCTGCACAGGATGGCAAGGCCAACAAGGCTTTGGTGAAGGCGCTGGCATCGGTATGTGGAGTTCCGCTCTCCAATGTGGAGGTGGTGGCCGGGCATAAGTCGCGTCGAAAGCGGCTATTTATCAGCGGGGATGTGGCGCAATTGCAGGCGAGCTTGTCGGAGTGGCTCGCGACAGTTAAGGGTTAGCGGTTCTCTTTCAGGCGTTCGACGGTTCGTTCGGCGCGATGCTTGAAGAATGTCTCCAGAGCGGAGTGAACAACCTTGAAGTTAGCAGCCAGCATTTTCATGACCTTTTCATCCAGATGTAGCAGATCGGTATCACTGGCAGCAATGGCGGAATAAGCCAGTGCTGTTCCGTTTTTCACCGACACTTCACCGAGCACATCGTTGCCACGCCGGATTTCAATCAGGATATCGGGGCCTGTAGCGGATGCTCGGTGTCGCACTTCAACTTCGCCCGAGATGATCAGGTAGACGCCGTTCGGTTTATTTCCCTGTGCGAAAATGGTCGTGTTGGTCTCAAAATAGACGGTTTTAAGGTGTTGCCCCAAGGCCTTCCGCTCTTCGGCGGTGAGCTTTTGCAAGACGGGGTGACTGAAGAAGAAGCTGTCGAGCATGCGCTCGTGCAACATTTTACTCAGGCGCTCTTTGAAAACGGCGTCGACTTCAAGAACCTGTTGCACGGCGGGCATATCGATGCGGTAGATACGGCTTGGTTCCGTGGTATAGACGGAGGCATATCTGACTTTCTTGCGCAGGGCGCCAATTTCACCATAAACCGATCCCGGCAGCAGTTGTGCGATGACCTTGGTCTGACCGCCCACTTTTTTAGCGACTGCAAGTTTGCCGGACTCAACAAAATAGAGATCGTGCGGGCTATCACCCTCATGCAACATCTCCACACCTTTGGAGACATGCATCAACCTTGCCGAGTTCTTCAGAATTTTGACATGTATAGGGGAGATCCCTTGCAGGATCGGGAAGGTGCTATCGTTAAATGTATCCCCATCCAGCTTCGAAGGGGGACGAACGCCTGATAAATCAAGAAAATCCTGATCTTCCACTGCTTCATCCTTACACACCGTATTCGGGATTCAACGCTTTCCCTTCTGCAACTATAGGATAAAAGTTGCGGAAGTGAAGCAAATAGTGAAAAAAGAGCTTAGATCAGGGTGTAAGTGTGCCGTATATCACGGAAGCTCGAAGCGGCACGGGTATCGCGTCAGGTTATCACAACCACTCCTGCGCACGGCGACCATATCTTCAAGCCGGATACCGCCCAGCCTGGGGTAGTAAAGGCCCGGCTCGATAGTGATAACATGGCCGGCGTGCAAAGTCTGGCGGATATTTGAAACTCGCGGTGCCTCATGAATTTCGAGGCCGACGCCGTGTCCGGTGCCGTGAAAAAAACCGACCTGCTTGCCTCTGTGCATACCGGTTTTAAACCCCTGAGAGTCGAAGTGGTCGGTAATTGCTACATGGATGGATGCAGCGTTTACATGTTCGGAAACCATCTCCAGTCCGATGCTTTGTGCCGTTTTTACAGCCTGATACATGCGTTTTAGTTCACGGCTGGCCTTGCCCTTGATGAAGGTGCGAGTCATATCGCCCCAATAGCCGGTTGCCAGCACGCGCGGGAAAATATCGATAATGATCGGTTCCCCCGCCCTGATAAACCCGTGCCCGACATTATGCGGATCGGCACCTTCACGTCCGCAGGCGACGATGGTGTGGGCTGGCATGGCTCCATGCCCAACCAGCCAGGTTTCGATCACGGCACGGACATCCTGTGATTTGATTCGCTTGCCTGTTTCAGGATGTGTGAGAATGCCATTGTGATCGATGCCGCAAGACCCGAGAAACTCGACGGCTTGCCGCATACCGTTTTTGGTCAGTTTTTCGGCGTGGGCCAGATGACGGATTTCCGCCTCGTTCTTGATCTCGCGCTCAGGAAACAGGCTGCCGTTTGCCACTTGTAGTTCGAATCCCCAGTTGCGTAACTGGTCGGCATAAGCCACCTGAAAATCTCCGGGAACTTCAATTCGGGAGAGCTGGTGACTCTCCAGAAACTCGGCGGCTGTGGCGACAAGGCCACCATCCCGCCCACGTGCCTTGGCCCGGTCTTTCCATGGTGAATCAAGTTCGATATGACTGAATTTCGACTGCTTGCGGGCACGATCCACTTCCAGAGGAGAGAAGAGGCCGTGCCACTCTTTGCCGATGCCAATGGCAATGAAAGCATCGGGTACGAATATGCCGGATATGTAAAGCATATCGGCATGGTGCTCGGAGTCGGAGATGAGTAGTCGGGCGATGGAAGAGGGGTTCAAATCAGCTTCCGTACTCTTCCTGCTCTTCCATATCCAGCAGATCGGCCAGCGTAACCTCTTCCATCAACCTGGCCTGCTCCCGGTTCATGCGATAATAGAGACCTGCAAGGATTCGTCCGAGTGGCTGTTGCTGCCACTCATCGGGGACGAGCATATTTTTTGCATTCAGTTTGTGGTGGATGTCGGCCAGGGTGAGGCTGTGCATATCCCGACTCGGCAACCATGTTTCATGCTCCGAATCCTCGTCTGAAGAGGTGCGAAGTAACCCGTTTCGGCACATCTGGTCGAGCCACTCCTCCAGCACAGGCCCGGGAACACCACTTTTCCGGGTCAGCTCTTCAAGCTGTAATACCTTGCCGATTTGCAGTGCGCGCGCTGCCTGCATGAGGATGTAAAAGCCAAAGAACTGGCGAACGCCGTCGGCATCGAAGTGGCTGTGTTCGGTCTCCTTCGTTTCGGCGTGTTGTGTGCAGTAGGCGACTTCAGCACCCACCAGCACCACAACCCAAACCAGAAACAGCCAGATCAGAAATACAGGCAGAGTGCCGAGTACTCCATAAAGTTTCTCATAGTTGGCAACTTCGGTGACATAGAAGGCAAAACCCAGTTTGGTGAGCTCGAACAGGGCGCCTGAAATCAGACCGCCGAACAGGGTATAACGAATCGGAATGCGGGTATTCGGCAGCGCTTTATAGAGTGTGGCAAAGGCCAGTGACGACATCAGCCATGGCAGCACAAACGGTGTTTTGCCCAGCGTCTCTACGCCTTGCTGCGCAACATTCTCCAGCACCGGAAGTGCGGCGAAATATGAGGTGATGCTGAGTGATGCGCCGATCAGGATGGGGGAGAGCGTCAGCGCCGACCAGAAGATGATCAGCTTCGACCACCAGGAGCGGGCACGGGTGATGCGCCAGATATCGTTGAACGCCTCCTCCATGGTGTTAAGCAGGGCGGTGGCGGTAAACATCAGACCAATCAGGCCGAAAATGGAGAGTGCGCCTGCTTTGTCACCGATGCCGGAGAGATACTCCTGCACGACTGACTGGCTGGTTGGCAGCATGTATTGCAGAATGGTTTGGGTGATATTTGTGGTGACCGACTCGAAGGCCTTGGAGCCGGTAAAGATCGAGAAGCCCAGCGCCACCATTGGGACAATTGCCAGTAGTGTGGCATAGGCCAGCGCGGAAGCTCGCTGGATACAGCGATCATCAACAAAGCGGAGTACCACACGCCGCCAGAATTGCATCCGGTTGAGTGCAAACGTACGTAAACGTCTGAAGTCAGAGATGACGCCCCATATCTCCCACAATAGTTTTTTCAGCGACTCCGTGTGGTTCATGCGCTCCCCTGCTGTAGTTTGATGTTATTCTAGCAGCAATGAGGCGTAAACGTCATGATGTGAAATGGTAATTGAAGTAGTAAGCAACCGTGATAATAGTGCTTATCGAACAGGCGTTGTGAAACTAACCAAGTACACGGCGCATGGCAGTATCATGAATGCGCTTGTGGAATTGTTGATGGCGCTTGGCCAGTTCGCGAACCAGATCGGCAGGAATCATCAGTGCCGAGACCTTGCTCAAGGCAATTACATCGGCAATCGGCTGGCTAATGCCTGCAGCGGAAATTTCTCCGGCAAGGCTGCCGGTGCGAAGTCTTGCAAATTCCACATTATAGGAGCGTACGGAGACGGTTCCTTCCTGAATCAGATAAAGATGAGCATTCTCCTCACCTTCGCGAATCAGGTGCTGCCCCTGCTTGAACAGACGAACCTCGGAAGCAGCTTCCAGTTTCTCGATGTCGGCATCGGAAAGCTCCGAAAAGATTTCATGTGCCTGTAATTCGAATTCGCTGATTCCCATATCGCCTACCTCCACCCTGGTTGGAATATTTAAGTGTGGAATGCAAGCGTAGCGATTGGGTGAACGATCGGTGTGACTGCGCACACAAAATAGAGGGGGTTTTTGTTAGGTACTATGCATTGAAGGTGGGCTGAGGCATCCAGCGATAGCGCAGCGCCAGTTCTGGCTCGAGTTGTACGCATTGCAGAGCAAGTCCTGACGCATGGTTTATTGCAATCGGAGCTCTCAAATTGGCGGTGACCCATTCGGCATCGGTAAACGGATTCAGTATCAGCAGCCACTGTGGCATCTGGTCGCTGTTCAGTTTCAGGCAATGCCTCTGTTCTGCTGTAAGTGCGGGTGGAGGGCCGAGACGCTCTTCATCCCAAGGCGCGGTAAGGAATGCAGTGTCTGCTTCCTCCAGAGACTGCATGACGGCAATGCTGCCAGCGTCCTCATCGGCAAACCGGAAGTGTCTGGAGGCTGGATAGCCGGCAACGCCTTGTGGAAAGAGAAACGCTTCCGAGTGAAGGCTATTCTGCATGAGCGATTGTACCTGATTTTATCTGTTTCTCCTGCTGCAACCAGTCCAGAGCATCACCTGCAGTAGCTGCCCGGTTTTCGGCACTGATAAGTTGAAAAACTTCCATTCGGTGCACGGCAATTTCCGCCGGTGCTTCAATACCAAAACGAACCATGCGCCCATCCTGAATCTCCTGAATGGTGATGCGAATGTCGTCATTGATGCGGATCGTTTCACCGACTTTTCTTCTTAGTACCATCATGATGGTATGTTGCCCCCCGGCTTGGTTTGTCTGTTTAAAACGAGAAGCACAATTAATGCCAATGTATATCGTCTATGGCAGATTTGAGCCTGTATCTGTTGGTCATTATAGACTGATCGGTTTAAGGCGTGGGGTGAGTTGTTAATGTCGGTCAATCACGCTGCGAACAGCCTGGCTTAGCAGGTAGATGGTGTAGGGCTTGGCAAGCACAGGCCCGAAGACTTCCAGCTCTTCCAGTCTGCTCTGATTTTGATCATAACCCGTGATAAAAAGGATGCGTGCATCGGAGTTGATCGAACGGATGGCTTTTGCGGTATCGGGGCCGCTAAAGACCGGCATCACGATATCGAGCAACACCAGAGAAATCTCCTCGGCATGAGCCCTGTAGCTCTCGACACCCTGCATACCGGAGTTTGCAGTCAGCACTTTGTAGTTGAGGCTTTCCAAAATTGCTTTGGTGGTTTCGGTCACCATATCATCATCGTCGATAAGCAAAATGGTTTCACTATTTCCGTCGATGGGGTCGATATTTTTCAGGGTTTCTATCTCGGCCATTTCTGTATCTAAAAGGGCGGGGAGATAAATGTCGATACAGGTTCCGTGCTCGCCTGAGCTGACATCTATGGCGCCACCATGTTCACTAATGGTGCCATAAACCATGGAAAGCCCTAGCCCGGTTCCCTTGCCAACCTCCTTGGTGGTGAAAAACGGTTCGAAGATATGCTCGATGCTATCCGGCGGAATGCCGCAGCCGTTATCGCGAATAGAGAGGTGTGCGAAAGTTTTGCCGTTGAGTTTGCGGTGTATGGTAAGGAAGTTCTGGTCGGCATCCAGCCGCTGCAGCCGGACAGTAACATATGGGTGCTTGGCATGTTCGGTGGCATCAAAGGCATTAATCATCAGGTTCAACAGCACTTGTTGTAACTGGGTTGTATCGGCTTTCACAACAAGTCGATTCTCAGTGATCTCATATTCGATGCGGGTGCCTTTGGGGGCGGTAAGTTTATACAAGTCGGTCGTGTTTCGGATCAGTTCGGCCAAATCGACAGGCTTAAGGGAAGCGGTGTTCTGCTGCGCGAAGGCCAGTAACTTTTTGATGATAGAAGCGGTATGGAAGGCCATCTGTTCGATGCGATCCAGTTTGCTTTGCAGTTCGGCGTTTCCCTCGCTCAATTGCCGGGCGATGTAGAGGTTTCCTGTCATGCCAGCCAAGGTGTTGTTGAAATTGTGCGCAATGCCGCCGACCAGCGTGCCGAGCGACTCCAGTTTTTGTGCCTGTCTGAGCTCCGATTCGATGAATTGTCGTTCGGAAATAAGCTGTTCGTAGGAGTGTGCCAGTTCGGCAACTTCGTCCGGTAGGTGCTCGAAAAGATTCGCCTTCTCATCGGGGGGGGTGTGGTCATCCATCAGGCTGAGCACATTATCGATGGGAGTGATCAGGTGACTGCGCAGTGAACGGTGGAGTGCAAGGATAGAAATAACTACGAGCAGTAGTAACAAAACAGTTGTGCCTGCTGTGGCCGCGTAAATTGATTCATAAATGGGACGATCATCCATGATGAGTACCATGGTCATTTTATGGTCGGGAATCGGCTCTGCAAAAAGATGCAGGTGAGTATAGCGATCGATATGACGAAGCACCTCATCCCTTTTCATCCCCGGCTTGATGGATAGTCCGGGCTCTCCATTTGGCTCTATTGCGGCAATTGTGATGCGATCGGAGTTGTCTGCCAGCAGAATCCCCCCAATGGTTTCGCTTTGCACCAGTGCGACCGCCTCCTCAAAAATTGTGTCACGGTGGTTTTCGGAGAGGTGTTTTGAAAATTCGGCCACCTGATAGCGCATGCGGTCGGCAGCAATATCCGATACGATCAGGTCGACAAGATTATTAATTGTAGCGAAAAATGCGATAGCGAGGATGGCAAAGAAATAACCGCTCCAGACAAGAACCGCACGTACGAGATCCTGCTTCAGCGTATGGTGGCGAGTAAGTTCAGTTGCAGCCATGCAAACTCCTCAGTACCAACATAATGAATATGGGATAACAAAGCAAGTTTACTGCAGGGGTATACCGTGCGAGCGGTCGACCCTAAAGCTTGTGTTTGTGATCGTACGTCGAGGGAAGAAGTCGGTTGCCTATCCAGACCAGTAAAATGCCCGCCCAGCTCCCTGCCATGGTGAGCAGAAGAATTTTAAACAACATATCCTCAACTGGCGTTTGCTGCGTCAGCCAGATTACGATTGAGAGAAGAAAACCGCCAGCAGCTCCTGCGAATGCCGCCTGCACGGTGCTGGGCATGCCTCTACGCGGCATGTCTGGTCTCCGTATCGAGATTGTGTTGCCAGAAAAATTGCAGGCCGCTGTGACTTTTTTCTCTGGGGTGCGACAGGACTGTGTCCAGTGCATGGTTGAGTTGTCTGGTGGTATGTCCTGAAGTCGAAAGATCGAGCAGTGCCTGTGTCCGAATAAGTGAGCGGATGCTATTGCTTTGCTTGATATGTCCAACGTAGTCGAGGCAGACATCAAGGTAGCGGTCAGTGATCGAGAGCAGGCGGCGGAAAATGGTTTGTGCCTCAATCGCTTCAGCCTGATTGATGACGATCATGAAACGGTGCATTTGCCGCGTTTGCGACAGGACTTTGATCAGGGAATATGCATCCGCCAGCGAAGCCGGGTCCGGGGTGACAACGATCAGGGCGGATTCGGCAGCCGAGACGAAGTAGAGCACGGAATCGTCAATACCTGTGGCCGTATCGATCAGTATCAGGTCGTAGTTGGCACCAGCCTCGCGTATTTCATCCAGTAGCAGTTGTTTCTGGATGTTGGACAACCGGGTGATGTTGTGGGAACCGGAGCTTCCCGGTAACAGATCGAATCCGTACGGTGTGGTGGTCAGGGCATCGCTGAAGCTGGCGCCGTTCTCAAGCAGGTCTTGCAGCCCTATGTGCTGCGGCAGTCCCAGCAGGATATCGATATCGGAAAGACCAGTGTCTGCGTCGATGAGCAGTACACGCTGACCCCGCTGGACGGCGCGTATGGCAAGGTGTGCTGAGATCAGTGTTTTGCCTACACCACCTTTGCCGCTGCTAATGGCAATCACACGTGGGGTGTGCATGATGTTACAAGCCTCGAATCCCGGTAGAGCTCTAGTTTTGCAGATGGTTGCATTTTGTCCGCCCCATTCATGTCGGCCGGAAGAGCCATGATCCGGCATATGACAGTTTTTTCGCGCAAGCGCTGGTGGTCGGTTGGTACGTCAACCTTCGGTATCAATAAGCATGAGCTGTGCCGATTTTATGATCGTCAGGACTGATGAATCGTTAATGCTTTATAGGAAACGTTTTTCGCCGTTTCTTTTTTCACCATTCATTCCGCTCAATATTTGCATCGGGGTCGTTGTCGATGGCCGCAAAGAGCTGCCAGATTTCGCTGCCGTCACGATTTCTAATGTGTTCACAGTCAAGAATGACTGCATCGGGTCCTAAGCCCTGGCGAACATTCGCCATGACCTCATGTAATTTACTGCCGGTGAAGATGCGAACATGCATGCTCAACCGACCTCGGGCAAATGAGCTTGTGGCATGACGATTACACATTTCATACGCATCTCCGTAAAGGTTGCCAATGGCAGGCGCACTCCTATTTGTGCGCTCCGTAAAATATCAGCAAAAGGCATGCCGGATCGCGGCCGGTTTGTTAGTGAGAGGCTTTGGGAAGCGCCAGAGGGATTCTATCCTTTCGGTCAATGCCGACCTCCCGAATGCCAGGGATATTCAGAAAAATTGCCACGACAGCAGCGCGTGTCTGGGCGGTTACCTCCAGACTTTGCAGCATCTGGTCGGCAGCATGACGTTTGCTGCCCTCAAAGGCGAGTTTGGCTTGTTGGCGTGCGGTTTTGCCACTGAAGGCATCGAGCCTTGCCCAGCCGACAGTCGTTTTCATTTCAAGCCGGGATATGTCGGCATCAACTGATAGCACTTCCACTTTATCGACTGTCATCAGCAACACGCCATCCTTGAGGCTCTGAAAATGCAGGTTTTTTGGGCGGATACCGTAGTAGACTTTGACTGGCGCACGCACTGTCGTTTCGGTGGTTCCGAGCGGAAGTTTCAGGCCGAACAAGTTAAGAAATGTGCTGCTGCTCCATTGCTGTTCGTGCATATTCTGGATGAAGCCGGCCTGTATTGCGGCATCTGGCTGCATTTCGATCAACAGGTCGTTCACCTGCTGGCGGGTATGGGTCTGCTTGAGTTCAGGAAAGAAATAGATGCCGCCTGCAATGGCAGCAAAAATCAGAAGCAGTGCGATGCGCGACAACAACTTAAGCATATCATCAGATTAGCCCGGATTAGAACAAATGAGAAATGGCATGAGTCACAAAAAAGGGGCGGCCCGAAGGCCGCCCCTGTTGTACGAGTCAAAGCGATTAGCTGTAGTAGCTGGTCATCTCGTCCAGAGATTTCGCCTTGATCTTGTCGGCATGGCCGGCACAGCCGAAGGCTTCGTAGCGATCCTTACAGATCTGCTTCATGCCGTTCTTCGCTTCCTTGTAGAACTTACGCGGGTCGAAGTTCGACTTGTTCTCGGCAAGGTGCTTGCGGATCGCACCGGTTGAAGCCATACGCAGGTCGGTGTCGATGTTGACCTTGCGCACGCCGTTCTTGATGCCTTCGACGATCTCCTCAACCGGAACACCGTAGGTTTCGCCCATTTCGCCGCCGTAGGAGTTGATGATTTTCAGCCACTCCTGTGGGACCGAGGAGGAACCGTGCATTACCAGGTGCACGTTCGGGATCTTGGCATGAATCTCCTTAATGCGGTCGATGCGCAGCACTGCGCCGGTCGGCGGCTTGGTGAACTTGTAAGCACCGTGTGAGGTGCCGATGGCGATCGCCAGTGCATCCACACCGGTCTTCTCAACGAAGTCTTTCGCTTCGTCCGGATCGGTCAGCAGCTGATCCATCTCCAGCTTGCCTTCGGCACCGTGGCCATCTTCTTCGCCCATCTCACCGGTTTCCAGCGAGCCCAGGCAGCCCAGTTCGCCTTCCACCGAAACGCCGCCAGCGTGGGCCATGTCGACCACCTGTCTGGTGACGTTGACGTTGTACTCATAAGAGGATGGGGTTTTGGCATCTGCCATCAGCGAGCCATCCATCATCACGGATGAGAAGCCGGACTGAATGGAGCGCAGGCAGACTGCCGGCTCGGAACCGTGATCCTGATGCATGCAGACCGGGATATGCGGATACTGCTCGATCGCTGCCAGAATCAGGTGGCGCAGGAATGGTTCGCCTGCGTAGGTGCGCGCACCGGCAGAACCCTGCATGATCACCGGCGAATTGGTTTCATCTGCGGCTTCCATGATGGCCTGAACCTGTTCCAGATTGTTTACGTTGAACGCTGGCATACCGAAATTGTGTTCGGCGGCATAATCCAGCAATTGTCTCATTGAAATTAGAGCCATTTTTCTTCCTCCTTAATATTTGCAAGGGCTTTTGCCCATCAGTTTGACCTTTACGAAGTGTAAAATCAATTTTGCTTGAACACTTCGCCGACACGCACGATTTTCATGGTGTTGGTGCCGCCAGCCTGACCCATTGGGGTGCCGAGCGTTACAATGACCAGGTCATCGTTCTGCACCAGTTTGTCATGCAGCATCATCGCCATCACATCGCGAGTGGCCTGCGGCGCATCTTTCTCGCCGTAATCGGCGCTTACGGGTTTCGGGATGACGTTGCGGAACAGCGTCACGCGCCCGGCAGTACTTCCAAGCGGTGTCAGGGCATAGATCGGGCAGCGGCTGATATGGCGTGACATATACAGCACGGTATTACCGCTTTGGGTAAATGCTGCCAGTGCGGTGATCGGCATCATGTGCGAGGTCTCCATCGCCTGACGTGCGATGCACTCGTCCACCGAATTCGGCGGGTAGCGCGGATCGCGTGTTTGCGAAGAGGGGAGCACTTCCTGCTTCTCGGTTTCGATACAGGTTCGGTGCATCGCCTGCACAGCTTCGATCGGATATTTCCCTGCTGCGGTTTCACCTGAAAGCATAATAGCATCGGTGCCATCGAGAACAGCGTTGGCCACATCGTTGACTTCAGCACGGGTAGGAATCGGGTTATTGCACATCGATTCCATCATCTGCGTGGCCACGATGACCGGGGTGTTATGCTTGGGTGCTTCGCGCATGATGCGCTTCTGCACCGGCGGTACAGCCGCATCGCCGATCTCCACGCCGAGATCGCCGCGTGCCACCATCACCGCGTCGGAGGCTTGAAGAATACTGGTCAGATTGGTAACCGCCTCTGCGCGCTCTACCTTGGCAACAATACCGGCCTTCGAGCCCTCCGCTTGCACCAGCGAGCGGGCGTATTCGATGTCGGCACCGTCGCGCGGGAAAGAGATGGCGATATAGTCCACACCGATTGCACAGGCGGTTTTGATGTCTTCCTTGTCCTTGTCGGTCAGCGCTGCGGCTGAGAGGCCGCCACCGGCACGGTTGATGCCCTTGTTGTTGGAGAGTTCGCCACCCACCACAACGGTGCAGTGAATTGCTTGTCCCTTAATGCTGTCAACATCCATAACAATGAGGCCGTCATTCAGTAGCAGGCGGGCACCGGGTTCTACGTCGCCGACCAGCTCTTTGTAGGTAATACCTACGCGCTCGTCATCACCATCATTCAGCCCCATAGCGCCATCGATGATGTATTTCTGGCCCGGCTTAAGCATGGTCTTGCCACTCTTGAATTTGCCGATGCGAATCTTCGGCCCTTGCATATCGGCCAGAATGCCGATGCAGACGCCATGTTTCTGGGCCGCCGCACGCACGTTTTCGGCGCGGGTACGGTGCTCTTCGGGCGTGCCGTGGGAGAAATTGAGGCGCACGACGTTGACGCCGGCGCTGATTAATTGATCCAGTACTTCCGGGGATTCGGAAGCCGGACCTATGGTTGCAACAATTTTAGTTCTGCGGAATTGATTCACTTGGCAGCACGCTCCTCAAGCATTGTGACCGCAGGCAGTTTCTTGCCCTCAAGGAACTCGAGGAAAGCACCGCCGGCGGTGGAGATATAGGAAACTTTGTCATAGATATCGTACTTCTGGATGGCTGCGATGGTGTCGCCACCACCAGCCAGGCTGAAGCCCTTGGCGTTGGCAATGGCCATGGAGATGGTCTTGGTGCCTTCGCCGAACTGGTCGAATTCGAACACGCCTACCGGGCCGTTCCAGACGATGGTGCCCGCCTTGGCGATGATGTCGGCCAGCTCCTTGGCGGAATCCGGACCGATATCGAAGATCATGTCATCATCCGCCACGTCATCAGCAGACTTCAGGGTCGCCTCGGCAGTTTCGGAGAACTCTTTGCCGCATACGACGTCGGTTGCGATGGGGATATTGGCACCACGATCCTGCATCTTCTTCATCAGGGCCTGAGCGGTTGGGATCAGGTCGTGTTCGCACAGCGATTTGCCGACCTTCTTGCCGGCTGCGGCGAGGAAGGTGTTGGCGATACCGCCGCCGACCACCAGCTGGTCGCACTTCTCGGCCAGCGCTTCCAGAACGGTGAGTTTGGTAGAGACTTTCGAGCCGCCGACGATGGCCACCATCGGGTGTGCCGGGTTGGCCAGTGCCTTGCCCAGTGCGTCGAGCTCTTCGCTGAGCAGCATACCTGCCGCAGCGACAGGTGCGAACATGCCGACACCGTAGGTGGAGGCCTCGGCGCGGTGCGCAGTACCGAAGGCATCCATCACGAACACATCGCACAGGGCAGCATAAGCCTTGGCGGTCGTCTCTTCGTTTTTCTTCTCGCCCTTGTTCACGCGGCAGTTTTCCAGCAGCACCACTTCGCCCTCGGCCACATCGAAGCCGCCCTTCACCCAATCCTTCACCAGGCGCACCGGCTTACCGAGCTTCTGGCTCATCACGTCAGCCACTGGCTGCAGCGATACCTCTTCGCTCCACTCGCCTTCGATCGGACGACCCAGATGGGAGGTAACCATAACCTTGGCACCGGCCTTGACGGCGAATTCGATGGTCGGCATCGAGGCGGTGATGCGCGCGTCGGAAGTAACCTTACCGTCCTTCACCGGCACGTTGAGGTCGGCGCGAATGAAGACGCGCTTACCCTTGAGGTCGAGATCGGTCATTTTGGTGAATGCCATGGTCATGCTCCTTTCATATATGCGAACCGCAAGTGCCGCCCATGCAGGCGGTATGCGGCCACAGTATCTCAGCGGTTTTGGTTAAAAACGCTTGTCGTTGCGGGCTTGGCGACCAAACCGGCAATGATAAACGCAGGAACCTGTCAACTGGTTGATCGTTCCCTCTTTGTAACCGCAACCCATGGATGGGTTGCCAAAATCGGGCGAGTTATCGCCCGGTTTTGGAAGCGAGGGCAAATCCATATATTTGCCCTCGCGCCAAAAGAAAAAAGGCCGCTTGTGCTTATGCGGGCTCTTTTTTCGTATCGATCAATTATTCGCCACGTGACGAACGAAACGCATCATGTTGCAGGTGTAGCCGTACTCGTTGTCGTACCAGGCTACCAGCTTGACGAAGGTGCCGTCGATCGCGATACCGGCCTCGGAATCGAAGATCGATGAGTAGCTGACGCCGCGGAAGTCGGTGGAGACCACCTTTTCGTCGGTGTAGGCCAGGGTTTCGCCGATGCCCGGCTGCTGGCTTGCTTCCTTCACCGCTGCGCAGATGTCTGCATAGGTGGTTTCCTTGTTCAGCTCGACAGTGAGGTCGACCACAGAGACGTCGGAGGTCGGAACGCGGAACGCCATGCCGGTCAGCTTGCCGTTCAGGGAAGGGATCACCTTGCCCACAGCCTTGGCCGCACCAGTGGAAGACGGGATGATATTTTCCAGGATGCCGCGACCGCCGCGCCAGTCTTTCGAGGACGGACCGTCAACGGTTTTCTGGGTGGCAGTGGCAGCATGCACGGTGGTCATCAGGCCGCGCTTGATGCCGAACTTGTCGTGAATCACCTTGGCCAGTGGAGCCAGGCAGTTGGTGGTGCAGGAGGCGGCAGAGACAATGCTCTGGCCTGCATACTCTTCGTGGTTGACGCCGTAAACGAACATCGGAGTCGCGTCCTTGGAAGGAGCGGACTGAACCACCTTCTTGGCACCTGCATCGATGTGCTTCTGGCAGGTCTCTTCGGTGAGGAAGAAGCCGGTGCACTCCAGCACCACGTCTGCGCCCACTTCATTCCACTTCAGGTTGGCAGGGTCGCGCTCGGCGGTGATGCGGATGGTCTTGCCGTTGACAACAAGGTTGCCGTCTTTCACGGATACGTCGCCGTTGAAGCGGCCGTGTACCGAGTCGTACTTCAGCATGTAAGCCAGGTAATCCGGATCAAGCAGGTCGTTGATGCCAACGATCTCCATGTCGGTAAACTCTTTCGCGATGGCACGGAATGCCATGCGGCCGATGCGGCCGAAGCCGTTAATTCCGATTTTGATAGTCATTTCAAATCCTCCTAGTGTTACTTGTAAATCAGAGTTCGTTGGCGGTCTTCACAACGTTTTCAACGGTGAAGCCGAATTCCTTAAACAGCAGTCCAGCCGGTGCGGACTCGCCGAAGCGGTCGATACCGACAACCTTGCCGTTCAGGCCAACATATTTACCCCAGAAGCCGGTCACGCCTGCTTCTACGGCGACACGCTTGGTGACAGAGGCGGGCAGAACGCTCTCTTTATATGCCTTATCCTGTGCGTCGAACTCCTCGCAGCACGGCATGGAAACCACGCGAACTTTCTTGCCCTGCTTGCTGAGTTCAGCCTGCGCACCCATCGCCAGTTCGATTTCCGAACCGGTGGCGATGATGATGATTTCAGGGGCGCCGTCCGAGTCGGAGAGCACATAGCCGCCGCGGGCAATGTTCTTCACCTGCTCGTCGGTGTAGGTCTGGCAAGGCAGATTCTGGCGCGAGAAGATCAGGCTGGTTGGCCCCTCTGCACGCGCAACCGCAGACTTCCAGGCCACCGCGGATTCAACCGCGTCGCAAGGGCGCCATGTGCGCATGTTTGGAATCACACGCATGCTGGCGATCTGCTCAACCGGCTGATGGGTCGGGCCATCTTCGCCCAGACCGATGGAGTCATGGGTGTAAACGAAGATAGAGCGTTGCTTCATCAATGCAGCCATGCGCAGTGCGTTACGGGCATACTCCATAAACATCAGGAAGGTGCCGCCGAACGGAACCACGCCGCCATGCAGCGCCATGCCGTTCATCGCAGCAGACATACCGAATTCGCGTACGCCCCAGTGCATGTAGTTGCCGTCCGGGGTCTCCTTGGAGAACGCCTTGGCTTCAGGCCACTTGGTGTTGTTCGAAGGTGCGAGGTCAGCCGAGCCACCCACCAGTTCAGGCAGTGCCGCAGCCAGTGCGCCAATGGTTTTGCCGGAGGCAACGCGGGTCGCCCAGTTCGGCTTCTCTTCGCGCAGCTTGGCAATCCATGCATCCGCAGCCTTTTCCCAGCCCTTCGGCAGCTCGCCGTTCATGCGGCGGGTGAATTCCGAAGCCAGTTCCGGGAACTGCTTGGCATAGGCGTCGAAACGCTTCTGCCAGTCGTCCTGTGCAGCTGCACCTTTTTTCTTGGCATCCCAGCCGGCGTAAACGTCGTCAGGAATAACAAATGGATCGTACTCCCAGCCAAGCTCCTTACGAACCAGCGCGCACTCTTCGTCACCAAGCGCTGCGCCATGGCAGTCGTGGCTGCCGGCTTTGTTCGGGGAGCCGAAACCGATGACGGTCTTGCAGCAGATCATGGTCGGCTTGTTCTTTTCCGCCTTGGCAGTTTCGATGGCCTGCTTGATCTCTTCGGCATCGTGCCCGTCTACGGCACGAATCACCTGCCAGCCATAGGCTTCGAAGCGGCCCGGGGTGTCGTCGGTGAACCAGCCCTCAACATGGCCGTCAATGGAGATGCCGTTGTCATCATAGAAGCAGATCAGTTTACCCAGCCCCAGGGTACCGGCCAGCGAGCATGCTTCGTGCGAGATGCCTTCCATCAGGCAGCCGTCGCCGAGGAATACATAAGTGTTGTGGTCAACAATTTCATGGCCCGGCTTGTTGAACTGGCCTGCCATCATCTGCTCGGCAATCGCCATGCCCACGGCATTGGTGATGCCCTGACCCAGCGGTCCGGTGGTGGTTTCAACGCCCGGTGCGTAGCCGTATTCCGGGTGACCCGGAGTGCGGGAGTGCAGCTGGCGGAATTGTTTGAGATCTTCGATACCCAGATCGTAACCGGTCAGGTGCAGCAGGGAGTAGATCAGCATGGAGCCATGGCCGTTGGAAAGGATGAAACGGTCGCGGTCAGCCCACTTCGGGTTGGCCGGGTTGTGCTTCATGTAATCATTCCAGAGCACTTCGGCGATATCTGCCATGCCCATGGGTGCGCCCGGGTGTCCGGAGTTTGCCTTCTGAACAGCGTCCATCGCAAGGACGCGGACAGCATTGGCAAAATGTCTGCGGTTCGAATTACTCATGTAAACTCCTGTCTATAAAAAAATAAAAAAATCAAATATGAACGGTGGTTTGTACCTGGCGGATATTGCCTACCGAGCCGGAAAGAACGACGGTGTCGGTGGTCATGTAGCGGCCGCCTGCATCGTTTCCAACCTTAACGTGATGCACATAGGCGCCGGAGGTCAGCCCGGTAGCGATAAACATGACGTCATCGCTGGTTACGAGCTCATCGCGGGTCAGGACACGTTTGGTGTCGATTCCCTCTTTTTTGCAAAGCTCGATTTCGAAATCTTTCTGTGGCGCCATGCGGCCAAACATCTCCGCGCCCATGGCACGGGCAGCGCAGGCAGTCACAATCCCTTCCGGGGTGCCGCCGATGCCAAACAGGGCATCGACGCCGCAGGCGAGAATGGCCTGAATAGCGCCGTTAACGTCGCCGTCAGTCGCGAGGCGCACCTTGGCACCGGTGGCGTAAATCTCTTTCTTGATCTGTTCGTGGCGAGGCTTATCGAGCAGGAAAACGCGCAGTTCGCGGATATCCTTGCCGGTTGCCTTGGCGAGCTGCGCCAGGCGCTCCTTCACCGGAGCCTCTGGGTCGATCTTGCCGCGGGCTGCACGAGAGTAGACCTGCTTATCCATATAGAAGCATGAGCCCGGGCGATACATCGCGCCTGCAGGGGCTGCTGCCAGTGTTACAACCGAGCCCGGCATATCTTTGGCAAACAGGTTGGTACCTTCGATCGGGTCCACTGCGATATCCACGCCGATGCCCGAGCCGGTACCGACCTCTTCGCCGTCATACAGGGCGGGAGCCTCATCCTTTGCGCCTTCACCGATGACCACAACACCCTTCATTGGAACCTGGTTAATACGGCTGCGCATTGCGTCCACTGCCAGACCATCGCCTTCGTCTTTCTGGCCGGAGCCAACAAACGGAGCGCAGGCACGTGCCGCGGCTTCGCAGACTTCAACAAGGTCAATTTTAAGATCGCAAACTGTGGACATGCGTTTCAGCCCCCTCTCTATGGAAAAACGTAGAAAATAGCCGGTCAGATTTTGAGCGGAGGCGCACCCTACCTCAAAAAGCGCTCGATTGCGACCCCTCTTGTTTGACGGATTATCAGGGGGTTGTGCGGCATGATATTTGTTGTTTCAGGAGCGAAGGCGACCGATGAGTGCCGAGTGAATCGGCCTGTTGGAGGCGGCAACGATGGGGCTGCTGCGGGAGAGGGCTGGAAAAGGCGAGCGGCTGTCGAAGTTACTGACAATGCAGCCCGCTTCCTCTGCCAGCAATGCGCCTGCCGCATAGTCCCAGACCTTTTCGCCGCCATGGATGATGAATTGGGCGCGGCCGGTGGCGAGCCATGCCCACTCAAGCACGCAGGAGCCGATATTGCGCTGGCTGCGGAAGAATTTTTCCGTTGCCAGCCGAATGGCGTGTTCGCCTTCGAGCCGCTTGAAGTCGATGAAGCCGACCGCTTCTTCGACAGTGGTTTTGTGCGATACCGTGATGCGTTGATGGTTCCTGAAGGCGCCTGCACCCCGCATTGCGGTGAATGTTTCGCCCCGTACCGGATCGTGAATGCAGGCGAGTATCGGAGTGCCCTCATCCATTAATGCCAGCGAAGTGGCAAAGACCGGCAGGCCGGTGGTGAAGTTGGTGGTGCCATCCAGCGGGTCCACGCACCAGAAACGGCCGTGTTCGAGGTGGCGAAGCTGTTCATCTTTATCCATCTCCTCGCCGAGGAAAGAGATATCGGGGAAGTGTTCAAGCAGCGTATCCGAGATCAGGTTTTGTGCGGCCAGGTCGGTTTCGGTGACGATGGAACCATCTCTTTTGGTGTTGACGATCCCCTCTTTGTAAAAGGCGGGCATGATGATCGATTCGCCAGTCAGCCGAAGTGTCTCTTCGGCGATCGACAGCGCTTTTTTCAGATTGATTCCATGCAGCGGCAAGAGCCCTCCTTTCACGCAGCGATACGTATGCTATCATATTGCATCCACGCGATCATCTGTGGCGCGGGCGGCGCGCAAGCCGAATTAACACTCAAATCGAAGCGAGGAGGGCAATATGCTGAAGGGGAAAATGGTAATCGGACAATCCGGCGGGCCAACGGCAGTCATCAATCAGTCACTGGTCGGGGCGATTCTCGCGGCGCGCAGGCAGGAGGCGATCACCGGCATTCTCGGTGCCCGTCACGGTATTCAGGGGATCATGGATGAGAGCTTTACTGATCTGACCACGCAGAGCGTTGAGCAGCTTGAAGAGGTGGCCAATACCCCGGCAGCGGCACTCGGCTCGGTGCGCCTGAAGCCCGGTAAGGCGGAGTGCGAGAAGGTGTTCGAAGTGTTCAGGAAGCACGACGTGCGCTACTTTTTCTATATCGGCGGCAACGATTCAGCCGAAACCGCCCACATTATCGCCGAGATGGCCAAAGAGGCGAACTACGATTTTTGCACCGTGCATATCCCCAAAACCATCGATAACGATCTGAAGGTGACCGACCACTGTCCGGGTTATGCCTCGGCGGCGAAATTCGTGGCGCTCGCCTTCATGGGCGACGATCGCGACAACCGCGCACTTTCGGGTGTGAAGATCAACGTGGTCATGGGCCGGCATGCCGGTTTCCTGACCGCGGCTTCGGCGCTGGCGCGCCAGGCCGGAGATGATGGCCCGCACCTGATCTATTTGCCAGAGCGGGTATTCGATAAAGAGAAGTTCAAGGCCGATGTGAAAGCGATGGTGGCGAAGCACGGCCGCTGTGTGGTTGCGGTTTCCGAAGGTGTCGCAGATAAAGATGGCAATCCGATCGCCAGCACAGGCGAGCGCGATAGCCACGGTAATATCCAGCTCTCCGGCACGGGTGCCCTGGGCGATACACTGGCCGCCCTTGCCAGGGAGGCGCTGGGCAAGGGTGCGCGTGTACGGGCCGATACCTTCGGTTATCTGCAGCGCTCCTTCCCGACCATTATCTCTGAGGTCGATGCGCGCGAGGCGCGTGAGGTCGGCAAGGTGGCGGTCAACCATGCCACCTCTGCCGGTGAGCCGGGCTCGGTGGCGATTCGACGTCTCTCAAGCGCTCCGTACAGGAGCGAGTGCTTTATCACGCCGCTCGCATCCGTGGCACGTGAAGCCACCGAAATGAAGGATGAGTACATCAATGCCGACGGTAACGATGTCACGAAAGCCTGGCTCGATTATGTAGCGCCGCTGGTCGGCGAGTTGCCGAAGATGGGGAGCTTGTAACCATTTTTTGGTTTGTTCCGGACGATTTACAGTTCGTTCCAGACGATCCCTTCCCCTGAACGGTAGAATACCGAAATGGCCTTGGCATAGATGGCCTGCTCCGGGATCAGTCCGAAATAGCGGCCATCGCGGCTGTTGCCGCGGGCATCTCCGACCACCAGCACCATGTTGGCAGGTATTTTAACATCGCGAATGTCCGGGCCGCCGCCGTAGGCAAGATTCAGTTGTGCAATGTGGTTGCCGAATGCTTCGGTGGCGGGATCGGCCGCAGCAAGCGGTTTGCCGTTGATGCTGAGCCGCCCCTTTTCCAGCGTTACAAGGTCGCCGCCGACTGCAATGGCGCGCTTGATAAGACGGGTGCCAGTTTTGGGTTCGTCAAAAATCACCACCTCGCCGCGCCGGACAGGATCGCCTGAGGATACTTTGATATCGCTGAACGGAAGCCGGACGCCATAAGCAGTTTTGTCTGCCAGAACATGATCGCCAGGCATCAGGGTATATTCCATGGAGCCAGAGGGAACCAGATAGTGGTCGGCAAATGACGAACGTGCGGAGAACAGGCAGATAACCATGACCAGAAACATCACGGCCTCTTTCAGAATATGACGGATATGCGGTTGCATCGATTTAAACCTCCCGGAAGAGTTGTGTGCATGCTTACGGCACCATACCTTCCAATGCCGATAAAACAATCCTCGATGTGTTGCAGGGCCACGGTTTCTCAGGTTTTTGCTGTGGTCCGGCGTGAAGTAATACAACGGGAAGGTGTCGAGGCAGCCGGCTGAATTTTCGGGCAGGATATAAATATTTGTCTGTTTGACATCCTTTCATGCTTCGAATGAACTTCTGCCGCACAAGGGAATGGAGGCCGGAATGAGCGAAACGAGAGCTGACTTCAAATCGATGCTAAGGAATCTGCGAGTGCAGCCGAAAGCTGTTTTTCTCGGGTTTCTGGTCGATTCTGTGGGCACCTTTGTAGTTGCGGCGATCATCGGCATCGTTGCAGGGGTTTTTTATGCGATGAATGACGGTGATATCGACGCACTTACTGTGGATTCCGTCTATTCCAACACTCCACTGATGCTGTTTGCGGTCCTGCTCGGTTCCGGGTTTACGGTATTGGGGGGATACATTGCGGGAAGCATCGCCCGGGAGAGCCGGCTGTTCAATGCTGCTCTGGTCGGGGTTACAGGGATTTTTATCGGACTGTTTTTCTGGGGAGAGGCGCCGCTCTGGTACGATATGACCGGTCTTCTGCTGATCGTTCCGGCAGCCTGTCTGGGTGGTTTCATCGCTGTAAAAAGAGAAGCATCTGTCGTGCCTTCCCGGCAGGGCGGGCAGGATGCTTCGGGGCCTGAGTCGGGCCGGGCGAGCCACTCATGGGTGGGAGTCTCCTCATTCGGTTTGTCGGTACTGTCGGTTGCAGGAATCATCCTTCTGCTCGCTGCGGCGGCGGAGACCGAGCTGGCCTCACCCGGGGCGATTTTTGAAGGTGAGGATATTGACGCAATCGTTATGCTGGTGGGGATGTTTTGCCTTGCGATTGTCGTCGCTGTGGTCGCTCTTGGCCTGGGTGTGGCGGGGCTGGTTCAGAAACAGCGGAAAAGGGTGTTCCCGATCCTGGGTGTTATATGCAGCTCGGTAATTGTTTTTGGGGTGGTGTTCTTAATTATGATTTAGCTGGCGTGGGCCGGGTATCAACCTATTCGTCGGCTTTTTCTTCCTCCGCCTTCTTCTCTTTTTTGTCGCTGCCGAACTCTTTTTTCACCTCTTTTTTCACCGTATGGCCCACGATCACCGCCTCATCAGCCACATCGCCGGCCGCTTTGCGCATATTGTGCCCAATCTCGGTAAAGGTATCCTTGAATGCAGTGCCGATCTCCTTGCCTGTTTCCTTGGCTTTGTCGATAGTTTCGCCTGCACAGGCCGTATTGGAGAAGGCGATCAGGGCAAGATAACACAGGGCGGTTACAGCGGCTTTTTTCATGGCGTAGCTCCGGAATGGCTAAGATGGCGCCTAATTTAACGCAATTCATGGTGCTGTGCTATGCTGCCATGTGATCAGGCTTCAGGAGGAGCGATGAATCGAGTGCTGACAGGGGTCCTGAGCGGATTTTTATATCTGTTTTCAGGCCACGCAATGGCGATGGAGTTTGAGGGAGTGCAGGTGCCGGAACGATTTGAAGTGACCGGGAAGAGTCTGCAACTTAATGGTGTTGGCATGCGTACGGAGTTTATATTCGATATCTATGTCGGTGCGTTCTATCTCGATAAGGTGACGAATGATGCGCGGCAGGTGATTGAGGGTCGCGGAGCAAAGCGGATGCTGTTGCATTTTGTATATGGTGAAGTGGGGCGTAGTAAAATCGTCGATGGCTGGAATAAGGGTTTTGCAGCCAACTATTCGGAGAGTGAAGTGGCCGCAATGCGTGCAGGGCTGGATCAGTTCACGGCGCTGCTTGGGCCGGTGAAAAAGGGTGATGAGGTGCTGATTGATTTTCTGCCCGATGGCAGCACGCAGGTCACCTTTAACGGGGTCCTGCAGGGAAGCGTATCCGGCAATCAAATCCAGCAGGCGGTTTTGAGCGTCTGGTTCGGCAATAAGCCGGCCGACAAAGGGCTGAAAAAGAGTTTGCTGGGCGGCTGAACGCCCGGTTTTACATTGACTTGTCAGCACCGTTTGGCGCAGGGTTCCGCGCCTAAAAAACTTGCGTATTTATCGCTGGAGCCGCTCGTTCCAACGTTGGGAAAGGAGTTGCCGTGAGTTCTGTCATGCATACTGAAAAGGGTCAGACCTATTATCTGCAGGTTCGCCCGCGAATCCATCCTGTGTTGAAGCGTCTGGAAGAGCTGGCCTCGAATATGTGGTTCTCCTGGAACAGCAAGGCGCGTACCCTGTTTTATCAAATGGACCCGCTGCTCTGGGATATGTGCGGCCATAATCCGCGCCTGTTTTTGCGCCGTGTGAGCCAGAACAGGCTTGATGAGATGGCAGCGGATCGCGCCTTTCTCTCGCTCTACAATGGTGTGATGTCGGATTTCGACTCCTATCTGAAGCCCTCCAACCAGTGGTATTCCAGCCTCAAAAAGGAGCATCCGGGCAAGCACCACTTCGTCTATTTCTCGGCTGAGTTCGGCCTGCACGAATCGCTGCCGATCTACTCCGGTGGTCTCGGCATTCTGGCGGGCGACCACTGCAAATCCGCCAGTGATCTCGGTCTGCCGTTTACCGCCGTGGGGCTGTTGTATCGAAACGGCTACTTCACGCAGAGCATCGATGCGCAGGGTCGTCAGATTGCCACCTATCACGATAACCGCTTTGAAGACCTCTGCATCGAGCCGATGAAGAATGAAGAGGGCGGCGATATGATGTTGCAGGTCGAGCTGCCGGGCCGCGCCCTGAACCTGAAAGTATGGGAGGCTCAGGCCGGGCACATCAACATGGTGCTGCTCGATGCCGATGTCGATTCCAATACCCCGGCCGACCGCGAAATCACCCACCAGCTGTATGGCGGCGGTATCGAGAATCGTATCAAGCAGGAGATTATCCTCGGCGTTGGCGGTGTGCGGGCGCTGCGCGCCATGAAGATCGAGCCGACCTCATGGCATGCCAACGAAGGCCATGCCGCATTCGTGGTGCTGGAGCGTATGCGCGAGCTGGTGCAGGGCTATGGCCTTTCGTTTGATGAGGCGCTCGAGGTGACAGCGGCTTCCACCGTGTTTACCACGCATACGCCGGTCCCGGCCGGGCACGATGTGTTTCCGATCGAGATGTTCGATACCTATATGGGGCACTATGCCGAGAAGCTGGGCGTGAAGATTTCGCGCCTGCACGAGCTGGGCCACGGCGATTTCGGGCATGGCAGCTCCGGCTTTAACCAGACCGCACTTGCCACACACGGCTCCTCCTATCAAAACGGTGTGGCCAAGCTGCATGGCGAAGTCAGCTCGGGGATGTTTCAGCATATGTGGCCGGACGTGCCGGTCGAGGAGAATCCGATGACCTCGGTGACCAACGGTGTGCATGTCACCACCTGGATGTCGCAGGAGTGGATCAATATCTTCGATCAGCAGCTTGGCGGGCGCTGGCGCGGCAAGTTGCAGAATCCCGATTTCTGGGAAGGTATTCAGGATATTCCGGACAATCTGTTCTGGAGTATTCACCAGACCAACAAGCTGCGCATGTTGCAGCATGTGCGCGAGCTGCTTGTGCATCAGGCCGAGCGCAATGGCGAGAGCATGCAGATGGTGCGTGAAATGACTGTCAATTTCGATCCGCGCACCCTGGTGATCGGATTCGCACGCCGCTTTGCCACCTACAAGCGTGCCACGCTGCTGTTCCACGATGAGGTGCGTCTGGCGAAAATGCTGGAGGAGGTCGGGCATCCGGTGGTCTTCCTGTTTGCAGGCAAGGCGCATCCGGCCGATGGCCCGGGCCAGGAGCTGCTGCGCCGCATTCACGAGCTTGCGCGCAAGCCTGAATTCATCGGCAAGGTGCTGATGATCGAGGGCTACGATATGAGCCTGTCGCGTTTCATGATCTCCGGTGTCGATGTGTGGCTGAATAATCCGCTGCGTCCGATGGAGGCATCGGGCACCTCCGGCATGAAGGCTGCGATGAATGGCGCGCCGAATCTCTCCATTCTCGATGGCTGGTGGCCTGAGGGTTATAAGGGCGACAACGGCTGGGTGATTGGTGGCGAGCGCGAAATCGAGGATGCCGAACTGCGCAACTGGGAAGATTTCACCTCGCTGATCAATGTGCTGAGGTACGACATCATCCCAACCTATTATCAGCGTGGCGACGGCGGATTTTCGGAGAAGTGGGTGCGCATCGCCAAGCGTGCGATGATCGAAAGCATTCCGTATTTCAATACCGATCGCATGGTGGCGGAATATGCCAAGCGCTTTTATGTAAAGGCCTCCGAGAGGGGCACCTACATGATTGCTGATGATTTCAGGGCGGGCAAGGCACTTGCCGCATGGAAGAGCAAGGTTCGCAATGCATGGCCGAAGTTGCGTCTTTCCGATGCCAGCGGGCAGCCAACGCAGTCGCAGTGGAATTATGGCGATGATATCACCGTGCGCGTGAAGGCCGATCTGGATGGCCTGAGTGCTAGCGATGTGCGCATCGAGGCGGTGCTGTATCGCCCGTCGCGCGATGGTGGCTATCGTCCGTCCGGCACGGTGCAACTCAAGCATGAGAAGGATGGGGAGTTCGTCGCCAACCTGCATCCGGAGGATACCGGCGATTATGCCTATCGTATCCGCATGTATCCCGAGCATCCCGATCTGCCGCATCCGCAGGCGATGGGGCTGATGATCTGGCTGTAACCCCCGATGATCAGGCGAACCATTTAACCGGTTGGGGAAATGTAAAAGGGCTCTGCTTCGGCAGGGCCCTTTTTTTTGTGCTGCCACCGGCAGGTTTGCCAGCAGGGGCGCAATGCCGTACCTTGACCGGCGAAGTGCCACTTCAGCTGCATCCAAGGCCTGACTTTTAGTCCCTCTGCCTGTCCTGACCCATCATTTCATATCCGGCGTCAAATGGCAGCGAGGCAGCCCCCTACATGCAACAGGAATACGATGTGCGCTTTCGCAGCTACCGCATCGGCGGCGAGAGCTTTTTCATCCGCTCGCTGTCCGATACCCAGCAATATGTACAACCCGACCCCGCCGACGTGCGCCCCGGCATCAGCGATGCCAACTGGGGGCTGTTCGGTGTGGTGTGGCCCTCGGGGCAGATGCTGGCGCGGCTGATGAGCGAGCAGGCGATCAAGGGCCTGCGCATCCTCGAGGTCGGCTGCGGTCTGGGGCTGGCCAGCCTCGTGTTGCAGCGGCGCGGTGCCGATATCACCGCCAGCGACCACCACCCCGAAATGCCGAACTTTCTGAGAAACAACACGGTGCTGAACGATCTGGATGATATCGGCACGATCTCCGGTGACTGGGGTGGAGATGGGGCCGGAGACGGGGAGGATCAGGCAGCCGGGAAGTTCGATCTGATCATCGGCAGCGATCTGCTCTATGAGCGCGGCCACCACGATCAGCTCTCGGCCTTCATCGATCGGCATGCCAAACCGGATGCGAACGTGATCATTGTCGATCCGAATCGCGGCCATGTCGGCAAGTTCAACCGCTGCATGCAGGAGCTGGGCTATTGCTGCACAGAAGAGCGGGCCGAGGCAGTGCTGGCCGATGAGGAGCCCTACCGGGGCAGGATACTCAGCTATCGCCGGGCGGCGCTCAGCTGACAGTGCGGATAATGTAGCCGCCCGATTTCTCGTCGAGCTCCAGCTGCAACAACTTGCGCTTCTGCGCCTCTTCCAGCAGCAGGCCGAAGGTCTTGAAGCCGTAATAGCCTTCCGAAAAGCCGGGGTGGCGGCGTTTGAGCGTCTGCTTCACCATCGAGCCCCACAGCTTCTCCTCCTCGCCGCGCTCCTTGAACAGATCCTCGATCGTGGCCAGCGCCAGGTCGATCCCCTCCTGCGCCAGCTTCTCCTTGTCATCGCCCGCTTTGTTCTCCTTGCCGTCTTTCGGTCTGGCTTTGGCGGCGCTGCGGCTGCGCCTTGCCTTGCCGCGCGATTCCGATTCGCGCACCAGATCGTCGTAGTAGATGAATTCGTCGCAGATGGCGGTGAGCAGTTCGGAGGTGGAGTTTTTCACGCCAACGCCGATCACCGTCTTGTTGTTTTCGCGCAGCTTGGAGACCAGCGGCGAGAAATCGGAATCGCCCGAGATGATCACGAAGATATCCACATGCGCCTTGGTGTAGCAGAGGTCGAGCGCATCGACCACCATGCGGATATCGGCGGAGTTCTTGCCGCTCTGGCGCACATGCGGAATCTCGATCAGCTCGAACGAGGCCTCGTGCATCGGCGCCTTGAACTCCTTGTAGCGCTCCCAGTCGCAGTAGGCCTTGCGCACCACGATATTCCCTTTCAATAGCAGCCGCTCCAGCACCTTGCCGATGTCGAAGGCGGCGTATTTGGCGTCGCGCACGCCGAGCGCCACGTTTTCGAAATCGCAGAAGAGCGCCATGCTCCGTGTGGTGTTTTTGTCGTTCATATTGATCCCTGGGCGGCCCGTTTGCCGGGCGGCCGATACTGATTCTATACCATCGGCGGGATGGCCTCCATGTTTGCGTTGCAGCCTGCCGGGGATGCACCTAACGTTGGCAGGGAAATCACACTGTGGAGGTAAGGATGAACAATATCGGTCGGATCGAATTTCTGGCGGCTGCGCTGCTGGTGGCGTTCGGCATTGCCGCAGGCGGCTACTTCGTTGGCCAGATGCTCTACAACGCCAAGGTTGCGCTCAACACCGCCGAGGTGAAGGGGCTCGCCGAGAAGCGGGTCGAGGCGGATCGCGCCAACTGGAAGGTGCTATACACCGTGGCCGGAAGCAGCAAGGCGGAGGTTCCGAAGCTGTATGAGCGCTCGAAGGCGGATCAGAAAGAGATCGTGGCGCTGCTGCTGAAGAGCGGTTTCGGGGAGTCGGAGATCACGCCGGGGGTGGTCGATTATCGGGAAAAGGAGTTCCGCGATGAGAATCAGAAGCTGGTGGAGACCAAATATTATCTGATCGGCTCCATCGAGGTGGAGACTGAGAAGGTGCATCAGGTTGCCAAGGTGCGCGCGAAGATGAATGAGCTGATCGCGCGGGGGCTGGATATCAGCAACGGCGAGCCGTCGTACTATTTCACCAAGCTCAATGCGATCAAGCCGGAGATGCTGCAGGAGGCAACCCGGAATGCCCGCCTTGCCGCCAACGAGTTCGCAGCCAATGCCGATGTTGAGGTCGGCGGTATCCGCGAGGCCCGGCAGGGCGGCTTCACGATCCGCGATGTCGGCGAGAATTATGGCGATACCGGCAAGATCGAGAAGGATGTCCGGGTGGTTACCAACATCACTTTCTATCTCACGAAGTAGGCCGTGATCCGGCTGTAAGCTTCAACCGGTTGGGAAAATGTGAAAGGACTCTGCATCGCAGGGCCCTTTTATATTCTGGTCTGTATGGTAGTGATAAAGTTTACATTTATACGCCATTGGCGTATGGTTGCGCATGGTCATAGTCGAAACATCCGTATTCACACGTCAGATCAAAGCACTAATGCACGACGATGAGTATGCGGAGTTTCAGACTGAGCTTGCAGACCGTCCGGACATGGGTGCGACGATTCCCGGTAGTGGCGGAATCCGCAAAGTGCGGGTTGCAGCCAAAGGCCACGGCAAACGAGGTGGCGCACGGGTGATCTACTACTGGGCCGTGTCCGAGAGTCAGGTATTCATGCTGTTGGCCTATGCCAAGAATGAGCAGGAGAATCTGAGCAGAGATCAGGTCAAAGTTCTGAAAGCGCTGGTAGAAGAGGAGTTTGGAGATGGATAAGAAGCTTTTCGATGAATTGACTACAAGCCTCCGCGAGGCGGGTGCGATCAAACGTGGCAAGAAAAAGCCGTCCAGAAGTTTCGAGTTTGCAGATGTGGACGTGCAGGCTGTGCGAGCCAAGACAGGGCTATCGCAATCGCAGTTTTCCGCCATGCTGGGGGTAAGCCCCGCTACGCTGAAAAACTGGGAGCAAGGGCGCAGGAAACCAACCGGCCCGGCCCGTGCGCTGTTGCGCATTGTCAGCGTCAAGCCGCGTATGGCTCTGGAAGCGCTGCATGCCGACAAGCTGGCAGTATGATCTGGCTGTAATAGTTAACCGGTTGGGGAAATGTGAAAGGGCTCTGCATTGCAGGGCCCTTTCTTTTTGCGGCAGGTTGCTCGCGCTTCGGGAACAAGTTATATGCATATAGGAAATTGCCATGTTAAATAGGGGCGCTTATGCTTGTTTCCATTCAAGGCGGGGGCAAATAAATAATGAATCTGTTACATGATTTAAAAAAAACCATTGCGAGCACGAATATTAACTTTCTCATTGGCTCAGGTCTTTCAAGACCTTTCTTAGATGTGCTTCACAATGTTGAGGTTGATTTAACAGCTGCTGAAGATGCCGGAGATGAAGCCAAAGTTCTTCAGCTGAAAAAGAAGTATTTTAAGAAGTGCATGCTGGGGAATCTAAAAATTGTAGATGCAGTGACAGATACTAATAAGGATGAGGTTCTTCAAAACTACAGAGAATTTTATAAGAGCATCAATTATCTTTTGCTCAAAAGAGAAGATTCTATTTTTACCAAACAGGTTAATATTTTTACGACCAATATTGATGTGTTTTCAGAAAAAGCACTTGAAGAAACTGGCATAGAGTTTAATGACGGTTTTAGTGGCAGGTTTAATCCAAGATATGATATTGGAAATTTTAAGAAGTCGTATTTCAAGAAAAGTCTTCATTACGAAAACACATCCGAGATTCCCATATTTAACATTCTAAAATTACATGGTTCGCTTTCGTGGAGGGAAGATAGTGGAGATATTTTCCTTGATCAGGGGTTAGAGACAGTACGAAAAGTGAACCAAGATTTCGAGCCTAACTACAGCAGCCTAAGAATCGTTAATCCAACCAAGAAAAAGTTTGAGACCACAGTTTTAAACGAATATTACTATGCCTTATTAAGGGTCTACTCCAACGAATTAGAAAAAGAGAACAGTGTCCTGTTTGTAATGGGATTTTCTTTTGCTGATGAACATATTTACAAAATGACCATGCAGGTGGTTGATTCAAATCCGACTTTGATGGTTTACATCTTTAGCCACAGCCCTGGGCCAAATACAACATACGAAGGCATGAAGACTTCTGCAAAAAACAAAAATGTGGAAGTGATTTATCCGGAAGATGGAAGATATGATTTGCCAGCTATTACTGATGCATTTTTTAAACAGCTGGTTCCCCAACAAGATATAGCAGTCGCAGAGAGTGATAGCTCCGAATCCGCAGAACTGAGTTTTATGTAATATGCCAAACTCTAGCCAGACAGAAAAACATATCGTTGACAACTCTATATTCAGAGTGGGTCAGGTTGTCGAAATTGTCGGTCAAGAAGTCAAGGTGAAAGTAGATTCTGGTAAAAACACATCTTCACTTCTCTATGCAGGTGAAATCATTCAAAACATCTCGGTAGGTGGCTATATAAAAATTAAAAAAGGCTTCGAGATCATGATCGGAAAAATCCAAGGGGAGACGGTCAAAGAAGGCAAGGAAAGTAAAAGTTCATATTCTAGCAATAAAGAAAAGATCCATAGAATATTGAATGTAAAAATTCTCGGCTTTATGGAAGATGGACGATTTAAGCGTGGGATAAAAGAGCTGCCGTTAATTGATAACACTTGCTACCTATTAACTAAAGAGCAGTTCAATGAAATTCACAATTTTGTTGATTCGGATGATAAGCCAATTGAGGTCGGAGTTCTGGAGTATGATGATGGCCAAAAAATTTCATTGGGCATCAATAAATTGTTTGCAAGCCATATTGGTATATTTGGAAATACCGGAAGCGGAAAATCTTACACGTTAGCTAAAATATTCAGGGAGGTTTTTAAGCAGTATAAAGATATTGAAAGCTTCCGGAGAAATGCCAAGTTCTTTTTAATTGATTTTAATGGAGAGTACATAGGTAAATTCAATGGTTCTGAAAATGGTTATGAGAGCCAAGACGTAATTATCGATGCCATTTATAAAAATGTTTATGAGCTAACTACTGAAAAGAGAATTCAGGATATAAATGAAATAGATAAATTTCCTATTCATAAGAAGACATTAAAGGACGTGTCTTTTTGGACCATCTTTTTAGAAGCTACTGAGAAAACTCAAATTCCTTTTTTAAACCGAGCCATTCGGGATACCCACCTTGAAGATCAATTAAGTAGCGATGAGAGTTTTGTCGCTTTGATTAAAGACAAGATTCTTTCTGCTACATCAGTAGCAGGGAATCATATAGACAGAACTATACCTCAAGACTTCCTTTACGAATTGGCGAACTATTTGGATAACGATTCTCTGAAGCATATTGCTGGTTATTTAAAAGAGAGTTTGTTCGGCGGAAAAGACACAATTGATTTTTATTTAATGGATGGTGGTGTTAAGTGGTTTCCTCACGAAGCAGGTTTTAGAGATAGAATTGATCAACAGTTCAGTTCGATAACTAATCTTGGTTTGAATAGTGCGATTTCCCCAATTAAAAGAATTGGCCTGAGAATAATAATTAAATATTATGATGAAATGATTCGAGGGTTCTCCAATAGAGAGCATCTATCTCCACTTATAAAAAGGCTGGATAAGAGAATTCTAGATTTAGAAAAGGTGCTGACAATTGAGGACAATCAAGGTGGTCACATCGATAAGAACTTTACAATTGTTTCATTAAGAAATGTAAATCTTGATATAAGAAAAATGATTCCAATGCTTCTAGCAAAGGAATTATACGATACGAAGAAAAGTTCCTTGGATAAAGGAAAGTCACTTCACATTATTATTGATGAAGCCCACAACATACTTTCTCGCAGCTCTGATCGAGAGAGTGCTCAGTGGAAGGATTACAGGCTGGAAACTTTTGAAGAGATCATCAAAGAGGGTCGGAAGTTTGGAACATTTCTAACTATTGCAAGCCAGAGACCATCCGATATATCACCAACAATAATTTCGCAGTTGCACAATTACTTCTTACACAGACTGATTAACAACAATGACTTGCTGGCAGTCGAGAAAACGATTGCTTACTTGGATAAGGTTTCAGCCGATTCGATTCCAAACTTGGCCACGGGAACTTGTATTTTGGCAGGCTTAATTGCTCAAATTCCAGTGGTGATGAAAGTAGGGATGATCGAGGAAGACCGATTTGAGCCTCAAAGCCACAATATAAACTTGTTAAGTCATTGGGCTCAGAGTGAGTAGGGCGCTGGTGCGATCTTTAGTCCGGTAGTTCCGGGGTCGGACCAAGCAGAACCTTTTAGCCGCAAGGGTTTGCGGCCTGCATGAAAGTCAAATCAGGGCTTAGAGGGCTCTTTTTGCGGGCAAAAAACAGCTTTTAAGAGTGTGTGGGGCGGGTTTGTTCGAAAGGCTATGTTCCTATTGCCCGTAGCCATGCCATGAAGCGGTTCGCATATGATACTTCAGTGGAGTAATTCAGAATCAAATCATCGTTTTCATCAAAGTAGTATGGAGGAACGCGCAGTGCATCGAAGGTATTCAGCTCGGTGTTATGCCATCCTTTGCCTGCTACCTGAAGGCGCCCTGCCAGATCGTAAACCATCAAGGGCCCGGCTGACTTCCAGTATCCGCTATTTATGCTGAAGTAAATTCCATCGCGCGGCCGAAACCCATCAAGCCCGCCACTGAAAAAAACCATATCCGTATATCTATCCCAGCCCCAGCGCCACAAAGGTAAAAAACCGTTGAGATAGTCATTCGGTGTGTTTGTGCAGACTCCTGCATCGTTGCACCGGGTTATGCTCTCATATCTATCGACGCTAAAAACAAAATATTCCGGTTTGATCGAGCGCAGTCGCGGGTCGAGTTCAGCAGGGTTTTTCGGCCACCAGTCAGGTTCGCGAAATGCCGGGACCGGGGATTCCATGAGCCATTCGATCTGTTCGGCAGTGCGATGATATATGGGGGAATTCCGGGGACAGTTTACCTGTTTCCAAACACACGAAGTTGGACCAGACTCTGTAATATGTTTGTCATCACGGGCAGTAGTTAGATGAAACCACTTGCGGAGTTGGTCTTTATTTGCGAAATCGTGAAGCAGTCAAAGATTGCAGAACGCGCAGCAGAACGTCTGCAAGCCACTACTGATCACTTCGACGAGATCGAGGTTTGGTGCTCTATTCAATCGATCCTTGTCGCTGCCGCAAACGTCTCAAAGATTCTTTGGCCCCCAAAGAAGTACGACGAACGAGGTGAAAAGTTACGAAAACAACTCAATGTCGGTGATAGCAACCCGCTCTCTGATCGCAGCATCCGAAATCATTTCGAGCACTACGACGAACGAATCGAAGACTGGTTCGAGAACAATAGTTCGGCGGTCTACATGGATTCGAGTATCGATCCATTCGAATCAATCCGGGATCGTAGTTTCGCCAACTATCATCGTGAATATAATCCTGTGACACAGATTCTTACATTCCGCGACGAATCGGTGGATTTGGCAGCGGTACTGAATGCGCTTAAAGAGATTCGACACAAGTGTCGTGATTTCGCACTGCCGTAGATGCAGAATTCCGAGGACACAATACTCAATTAGAAAAGGCAGCCGAGTGGCTGCCTTTTTCGTTGTACCTTGGGATCGATCAGCAGCAGGGGGTCGACGATTCCGGGGTCGGACCAAGCAGAACCTTTTAGGCGCAAGGGTTTGCGGTCTATTTGAAAGGTGAATCAGGGCTTAGAAGGCTCTTTTTGCGGGCAAAAAACAGCTTTTAAGTCGGAGTCAGATCAGCGCATCTATCTGCCGGAGACGCCGCCATAGCGGACGCCGGTGAGATCGGCGATATCCCGCTTCCAGGTGGTCAGGTCATTGCTGTTGAAATCATTCAATGAGGTGTGGCCGCAGGCGCGGGCCAGCACCTTCATCAGATCGACCGATGCCCCGAAGAAGCGGGCCAGGCGCTCGGCAGCCATTTCGACCGGCAGGCGCTTTCGCAAATCTTCACGCTGGGTGGCGATACCGACCGGGCAGTTGTTGGTGTTGCAGGCGCGCATGGCGATGCAGCCGATTGCCTGAAGCGCGGCATTGGATACGGCAATGCCATCAGCGCCCAGCGCCAGCGCCTTGGCGAAATCGGCAGGCGTGCGCAGCCCGCCGGTGACGATCAGGGTGATGTCGCCATGGCCGTTGCTGTCGAGATGCTGCCGGGCGCGGGCCAGTGCCGGCAGTGTAGGCACCGAGATATGATCGCGGAAGATCAGCGGTGCGGAGCCTGTGCCGCCGCCGCGCCCATCGAGAATGATGTAGTCGGAGCCGATCTCCAGCGCTGCATCGATGTCGGCCTCGATATGCTGGGCGGAGAGTTTGTAGCCGACCGGAATGCCGCCGGTGCGCTCCTTCACCTCATCGGCAAAGGCCCTGATCTGATCCAGCGAATCCCATTCGGGGAAACGGGCGGGGGATACCGCAGGCTGGCCTTCCGGAAGGTTGCGCACGGCTGCAATTTTGCCCTTCACCTTTTCGCCGGGGAGATGGCCGCCGGTGCCGGTCTTGGCTCCCTGACCGCCCTTGAAATGGAAAGCCTGCACATGATCGAGCTTGTCCCACGAGAAGCCGAAACGGGCCGAGGCCAGTTCGTAAAAATAGCGGCTGTTGGCCTGCTGCTCCTCCCGCAGCATGCCGCCTTCGCCGGAACAGATGCCGGTGCCGGCCAGCTGTGCGCCCATCGCCAGCGCAACCTTCGCCTCTTCGGAGAGCGCGCCGAAGCTCATGTCGGAAACGAAAATCGGGATATCGAGCTTTAACGGTTTTTTCGCGCGCGGACCGATCACCAGCTCCGTGGCAACGGGGACATCATCGAGCTGCGGCATCGTGGCCAGTTGGGCGACAACGAACTGCAGATCGTCCCACATCGGCAGCGCATTGCGTGGCACGCCCATGGCGCCGCCCGGGCCGTGTCCGCCGGTTTTACTCAGGCCAAAGCTGGCCAGGTGACGGATGAAGCCGGTATGCGGCTCTTCCGGGATCGGATGGGTGTCCTGATAGTTGCCCTGATAGCTGTCGCGGTAGAAGGGTTGCGGGTTGGCCTTTGCCCATGCCGCGATCTCATCCTCATCGACCCAGAGGCGATCGTCCTCAATCCAGTGGCTGAACTTGTGCAGCTTCTCTTTATTGTTGTATTCCGAAATACCGGTATCAACCCGGTAATCCCAGTTATGCACGCCGCAGATCAGGTTGTGCCCGGAGAGATGCCCGTCGCTCATCAATGCTCCCCGGTGGGCGCAGCGGCCATAAAGGACGCTGATCTCATCATCGAAGCGGACGACGACCAGATCAACACCCGCAACCAGCGCATACTCCGGCTTGCGATCCTTGAGCTGATCCAGTTTGAAAATGGCGGTCTTGTTCATGCTCCCTCCCATGGGCCACGTAACAGGCAGTCAAGCATGACGGCTACTCAACCGCAATCAGCAGCAGGCACCGCCTGTGGATTCGGACGTCGAAGCCGGGGCGGGCCTGCAATCACCTCCGGATGTGCAATCAAAACTACCGAAGTGGGTGGTTCTGTCGCCTGTCACCCTGAAATGTTTGCCGAACCTCGTGTCGCCCACCATGGCAGCGGTGTTGCCGCAGACCAGCATGGGCTTGCCGGTGAAAAAGCGGTGGTGGTCGTCCAGATCGAAATGGTGCGGATGGCCCGCAATGCCGCCGTCGTAGGTGGCTGTCTGCCCGTAGTCCTCGCAGATGTCTTCCAGAGCCGCCAGTTTGAAGGCCCGCACGGTGACCGAATCGAAGCGGGCGAAGCCGATCTTCGCCTCGATCTCCTTGTTGTCGATGGTGACCACCGCTTCGGAAGTCTTGCGGTAGTCCGGGCAGCCGATCTTCGCCAGTAAACGCCTGAAATCCTCGATGTACAGAGCGCCACTCAGACACTCGCCGTGCAATACGGGATCGTCGCGCAGCGCCTTCGGAATGCGGCGGTCGGCGAAGATGTCGGAGAAGTACAATTCGCCGCCCGGCTTCAGCACCCGGAAGATCTCCCTGAACACGGACTCCTTGTCGGGCGAGAGGTTGATCACGCAGTTGGAGACGACGATGTCCACCGATTCGTCGGCGATGCCGGCCTCCTGCAAATCCTCGATGAAGCCCTGGCGGAACTCGATGTTCGCCTTTTTGTAGCCGAACTTGTCGGTGTGGTAGCTGATGTGCTTGCGCGCCGTCTCCAGCTGCTCGTCGGTCATGTCCACACCGATCACATGCCCCGATTCGCCGACCAGCTTGCTGAGTACGTAGGCATCGCGCCCGGTGCCGCAGCCGAGATCGAGCACTGTTTTCCCCTCCAAAAGCGGGGGGATCGGCGAGCCGCAGCCGTAGAAGCGGTCGGTGATCTCGTGGTGGATCAGCTTCAGCGCCTCGCGCACCTCGGCCGGCACCGAATCGGCATCGCAGCAGCAGGCGTTGGTCTTGAGGTCGTTCGAGTGGCCGAGAACTTTTCCGTAATAATCCTTCAAATTCTTGTGTGTCTGCGTCGTCATGATTCGTCTCTCCTAATTACAGCTTTCGCATGAACTCTTTCTCTTCATCATCGGTTCGCTGACCCGGGTGAAGAGCATACCTGCCGCCAGCGCCCCTGCAATCGGGCCGAGCACGTAGACGGTGATAAAATCGAATCCGCTGCCCGGCAGCGCCGCATCGCCCCAGCCGGCCAGCATCGAAAAGAGGCGCGGGGCAAGATCGCGCGCCGGGTTCAGCCCGGCCTGTGTGAGCGGTGCGACCACGGCGATGATGATGGCCACAGTGGCGCCGATGAAGAGCGGTGCGAGGTCGTTGCCGGGCCTGCCGACGTTGCACCCTTCCGTCAGATTGAAAATCATGAAGACGAGGGCCGCGGTGCCGACCGCTTCGGCCAGAAATGCGGTGGTGGCGCTGGCAACCACAGCATCGCCTGCAGCGGGATTGGGGAAGAACTCGCCGAACATCATGGCGGTGCGAGCCGATTCGGGTGCGCCGCGCGCGATTCCGTGCAGCGCTTCGAAGTGGGCGATGGAGTCGGCAAAGAGCAGGTAGAGGGCGGCTGCGGCAACAAAGGCGCCAGCGAACTGGCCGGAGAGGTAGGCGGGCAGTTTGCTGGCCGACATGCGCCCGGCGGCGGCCATGGCGAGGCTTACGGCAGGATTCAGGTGGGCGCAGGAGAGGTGGCGGGTGGCGTAGATGGCGAG
>JBNLAN010000001.1:0-8656 GCA_050302175.1 Mariprofundaceae bacterium | reverse complement strand
GTAATCCTTAAATGTCGCCTGACCCGTCTCAGACAGAACCTTCGTGATCGCCGCTGTCAACGTCGTCTTGCCATGGTCAACGTGACCAATCGTGCCAATGTTTACGTGCGGCTTGTTACGCTCAAATTTTTCCTTTGCCATTCTGCCTCTCCTTAACCTTTCACACGCGCAACGATTTCCTGCGCAATGTTGTTAGGAACTTCTTCATAGTGATCAAACTGCATAGTGTAGGTCGCACGACCCTGCGATGCGGAACGCAGCGTGGTCGAGTAACCGAACATTTCACTCAAAGGCACTTCCGCATCCACCACCTTGGAGTTGGAGCGATCGCCCATGTTCATGATCTTGCCACGACGACGATTCAAATCGCCGACGATGTCGCCCATGTACTCTTCCGGGGTTACCACCTCGACACTCATGATCGGCTCGAGCAGTACCGGGCTGGCCTTGGCACAACCCTCCTTGATACCCATGGAGGCCGCGATCTTGAACGCCATTTCGGACGAATCCACATCATGGTAAGAGCCGTCATACAGAGTGACTTTGACGTCCACCATCGGGAAGCCGGCCATTACACCGTTCTGCAGCGCCTCTTCAGCACCCTTGCCAACAGCCGGGATATATTCGCGAGGAACCACGCCGCCCGTAATGTTATCAACAAACTCAAAACCAGCGCCTGCTTCCTGCGGCTCGATCTTCAGCCATACATGACCAAACTGACCGCGACCACCGGACTGACGAACAAACTTGCCTTCCGCCTCGACGGCCTTGCGGATGGTTTCGCGATAAGCCACCTGCGGCTTACCTACATTGGCTTCAACCTTGAATTCGCGCTTCATGCGATCCACGATAATTTCCAGATGCAGCTCGCCCATACCAGCGATAATGGTCTGGCCGGTCTCTTCGTCGGTATGCACACGGAAAGAAGGATCCTCGGCGGCGAGCTTCGAGAGGGCAATACCCATCTTCTCCTGGTCAGCCTTGGTCTTTGGCTCAATTGCAACCGAGATCACCGGCTCAGGGAACTCCATGCGCTCCAGCACGATCTGCTTGGCGTCGTCACACAGTGTGTCGCCGGTAGTGGTGAACTTCAGGCCGACAGCCGCGGCAATATCACCGGCGCGCACTTCTTTGATCTCCTTACGATCATTGGCGTGCATCTGCAAAATACGTCCAATGCGCTCTTTCTTACCCTTCACAGAGTTGATCACATAGGAGCCGGCTTCCAGCACACCCGAATAGACGCGGAAGAAGGTCAGCGTACCCACGAACGGATCGGTCATTACCTTGAATGCAAGTGCCGCAAACGGCGCATCATCGGAACTCGGACGCGAGTCTTCCTCTTCGGAATCGACCTTATGACCTTTAATGGCAGGCACATCGACCGGCGCAGGCATGAAATCGACCACTGCATCCAGCAGGGTCTGCACGCCCTTGTTCTTGAAAGCGGTGCCACACAGAACCGGAATCATCTCGATGGCAATGGTGGCCTTGCGGATGCACTTCTTCAGCGCATCTTCAGGAATCTCTTCACCCTCGAGATATTTTTCCATCAGGGCATCATCGTATACAAGTACGGAATCCAGCAGCTTCTCGCGATACTCTTCAGCCTGATCTTTCAGATCGGCCGGAATCTCTTCAACGGAATACTCCGCACCCATCGACTCATCGTTCCAGACAATGGCCTTCATACGGATAAGATCCACTACGCCCTTGAAGTTCTCTTCAGCACCGATCGGTAGATTCAGCGGTACGGCATTGTGGCCGAGGCGCTCTGCGATTTCATCTACTACACGGAAATATTCAGCACCGGTGCGATCCATCTTGTTGACAAACGCAATGCGCGGAACGTGATACTTGTCGGCCTGACGCCATACGGTCTCGGACTGTGGCTCTACGCCACCCACAGCGCAGAAAACGCCTACTGCGCCGTCGAGCACGCGAAGTGAACGCTCCACCTCAATGGTGAAGTCCACGTGACCTGGGGTGTCGATGATATTGATCTGATGATCCTGCCATGAGCAGGTTGTTGCTGCAGAGGTAATAGTGATGCCGCGCTCCTGTTCCTGCGCCATCCAGTCCATGGTTGCAGCACCATCATGCACTTCACCGATCTTGTGGGAAACACCGGTATAGAAAAGCACACGCTCGGTTGTCGTCGTCTTGCCGGCATCAATATGGGCCATAATGCCGATATTGCGCACACGCTCCAATGGGGTCTTTCTAGCCACTGTCAGCTACTCCTCTTCACAACTCTTTAGAACAAATAAAAACTAAAATCTTCTAACTAAATCAAACTACCAACGGAAGTGTGAGAACGCCTTGTTGGCTTCCGCCATACGATGGGTTTCATCACGCTTCTTGAATGCGCCACCGCGTTCCTGCAGCGCATCACTAATCTCATTACCCAGACGTTCGGCCATGGTGTGCTCTGAACGACCGCGCGCATACTCAACCAGCCAGCGAACGGCCAGCGCGGTCTGGCGACGATCAGAAACTTCGATCGGCACCTGATAGGTTGCACCACCCACACGGCGGGATTTCACTTCCACCATCGGACGCACAGCGTCAATGGCATCATGCAGAGTCTTCAGCGGCTCGCCTTTCAGGCGCGAGGCAGCCAGCTCCATAGCGCCGTAAACAATATCCTCAGCCACGGTCTTTTTGCCGTCCAGCATGATCTTGTTCACTACGCGCGAAACCAGCACATCCCCGAACTTGGCATCAGGAATAATCGGGCGACGGCTTGGTGGTCCTTTACGTGGCATAACCTAAACTCCTCGAACTTACTTCGGACGCTTCGCGCCGTACTTGGAGCGGGCCTGCTTACGGCCTTCGACACCAGTGGTATCCAGTACGCCACGAAGAATATGGTAACGAACACCAGGCAAATCCTTTACACGGCCGCCGCGAATCAGCACAACCGAGTGCTCCTGCAGCTTATGGCCTTCGCCAGGAATATATGCCGTAACTTCCTGACCGTTCGTCAAACGCACACGTGCGACCTTACGAAGCGCCGAGTTCGGCTTCTTCGGGGTAGTGGTATATACGCGGGTGCAAACACCACGGCGTTGCGGGCAGGCATCCAGCGCAGGCACCATGTTGCGCTTGCGCTTGTCCTGACGACCTTTACGGATCAACTGGTTAATTGTCGGCATCGTTACCTCGTCTTAAACTCAAAAAACCTCGATACATCCCCACATGGGGGTACCAAAGGGTCGCGAACCATAGTGTCGGACTCATCAGCTGTCAACAGCCTCAAGCGGGCTTTTTTAGGACTTGAAACATTGGCCGGGAAAATCGGGCATTTTTTGCTGCCAGAACAACAAAAAGCCCGGCCAAAGGCCGGGCTTTACGCTCATCGGAACGTGGCAATCCTAGAAACGGGTTCTGAACACATCCGCCTGCATGGCAAGTTCATCATTGCGCAGTTCCAGTTGCGGTGTCGGCATGGCAATGCGCAGCTTGCCATCCTCATACTCTGCAAAACTACGGGTGGAGGTGAACACACCGTAGGCCGCACCCAGAATAATGCCGGCGCCGGCGCCGGTGGTCAGATAATCCCAATGGTCGGTCGGATGCTTGGAGAGCAGCATGAAGCCACCTCCGATCAGCCCACCGATGGCTGCGCCATAGACCGCATCTTCAAAAACCACCTGCATCTCAAAATCAGCAGCCTGCGCTCTGGCCGGCGCCGTCGAACCCAAAAACACCGCCATTGCAACCGCCACCAATGCAACTCTTTTCAACATGTTGTATCTCTCCTCATCGACTATTCAAAATTTTGCAGGATAGCCTCGCAGGCTTTCTTGGCATCGTCAAACAGCATCATCGTCCGCTCCATATAGAAGAGATCATTGTCGAGCCCCGCATAACCCGGCGACATCGAACGTTTGATGAAAATCACATGCTGCGCCTTGTCCACGTCCAGCACCGGCATGCCATAAATGGGGCTGGAAGGATCGGTCTTGGCCGAGGGGTTGGTCACATCGTTCGCCCCGATCACCAGCGCCACATCGGCATCGGCAAATTCGGAATTGATCGCATCCATTTCATACACTATGTCGTATGGCACGTCGGCTTCGGCCAGCAGTACATTCATATGCCCCGGCATACGTCCGGCCACCGGATGAATGGCGAAGCGCACCTGCACACCCTCGGCGATCAGTTTATCCACCATCTCCTTCAACGAGTGCTGCGCGCGCGCCACCGCCAGCCCATAACCCGGCACGATGATCACACTGCGCGCATTGTGCAGCAGGAAGGCTGCATCCTCAGCGCTCCCCGACTTATAGGGCCGGTCACTCGCCACACCCTTGGCAGCGCCACCACCGGAATCGCCACCACCGGAATCGCCACCGAAACCACCGAGCAACACATTGAACAGCGAACGATTCATCGCCCTGCACATGATATAAGAGAGAATCGCGCCGCTTGAGCCGACCAGCGCACCTGCCACAATCAGCATGCTGTTGCCGAGCGTGAATCCGATGCCTGCGGCAGCCCAGCCGGAGTAGGAATTCAGCATGGAGACAATCACCGGCATATCGGCGCCGCCGATCGGCACGATCAGCAACACGCCGAGCAGCAGTGCAACCCCCGTCATAATAAGAAACGAGGTCCAGTCCTGATGGATACAGAACATAATTCCCGCACCGATCATCACCAGCCCCAGCAGCAGATTCAGATAATGCTGCCCCGTAAATACCAGCGGGCGGCCTGATACCAGCCCCTGCAGCTTGGCAAAAGCGACAATGGAGGCAGTGAAAGTGATGGCGCCGATAAAGGTGCCGAGGAACAGTTCGATACGACTGGATAGGTGCAAGCCCCCATCAGCTGCGGCAATTCCGTAGGCTTCCGGGTTGTAGAAGGCGGACATCGCAATCAGCACGGCGGCCAGCCCAACCAGCGAATGCATCGCAGCCACGAGCTGCGGCATATGTGTCATCGGCACCTTTTTGGCGAAACCAGCGCCAACACCGGCACCCACTGCCATCGCAGCCAATATCCAGCCGTAGTTATGAATATCCTTCATTTGCAAAGTCACAGCGATGGCGATAAACATCCCCACCATGCCGAAGAGATTGCCGCGCCGGGAAGACTCCGGGCTTGAGAGCCCCTTCAAAGCCAGAATGATCAGAATTGCGGCGACAAGATAGGCCAGCGCCACCATATTTGCGGATAACACCAGCGCCCCCTACTTCCGCTTCTTGAACATGCTAAGCATGCGCTGGGTGAGCAGAAAACCGCCGAAGATATTTACCGAGGCCAGCGCCACAGCCACCAGGCCCAGTATCGTGGCCACGTTCAGCTCGGAGGGGCCTGCTGCGAGAATCGCTCCTACCACAATGATACTGGAGATGGCGTTGGTGACACTCATCAGCGGCGTGTGCAGGGCCGGGGTGACATTCCAGACCACGTGATAACCGACGAACACCGCCAGTACAAACACCGTGAAAGCGGTGACAAAAGGATCGACGCCCTGCGAAGCTTGCGCTGCCGCCTCTGTGGCGGCCATGGCTGCACTACTCATGACTTACCTCCCAGCAATTCCGGCTTCAAAAATGCACCATCCCTGCTCAACAACGAAGCGGCAATCACTTCATCATCCATATCGATATTCACAGCCTTGCTCTCCTTATCAATCAACAGCTCCATGAAGTGCAACAGGTTGCGTGCGAACAGGCTGCTGGCATCGGTCGCCATCAGCGCCGGGATATTGGATACGCCCACGAGGGTTATGCCATGCTTCTCCACCACCTTGTCGAGCTCGGAGAGTTCGCAGTTGCCACCCATCTCCACAGCCATATCCACGATCACCGAACCGGGCTTCATGCTTTTAACAACCGCTTCACTGATCAGCTTCGGCGCAGGCCGCCCAGGAATCAGTGCCGTAGTGATAATGATATCAGCAGCGGCTGCACGCTCGGCCACCAGCTCGCCCTGCTTCTGTTTATATTCGTCCGACATCTCTTTAGCATAACCACCGGCATCCTCACCGTCGGCATCCTCCACCGGCACCTCGACAAATTTCGCCCCCAAACTCTCCACCTGCTCACGCGCTGCAGCGCGCACATCGAATGCCTCCACCATGGCGCCAAGGCGGCGCGCGGTGGCAATCGCCTGCAGGCCTGCGACACCAGCGCCCATCACCAGCACCTTGGCCGGAGATACGGTGCCGGCGGCAGTCATCAGCATCGGGAAGAATTTCTTATAGTGTTCGCCTGCCAGCAGCACCGCCTTGTAGCCGCCGATATTGGCCTGACTGGAGAGCACATCCATGCTCTGGGCGCGAGAAATGCGCGGAATCATCTCCAGCGAAAAACAGGTAAGCCCCTGTTTGGCATAAGTTTCGAGCAAGGGGTTATTATATGGGGAAAACATAGCTACCACGACCATGCCTTTCGGCAGCGCTTTTAACTCATCCTCTTGCGGCGCCCGCACCTTCAACACCACATCCGCCCCCTTGCAGGTCGCGGCCAGATCATTGGCAATCGCTGCACCAGCCGCCTCGTACTGCGCATCCGGATAGGAGCTCGCAGCACCCGCACCCTTCTGCACGCGCACATCGCATCCCAGCGCGACAAATTTTTTCACAGTTTCCGGCGTTGCCGCCACGCGGGTTTCATGGGCGCGGGTTTCAGAGACAACCGCAATCAACATTCTGTACTCCCTTTAATTAAGACTGGTCGGGCTATCAACTGATTATTATAACTCATGGCATGCCCTTTGTGCGTAAACACAGCCACCCCGAACAGCTTGGAACACCCTGGGAAAAGTGCGAGCATTTTAATCCCATGCGCCTGATTTACAAGTATAGCTCCCGCTTAAGCAGCGCCTGCACATCACTTGCCGCCTCAGGCCGCTGCCCGGAGTCGCCCCCCGGGAGTTCGCCCAGCAACTCTGTCGCCGGGACATATACATGCGCATAACGGTACAAATCATCGTCGCGCACGTCACCCTCATAAACAATAAGGTCAAGATCGAGGGTGCGTGGCTTCCATGACCCCTCGCTGCGATCACGTCCGTGCGCATCCTCCAGCGACTTCATCCATGCCCGCAGCTCCGTCTCATCGTCCGCCCCATCAAGCAGGCAGCACGCATTCAGAAAGTCATCGCCATCCATCCCGATGGCCGCCGACTGGTAGACAGATGAAAACGTCACCTTCGGGTAACGCTCTCTGATTTCCGCTGCGGCCTGCTTCAAATGCAGCTCCGGCTCGATATTCGAACCCATGCCAATCAGGGCACGCATCAGCTGCGCACACCCCGCTCGATCAGCACCGCCACGTTTTCGCTACCGCGCACCGCCCCCGGCTTCGACATCTTAAGGCGCAGCCACGGCACCTTAAATTCGCTCATAATGATGGAAGTGCACTGCTCGGCCAGCGCCTCGATCAAGCCAAAACTGGAGGCCTCGACGAATGCGATCAGGCGTTTGGAGACCGCCTTGTAGTCCAGCGCATCGGCAATCTGGTCGCTTTTCGCTGCCGCCTCGATATCCCAGGCCATTTCGATATCCAGCCGCACGGTCTGGCGAATTTCACGCTCCCAGTCGTAGATGCCGATCACGGTTCGAATCTCCAGCCCTTCGATCAGAACCAAATCCTTGCCAGCCATCGCTTACCTCCTTGCAAACACAGGCAGAGCACCCCTGTGTTGCCCATTCATTTTCCCACCCCGAACTTGACAGCTGCTTTCCACGCTCCAAAATGCGCCGCCTCTGAAGATACAAGGGGAGTGCGATCATGGGCTCACAAGCAATCAAAGTCACCGAAACTATCGTATCCTGTTCCGACAACGGACAGCATCCGCTGGTCTATCTCAACCTGAAAAACGGACAAGCCAGCTGCAAATATTGCGGCCAGACCTTCGTTCGCGTCGAAAAAACCGCCGACAAACAGGCTGCCTGAATCTAGCCTGCGCGCTGTCTGACTGCCTCGAACAGCGCCACCCCCGTCGCCACCGACACATTCAACGACTCCACACTTCCCGGCATGGGAATGCGCAGCAACTGATCGCAATGCTCGCGCACCAGCCGTCGCAATCCGGCACCCTCCGCACCCATCACCACGCCGAGCGAGCCTTTCAGGTCGGTGGCATAAAGGTCCGCTTCAGCCTCGCCCGCCAGCCCCACCAGCCAGAATCCGGCCTGCTGCATCTCTTTCATCGCCCTTGAAAGATTCGTCACCTGCAATACAGGCAACCTTGAGAGCGCCCCGCAGGCGGCCTTCGCCACCACAGGAGAATGAAGATCGGCGGCATTATCTTTCGGCACCACCACCCCTGCACACCCGGCCGCTTCGGCGGTGCGCAGACAGGCACCCAGATTATGTGGATCGGTCACCTGATCGAGAAGCAGCACCAGTGGCTTCGTGTCCATGTTGAGACCATTTAACCATTCGGAAAACCCGAGTTTTACACCCTTATCCGCCATGCGCGCCACCACACCCTGATGCGGCACGCCGTCCGCATGGCGCTCCAATGCCTGCCTGGGCACAAACGAAAAACGCACCCCCTGTTTTTTGGCAAGGTGAATCAGCTCATTCAGGCGCGGATGCGTTTTCCCTTTTTCGATCAATAGCTCGGCGATGGGTTCGCCTGCTTCAAGTGCGTGTTTCACGGCATGAATGCCGGCAATGGTGTGTGACATGCG